>CAMBZE010000038.1 GCA_945872425.1 Methylotenera oryzisoli | reverse complement strand
CCACATTGCGACAGGGCAAGCGACCAGTACAGAGGAGTAGATGCCAAACAAAATGCCAATGGTCAGTGCCAAGGCAAAGTTATGCAAGACTTCGCCGCCGAATAGCAGCATAGAGCCGACCATGGTTTGCGTCATTAAGTGGGTAATGACTGTGCGTGACATGGTGCGGGTAATGGCGTTGTCAATCACTTGCACCACGCTGGCTTTGCGCATTTTTCTGAAATTTTCACGCACGCGGTCAAACACTACTACAGATTCGTTGACGGAATAGCCAAGTACCGCCAGCACGGCAGCCAGCACGGTGAGGTTGAACTCCCATTGGAAAAATGCGAAAAAGCCCAAAATGATCACGACATCATGCATGTTGGCGATGATAGCGGCTACCGCAAAACGCCATTCGAAGCGAAGCCATAGGTACAGCACGATGCCTACGCAAACAAAAAATAAGGCTAAGCCGCCATTTTCATATAGCTCATCGCCCACTTGCGCGCCTACAGATTCTACACGGCGTATTTCAGCACTTGCGTCAGCGTTTACTAATGCCGCTTTCACTTGCTCTGAAAGTTGTGATACAGACAAACCGGGTTTGACTGGCAGGCGAATTAACACATCGCGGCTGGAGCCAAAATTCTGTACAGTGGCTTCTTTTAGCCCAATACTATCAACGGCTTTACGTACACTCTCCAGGTTGGCTGCTTGTGGGTAGCTGACTTCCATCACTGTGCCGCCGGTAAAGTCCACGCCAAAACTTAAACCGCGCGTAGCTAAGAAAAAAACTGCCAGGATAAATGTCACTAATGAGATGGCCGTCGTCAGGCGACCATAACTCATAAAGGGAATATCATTTTTAATTCTAAATAATTCCATAATGTGTACTCAAATGTTCTAAATTTAGTTTTCTAAATAGGTAAGTTTTAGGCTTTATAAATCTGGCCGATGGAAAGCTTAGTGACTTTACGGCGATAACCGTAAATTAAGTTCACCATGGCCCGCGACACCAGCACGGCACTGAACATCGAGGTCATAATGCCCAACACGTGAACGACCGCAAAACCTTTGATGGGGCCTGTACCAAACATAAATAGCGCCAAGCCGGCAATCAATGTGGTGACGTTCGAGTCCAGGATGGTGTCGAAAGCACGATCGTAACCGGCATGAATACTGGCTTGAGCCGTATTTCCATTGCGCAACTCTTCACGCACACGTTCGTTAATCAGCACGTTGGCATCAATCGCCATCCCTAACGCCAATGCAATCGCCGCCAAGCCAGGTAAGGTGAGTGTGGCTTGTAGCATAGACAGAATGGCAACCAGCAGCAGTAAATTGATAGCTAAGGCGGCAACGGATACCACGCCAAACGCCATGTAATAAATCATCATCATCACTGCAATTGCAGCAAAGCCCCAAAGCGTGGAATGAATGCCGCGATTGATATTATCCTGACCCATGCTGGGGCCGACGGTGCGTTCTTCAATAATATCCATGGGCGCGGCCAGCGCGCCGGCACGTAGCAGCAATGAAATATCAGTGGCTTCTTGCGTATTGGCCATGCCTGAAATCTGCACACGGCCGCCGCCGATTTCTTCGTTAATCACAGGGGCTGTTACAACTTCTGTGCTGCCTTTTTCAATCAGCAATATGGCCATGCGTTTGCCAACATTTTCACGGGTGGCTTGTTGGAATATACGTGCGCCACGTCCATCGAGGGTCACATTGACCACAGATTGCCCAGTTTGGTTGTTAACGCCTGGACCTGCATCTGTAATGTAATCGCCAGTGAGTACGACGTTCTTTTTCACCAAAATAGCGCGACCTTCACGGTCCTTAAATACTTCGTCACCCAGTGGCGCTTGACCTTTATCGGCTTTTTCCAATGTGGCCGCATCAGATTTTTCTTCATCTACCAGCCTGATTTCCAGTGTCGCAGTGCGGCCTAAAATTTCTTTGGCTTTGGCGGTATCCTGCACGCCGGGTAATTGCACCACGACGCGATCAGCGCCTTGCTGTTGAATAATAGGCTCGGCTACGCCCAGTTCGTTGATGCGATTATGCAGTGTTTGGATGTTTTGTTTCAAGGCAAAGTCTTGAATACGTTTTTGTTCGACTAAATTCAATGAAGCGGTCAGTAGTTTTTCTTCACCTTCTACTACTTCATTGAGTGTTAAATCCGGATATTCTTTACTGATGACTTTCTTTGCTTTTGCTAACTCGGCAACATCGCCAAAGCGGATTTGTACGGTTTGCCCTTCGCGCGCTACGCCTATGTATGAAATACGTTCCTTACGCAAGGCGGCTCTAAAGTCACCAATAAAGCGCTCAGCGGCCTTGTCCAAAGCGGCTTTCATATCGACTTGTAACAGAAAATGCACACCACCGCGTAAATCCAGCCCCAGGTACATTGGTTTGGCACCTAGGCTACGCAGCCAATCCGGTGAGCGTGAAAGTAAATTGAGTGCAACGGTGTAGTCTTTGCCCAGGCTTGCTTGCAAAACGTCTTTGGCTTTGATTTGCGTATCGGTATCGGCAAAGCGCGCCTTGACACCACGTGCATCTAGGTAAATGCCGTCATATTGAATTTTTTCCTGCTTAAAAACCGACTCAACTTGAGCTAATAAAGTAGGATCAAGTTTTGTAGTACTTTTGGCTGGCGTGATTTGTACTGCAGGCGATTCGCCAAAAAAATTCGGAATGGTGTAGATAAACCCAATCAAAATCATGCTGGCAACAAAAATGTTTTTCCACATTGGGTAGCGGTTCATAGTCAGGCTCTAGTCAATGGATTGCGAGTTGCAGGGATTAAGGCAAATGTGCTTTATTCATTTCAAGCATCTTAAATGCTTTTAATCGTACCTTTTGGCAAAGCACTTTGTATGGCATGTTTTTGCACGGTGATTTCAGTATTGGGTGCAATTTCAACGCTGACAAAGGTTTCGGTCACTTTTGTGATTTTGCCAACAATGCCGCCATTGGTGACGACTTCATCGTCTTTTTGTAATGCAGCAATCATATTGCGCTGTTCTTTTGCCTGTTTCATTTGCGGGCGAATAATCATGAAGAAAAATAGTACAAAAATCACGATGAGTGGTAAAAAGCTGGTGAAGTCAGTTGTTGGTGCGGTTGCAGCGTAAGCATTTGAAATAAACACGATATTGCTCTCTTAAATAGTAAGGGTTAAGGAAAAAATGCTAAAAATTAGCCTCGAATTTTAGCACAGACTGACTTTTGTTGCAGGCCGTCAATTCGGAGCGTCAGCGAAGTCAGGACAAACTCCTGCGTTTTGCCGCAAACTCCTGCTTGAATACTTCAAATGTCCCGGTCTCAATCGCACTGCGCATGCCAGCCATGAGCGCTTGGTAATAATGCAGGTTGTGGATGGTGTTTAAGCGTGAACCTAAAATCTCGCCTACTTTATGTAAGTGATGCAGGTAGGCGCGGGTGAAATTACGGCAGGTATAGCAGCTACAGTCCGCATCTAGCGGTGCGGTATCATTTTTGTAGCCGGCATTTTTAATTTTTACATCGCCATATTGCGTAAATAGCCAGCCGTTACGGGCGTTGCGGGTGGGCATGACGCAATCAAACATATCAATGCCTTGAGAAACAGCATCGACCAAATCTTCTGGTGTGCCGACACCCATTAAATAGCGTGGCTTATGGGCCGGCATTTTGGGTGCGGTGTGCGCTAGGATGCGCAACATATCCTCTTTAGGTTCACCAACAGATAATCCGCCAATGGCGTAACCATCAAAATCTATTTCAGTTAAACCCGCCAGTGAGATGTCACGCAACGCTTCATACATGCCACCTTGGATAATGCCAAATAGTGCATTGTCATTGCCTGCGTGGGCGGCTTTGCTGCGCTTTGCCCAGCGCAAACTTAGCTGCATCGAGTCATTAGCCTCTTTAACGGTGGCGGGGTAGGGGGTGCACTCGTCAAAAATCATCACAATGTCAGCATTCAACACTTTTTGAATGCGCATGGATTCTTCCGGTGTTAAAAAACAACTGTCGCCGTTAATTGGAGAGCGAAACTTCACGCCCTCTTCAGAAATTTTACGTAAGGCACCCAGACTCCATACCTGAAAGCCGCCAGAATCCGTTAAAATCGGGCCATCCCAGCCCATGAATTTGTGCAAGCCACCATGTGCGGCGATGACATCTAGGCCTGGGCGCAGCCATAAGTGAAACGTGTTGCCTAATACAATGTGCGCGTTGATTTCCTTGAGCTCTAGTGGCGACATGGCTTTTACCGTACCATAAGTGCCAACGGGCATGAAGGCGGGGGTTTGCACCTCACCATGGGCGAGTGACAGAGTGCCGCGACGGGCGAGGCCATCTTGTTTGTGTAATGTAAATTGCATGAAATAGACTATTTTTTGTAAGCCGCGATATTATCACATGCCTTTGGTATACTTGCTTTTGTAAAAAATAGGTTTTAGAGGTTCACTTTAAATTTAGAGATTCACTTTGATAAGAGATTCGCTTGCTGAATTCGCAGGTAATATTAAATTATGACAGATACTAAACGACGATTTCCCAATACAAAATCAGATAGCCCGTCTTTAAGAGATCGAGGTATTTATCTGCTTCCCAACTTGTTTACTTCCGCAGCGCTGTTTGCAGGCTTTTACGCGATTGTGCAGGCAATGAATAGTAATTTTGAGTTTGCTGCGATTGCTATTTTTATTGCGATGGTGCTGGATGGTTTAGATGGTCGCGTGGCGCGCATGACCAATACGCAAAGCGCTTTTGGGGCAGAATATGACAGTTTGTCTGACATGGTGTCGTTTGGCGTTGCTCCTGCGCTGATTCTTTATGTGTGGGCACTTAAGCCTTTAGGTAAACTTGGTTGGATTGCCGCTTTTATTTACTGTGCCTGTGCAGCATTGCGTTTAGCGCGGTTTAACACAAAACTGGACGATGAGCATCAAGACAAACGCTACTTTCAGGGCTTACCCAGTCCTGCGGCCGCGGCATTATTGGCAGGTTTCGTGTGGGTGTCTTACGAATACGGCGTGAGCGGACGCGATGTATTTTTTGGCGTACTTAAAATGAAATGGATGGCTTGGGCAATCACTGTGTTTGCCGGGGTCTCCATGGTGAGTGATTTGCGCTATTACAGCGGCAAAGATATCAATTTAAAAGATAGCGTGCCGTTCTTTGTGATGCTGGGTATTGTGTTGACCTTCGTGCTAATTTCTTATAGTCCGCCTGAAGTGTTGTTTTTTGCCATGACGGCTTATGCCTTTTCGGGTTACGTGTTATGGCTACGCGGAAAGATCCGTGCGGAAAATGGCGATTGAGCGTGGATTGTTTATTGTCCTGATAAGTAAATTCAAATAGTTAAACACTGTTAGTTAAACCCTTGCAGAACACTCAAAAAAACATTATATTTCTACCACTATGTTCAATTCACATATTTCTTATGCTTTTTATGCACTTAGCCTCGTTGCAAGTGCTTTGTTGTTGCGCAAATTTTTTGCGTTACGCTTACTCGCGCTGCGCACTAACCTGCGCTAGTGCGCAGACTATACTCCCACACTCCAAGTATTAAAGATGTTGCACCCTACGCTAGTGCCGAGGTGCTATTTTCTAGCCATATAGTTAAACAATACATGGCTAAAACCGAATAAAAAATGTTAGGTATTTATGATGAAGCAAGATCAAATTATTATTTTTGACACCACATTGCGTGATGGCGAGCAAAGCCCAGGTGCGGCAATGACCAAAGAAGAAAAAGTTCGTATTGCGCGCCAGCTTGAAAAATTGGGCGTCAATGTGATTGAAGCGGGCTTTGCCGCTGCAAGCCCGGGTGATTTTGATGCGATTTCAGAAATCGCCAAAATTATTAAAAACTCAACCGTATGTTCACTGGCACGTGCCAGTGAAAATGACGTGCGCCGTGCGGGAGAGGCCATTAAGCATGCTGCTAGTGGCCGCATTCACACATTTATTGCCACTAGCAAAATCCATATGGAAAATAAACTTCGCATGACGGAAGATCAAGTCGTGGAACGGGCGGTTCAGGCAGTAAAGTGGGCGTTGGAATATACCGATGATGTCGAGTTCTCGGCCGAAGACGCGGTACGTTCAGACATGGATTTTTTGATACGTATATTCGATGCGGTGATTCAAGCCGGTGCTACCACCATTAACGTGCCAGATACCGTTGGATATTCTATTCCCGCGCCGTGGGGTGAGCGTATGCGTGAGTTGATTGCGCGTGTGCCAAATAGTGACAAAGTGGTGTGGTCAACGCACTGCCATAACGATCTCGGCATGGCGGTGGCTAATTCATTGGCTGCGGTCATGGGCGGGGCACGCCAAGTGGAATGCACCATTAACGGCTTGGGTGAGCGCGCAGGTAACGCGAGCTTGGAAGAAGTCGTCATGGCGATTAAAACACGCAGTGATATTTTCAACTTAACCACGCGTATCGACACCACGCAAATCGTGGCTACCAGCAAATTGGTGTCGTCAATTACTGGTTATCCGGTGCAACCCAATAAGGCGATTGTCGGCGCTAATGCTTTTGCGCACGAGTCAGGTATTCATCAAGATGGCGTGTTGAAGCATCGCGAGACTTATGAAATCATGCGGGCAGAAGACGTGGGTTGGAATGCGAACAAATTGACTTTGGGGAAGTTGTCAGGTCGCAATGCGTTTAGAACGCGCTTGAAAGAGTTGGGTATTGAGCTTGAAACGGAAGACTTGCTGAATGCGGCATTTGCGCGCTTTAAAGAGTTAGCCGATAAAAAATCTGAAATTTTTGATGAAGATTTGCAGGCTTTGGTGAGCGGGGAGAACATCCAAGAAGCCGCTGAAAACTATAAATTAGTCTATTTGCAAGTGGCTTCACAAACGGGTGAAACGCCACATGCTTTGGTGACGGTTTCTGATAATGGCATGGAGAGAAAGTCGGAAGCGGACGGTGGCGGTCCGGTAGATGCAACTTTCAAAGCCATAGAAGGTATCGTGAATAGCGGCGCTGAATTGTTGCTTTACTCAGTGAACAACATTACCAGTGGCACTGACGCGCAAGGTGAGGTTACCGTGCGCCTCTCTAGAGGCGGGCGTATTGTGAATGGGCAAGGTGCAGATACCGACATAGTCGTTGCCTCGGCGAAGGCTTATTTGAATGGGTTGAATAAGTTGCATAGCAAGCTCGAGCGTGCGCACCCTCAGGTTTAATTTTGCTCACGTAAGTTATCGAGTAATGCCGTATAAAAAACAAACGCTACTTGTCATTGCAAGTCTGTTTTGTACCTATTTTATTTGGGGTTCAACTTACCTAGCCATACGCTTTGGTATTGAGAGTTTCCCTCCATTTTTAATGGCGGGGGTTCGCTTCACCCTTGCGGGTGTAATTTTATATGCGGTGATGCGCTATTTAGGCGCGCCCAATCCCACGCGGCAGCAATGGCTGGGGGCGAGTGTGGTCGGTCTATTGCTGCCTGCGCTAGGTAATGGCACGGTGTGTTATGTGCAGCAAACGGTATCGTCAAGTGTGGCAGCGTTATCCATTGCCACCGCCCCAATTTGGATGGCGATTTTTTCCTCAATTTGGGGGCGCAAAATCACTGCTAGAGAATGGTCAGGAATCGCAGTTGGTTTCGTGGGGATTGCCTTGCTTAATCTCGGCGGCAGTTTGCATGGTGATTTAGTCAGCGCAGGGTTGCTGATTTTTGCGGCAGCCAGTTGGTCATTTGGCTCGGTGTGGGGCAAGTACTTGGCTATGCCGCAGGGCTTAATGGCAAGCGCCACGCAGATGTTGGCTGGTGGCGTGGCATTGCTACTGGCGAGCGCCGTTCGGGGTGAAGTGTGGCCGCAAGCCATTAGCTTAAAATCATGGGGGGCTTTGCTGTTTCTCGTGGTATTAGGCTCGCTAGTGGCTTACAGCGCGTACCAGTATTTACTCAAAACGGTACGTCCATTGGTCGCAAGCAGTAATACTTTTGTGAATCCGGTCGTGGCATTTATCGTGGGTATTTGGCTCGCGAACGAGCAGGTGACTGCGGTAGAGTTGATGGCACTCGGTGTAATTTTAGTGGGTGTGTTTTTAGTACTTTCTACAACGAATAATTCTGCAACTGATAATTAAAGACATTTAATATGGAACAAGATTTCAAAAAACAAAATCTGGCTTTATTTGATTTGGATAACACTTTGCTCGCAGGCGATAGCGATTACAACTGGAGCCTGTTTTTAATTGGCGAGGGTTTGTTAGACGCCAAAACGCATCAACAACGTAACGAACAGTTTTATTTGGATTATAAAAACGGCAACCTGGATATTGACCAATTTTTGGAGTTCCAGTTAAAGCCGTTGAGTCAGCATCCCAAAAAATTTCTGGATGAATTACACCTGAAATATATGGATCAGGTGATTCGCCCGATGATGACGCATAAAGCGCAAAATCTGGTGAATAAACATAAAGCTGCGGGTGATTTGTGTGTGGTAATTACGGCCACAAACAGCTTTGTGACCAAGCCAATAGCCACGGCTTACGGTATTGAACATTTAATTGGCACAGACCCCGAAATGTTGGATGGCGAATATACAGGCGGGGTGCATGGCGTGCCTAGTTTTCAGGAAGGGAAAGTCACACGTATCAATCAATGGCTGGCAGAGCGTGGGCAGCAATTAAGCGATTTTGATACCAGTTACTTTTATAGTGATTCACATAACGATTTGCCGTTAATGAAACTGGTGACTAACCCGGTGGCGGTGGACGCTGATACCGCTTTAAAGGTTTATGCCGAGCAACAAGGCTGGCCACGAATTAGTTTAAGATAAGCCTCAGATTGCGTTAAGGGCTATCTTCCCAGCATAATTTGTAAAACAAACTTACTGCCAATGTACGCCAGTAAAAGCAGGGCAAAGCCTGTGAGCGTCCAGCGAATGGCTTTGAGACCGCGCCAGCCATATTTAATCCTGCCAAACAGCAAGCCTGCATAAATAAACCAGCTGGCAATTGAAAATATAGTTTTGTGACTAAACTGTATCGGCTTGCCAAATATCAGCTCTGAAAACCACATACCGCTGACCAAGGTGATGGTGAGTAAAATAAAGCCCAGACCAATAATTTTGAATAGCAAGGAATCCATCACCATCAAAGGGGGAAAGCTTGGCAGCTTAATGAGCGTTGGTTTGTGATGCAAGCTACGCTCGGCAATGGCCATCAATAGTGCATGCAGGGCAGCAAAGGTAAATAAACTGTACGCAATGAGTGCAATGCTAATGTGCAGCATAAATAACCCACCTTCATTTTCTGGTAGATAGTGATTATTTGAAGCAAAAGCCGGCAGCAGCGCAAATACGGCGGCTGGGGGCAATACAAACGCCTGCAAGCTATGAAGCTGATGATTGCGATCTGTAATCCAATAAATCAATACGGTTAACCAAAGTATTACCGAGATGGATTGATAAAGACCTAAGTTGAATCCTGCTGAAAAAATGCTCTGGTGTAAAAGCCAGCCATGAATCAGCAGGCCTAACGCGATCATGGCAGCATGCAGTTTCAGCGGAGCGTTTTCAGGTGTTTTGGCAGCTCGCCAAAAATCGGCGGCCACGGCCAGGTAGATAAACACGACAACTAAATAAGGGATTAACTTTTGCACGGTATAGATCATAGTGTAATTATGGCGCAAATGTGCTGTAAATATAATAGCTTGATGTAAAATTGCGTTCTAAATGATTTGTCAGAGTACACAATGTTAGAAAATTTAACCGGGCGCCTGCAGGGCGTTATTAAGAATTTACGTGGTCAGGCACGGCTCACAGAAGAGAACATCGCCGATGCCATGCGCGAGGTGCGCATGGCTTTGCTTGAGGCGGACGTAGCCTTACCTGTTGTCAAAGACTTTATCGCAGCGGTTAAGCAGCGCGCGCAGGGTCAAGACGTGTTGCAAAGTCTCACGCCTGGTCAGGCTGTTATCGGCGTGGTGAATGATGAGCTGACTGCATTAATGGGTAAAGCTAATGTAGGCTTAAATTTAGCCGCAGTGCCGCCCGCGATTATTTTGATGGCAGGTTTACAAGGTTCGGGTAAAACTACGACTTCAGCCAAGCTGGCAAAACTGCTGAAAGAGCAAAAAAAGAAAGTGCTCTTAGCCAGTGCGGATGTTTACCGTCCAGCAGCGATAGCGCAACTAAAAACCCTTGCCAAACAACTGGAAGTTGAATGTTTCGATAGCAATGCGAGCCAAAAACCGGCCGATATTGCTAATGCCACATTGGATTTTGCCAAGCGTGGCTATTATGACGTAGTGATCTTCGATACCGCAGGCCGCTTGGGTATTGATGAAGTGATGATGTCGGAAATTAAAGCGCTGCACACACTGCTAAACCCAATTGAAACCTTGTTCGTGGTGGATGCCATGCAAGGTCAGGATGCAATCAACACGGCAAAAGCCTTTGGCGAAACCTTGCCACTCACCGGTGTTATCCTAACTAAACTGGACGGTGACTCTCGCGGTGGCGCGGCATTGTCGGTACGCCATGTTACGGGCAAGCCAATTAAATTTATTGGCGTCAGCGAAAAAGTAGACGGGCTAGAGCCGTTTTACCCGGATCGAATGGCATCGCGCATACTAGGCATGGGTGATGTGCTCGGCCTGATTGAGCAAGCGCATAAAAATGTTGATATGGCTGAGGCGCAAAAGCTCGCCGATAAAGTGAAGTCAGGTAAAAGCTTTGATTTAAACGACTTCAAAGCGCAAATGTCACAAATGCGTAAAATGGGCGGCATGGGCGCGTTGATGGACAAACTGCCTTCGCAAATGGCAGGTATGGCGGCCAAAGTGAAGCCTGAAGATGCAGATAAAAGTATTCGTCGCATAGAAGGCATTATCAATAGCATGACGCCGCTAGAACGCCGCAAACCAGAGATCATCAAGGCAACCCGCAAAAAACGTATTGCCGATGGCTCTGGCGTACAAGTGCAAGAAGTTAACCGCGTACTAAAACAATTTGAAGAAACCCAGAAGATGATGAAAATGTTTAGTAAAGGTGGCATGGCAAAAATGATGCGCGGCATGGGCAGCATGATGGGCGGAAAAATTCCGGGCATGCGTTAGCCGTAAATTTTCCAGTAATTTATTGCACTTCAAATTTGAGTGCGCCAACTGTAAAAATAAACCAGTAAATAATTTAATTATTTACTGGTTTTTGATTGACCAAGTGGAGAGTTTCTAGCATAATTGCGCCCTTTCGTGAGTGACGCACATTGCTCAATGAATGGGGTGTTAGCTCAGCTGGTAGAGCAGCGGACTTTTAATCCGTTTGTCGTGGGTTCGATCCCCGCACACCCTACCAAATAAAACAAGGACTTACACCTAACGGTGTAGGTCCTTTTCCATTTATGTGGCAAAATCCATGGCAATAATTGCCACGGAGACAGTAAATGGCCACAATATCAAAACTTCCATCTGGTCGCTTTCGCGCACAAATACGACGAAAAGGCTTTGCCGAAATACACCAGATATTCAACTCGCAGGCCGAAGCCGAAGCGTGGGCGAATGATGTTGAACCGAGATTGTTAGGTAAACAACTTTTAATCCGTTACTTTTGCTAGAGCGAAGTCACTAGTTTAAGCTGATGGGAGTTTTTGGCATATTTCCTTCGAAATACTAATATTAGTCTAAATATCCTTGCAATATTTGGATTGTAGTTCCATAATTGCAAGGATGAATAAGCGACATTTACTTAAAGAGCTGATTGATAGTCTAGATTCTTCTCCAGCCGTGGCATTGCTAGGTTGTCGGCAAGTAGGTAAAACTACACTGGCATTTGAAGTCAACAAGCATTTGTCAAAACAAGTGCTTTATTTAGATTTGGAATCTGAGCAAGATCGCGCTAAGCTTGCCCAGCCTGAGCTATATCTAAAAGCGCATCAAGATAAGCTTGTCATTCTAGATGAAGTGCATAGAGCGCCAAACCTGTTTCCAGTATTGCGCGGTTTAATAGATAGCGCACGTCGTGATGGGCGTCAGGCGGGGCTGTACTTATTACTGGGGTCAGCATCACTCGATTTGCTTAAGCAAGCCGGTGAAACCTTGGCAGGGCGCATTAGCTACCTGTCGCTTAACCCGTTTAACATATTAGAAGTCGAATCAAAGCAATTACAAAGGTTGTGGGTACGGGGTGGTTTCCCAGATAGCTTTTTAGCCAAAAGTGATAACTTGAGTGTGCGCTGGCGGCAAGACTTTATTCGCAGTTATTTAGAGCGAGATATTCCTCAATTTGCGCCGCGAATTTCAACAGAAACCTTGCGTCGTTTTTGGGGTATGTTGGCACACCATCAAGGAGAGTTATTAAATACGGCGCAACTGGCACGTAATTTGGGCGTTGATAATAAAACAGCCGCTAATTATCTTGATTTGCTGATTGATTTATTACTGGTGCGGCGCTTGCTGCCATGGCATGCCAATACTGGTAAACGCCTGACAAAAGCACCGAAAGTATATGTGCGCGATAGCGGTATCATCCATGCTTTATTGCAAATTACAGATGAAGAAAGTTTACTTAGTCATCCTGTGTTGGGTAAAAGTTGGGAATGTTTTGTGATTGAAAATATTCTTAATATTGCCCCCAACAATGTGCAAGGCTACTTTTATCGCAGTAGTGGTGGTGCAGAAATCGACTTGATATTGGTCTGGCCGAATCAAGATTTGTGGGCAATCGAAATTAAGCGCAGTCTTACGCCTAAGCTAGAACGCGGTTTTTATTCAGCGTGCGATGATTTGCAGCCAGTTCGTAAATATGTGGTGTATGCAGGCGACGAGCAATATCCA
>CAMBZE010000037.1 GCA_945872425.1 Methylotenera oryzisoli | reverse complement strand
TAAAAGGCACTTGACATTGACAGAAAACAAACTTATAAACATGTCTAGGTGTTTGAGTTCGAGTTTTTTGTAGCCTGCTTTAATAATTTTTTTACTGCGAGTTCTGTTCTCGAGGCAAACTTTTTGGGGTGCCCCCCTTTGTATTATGTAAGGATGTATGAAATGGCAACAGGTACTGTAAAATGGTTTAACGATTCTAAAGGTTTCGGTTTTATTACTCCAGATGACGGCGGTGATGATTTGTTCGCACACTTCTCTGCGATTGTAGAAGCTGGTTACAAAAGTCTTAAAGAAGGTCAGCGTGTAAGTTTTGATTTGACAGAAGGCCCAAAAGGCAAACAAGCTTCTAATATTCAAAAGGCTTAAGTTTTAGATTTGATCGACTGATTACGTTAAGTACATAGGCTATAGGATAAACAGGCTACGTAATACACCGTCTAATAAGTATGGCTCGTCAATATGACGAGCCATTTTTCTTGGTGGACTTATTGCTGATTACATATTGGCGATGATTTCATCACCAAATTCTGAAGTGCCTACCTGTGTTGCGCTCTCCATTTGGCTGGAGAAGTCGCTGGTAACGCGCTTGGCGATAATTGCATTGGCAACACCTTTTAGCACTAAGTCAGCAGCCTCACCCCAACCTAAATGACGTAACATCATCTCCGCTGAAAGTATCAACGAGCTTGGATTGGCAATGTTTTTTCCTGCAATTTTTGGTGCGGTGCCGTGTGTTGCCTCAAACATTGCAATCGTGTCACTTAAATTGGCGCCCGGTGCAATGCCAATGCCGCCAACTTGGGCAGCAAGGGCGTCACTCATGTAGTCGCCGTTTAAGTTAAGCGTTGCGACAACGTCGTAATCTTGCGGATGTAATAAGATTTCCTGTAAAAATGCATCGGCAATACAGTCTTTAATGACAATACCATTTGGCAGTTTGCACCATGGGCCGCCATCAATTTCGACTGCACCAAATTCCTGCTTGGCAACGTCATAACCCCAGTCTCTAAAGCCACCTTCAGTGAACTTCATAATATTGCCTTTGTGGGCAATCGTCACAGACTTACGGTTATTATCAATCGCGTACTGAATCGCTTTACGCACCAGTCGTTGGCTACCTTCGATAGACACTGGTTTAATGCCGATGGCAGACGATTCAGGGAAACGAATCTTTTTGCGCATGCCCATATCGCTTAAAAAGCTGATGACTTTTTTAACTTCATCGGTATCTGCCGCCCATTCAATGCCCGCGTAAATGTCTTCTGTGTTTTCGCGAAAAATCACCATGTCGGTTTTTTCCGGGTGCTTAACTGGGCTAGGTACACCGGTGAAGTATTGCACTGGACGCAGGCACACATATAAATCGAGTTCCTGACGTAAGGTAACGTTAAGTGAACGTATACCACCGCCTACTGGCGTGGTTAATGGGCCTTTGATTGAAATCACGTAATCGCGAACAGCCTGCATGGTCTCGGCGGGTAGCCATGTGTCTTTACCTTCTTTATCTTTACCGTAAACTTTCACTGCTTTTTCGCCTGCGTAAACTTCCATCCATGAGATTTTGCGAGAGCCGCCATAGGCTTTGTTCACGGCGGCATCTACGACTTTAATCATGGGAGGCGTAATATCCACACCTATGCCATCCCCTTCAATAAATGGGATAATGGGCTGATTGGGTACGTTAAGCGAATTGTCAGCATTGACTGTGATTTTTTCGCCAGTAAGAGGCACGTTAATTTTAGAAGCTACTTTAGAAGTCATTAAAAAATCCTAACATGTTAATTTTATTCAATAAACCTTTTAACGTCGTGTGCCAATTTAGTCCACATGAGCCTGGAGATGGAAGGGTAGGGTACGCCACGTTAAAAGACTTTATACCGTTGCCCGATGTTTACGCCGCCGGGCGATTAGATACAGATAGCGAAGGTTTGCTTATTTTAACCGATGATGGCGCATTGCAACATCGTTTAAGTCACCCGAAACATAAAGAAGTGAAAACTTATTGGGTGCAGGTTGAGGGCGCGCCCATGGATGCCGATTTGCAACCACTCAGGCATGGTGTGGATTTGGGTGATTTTGTCACCCAAGCTGCTGAAGTGAAAATGATTAACGAGCCAGAAAAACTATGGGCGCGTCATCCGCCGATACGTGAGCGCAAAGCAATACCAACGACTTGGTTGGAGATTAAAATAGCAGAAGGTAAAAATCGCCAGGTTAGGCGCATGACGGCGAAAGTTGGATTTCCAACTTTGCGGCTGATTCGTTATGCGATTGGCAATTACACGATTGATGCTATTGAAGTTGGCCATTATAGAGTGATAAGCAAATGAAGCGCGTTGATATTAAACCGATTGTAATCTTCCGTCATGCCGAAACAGAGGGGCCTGGGTATCTGGCAACGTTTTTGGATGAGCAGCGTATTCCTTGGCAATTAGTCAAGATTGATCAAGGTGAAGCACTGCCGCCATCAATATCCGCTTACAGCGGCATGGTGCTGATGGGTGGCCCCATGAGTGTGAACGATGAGCTGCCATGGATTCCACCGTTATTAAATTTAATTCAGCAGGCAGTCGTTGCGGACATTCCTGTATTAGGACATTGTTTAGGCGGGCAGTTAATCAGTAAAGCCTTGGGTGGTGTTGTCAGCAGGAATGCAGTGAAAGAAATCGGCTGGGGCGAAGTCAGCGTTAGCAAAAATACTACAGCACGACATTGGTTTGGGGATGTGGAGAGCTTTAACGGGTTTCACTGGCATGGTGAAATATTTAGTTTACCGCCAGATGCGGTGCACTTACTGGCGAGCAAATACTGTCAAAATCAGGCTTATGCAATTGGTAAGCATTTGGCATTTCAGTGTCATATTGAGATGACTGCAGAAATGGTACATAACTGGTGTGATGTTGGCGCGGATGAAATCGTGAGTGCTTCAACCAGTCCTGCAGTTCAGCAAGCGGATGTTATCCGGCAAGCGCTACCATTGCACTGCTTCTTTCTCAATAAAGTCGCTTCGCAAGTATATCAGCAGTGGATTAAAGGCTTGGTCAATTGATGCGCATCTTAATCCCGCACCTTGATATGCTAAAATTACTTAACTTTAATTGAGGTCACATCATGTCCGGTAACACACTCGGCACGCTTTTTACATTTACTTCGTTTGGCGAATCGCACGGTGCGGCGATTGGTGGTGTGGTGGATGGATGCCCGCCAGGCTTGGCTTTGAGCGCAGAAGATTTGCAAATTGATTTGGACCGCCGTAAGCCCGGTACATCGCGGCACGTGACACAGCGCCAAGAGGCAGATGCCGTTGAAATATTGTCAGGCGTGTTTGAGGGTAAAACCACGGGGGCTCCGATTGGTTTGCTGATTCGTAATACGGATCAACGCTCTCATGATTACAGCAAAATCATGGATACATTCCGTCCGGGCCATGCCGATTATACTTACACCCAAAAATATGGCGTGCGCGATTATCGTGGCGGCGGTCGGTCCAGCGCACGCGAAACAGCGGTGCGCGTGGCGGCAGGCGCCATTGCCAAAAAATGGTTAAAACAGCGTTTTGGGGTGACGATACGTGGTTATATGAGCCAGTTGGGTGAAATTGAGATTCCGTTTGAAACTTGGGATGCTGTGAATGACAACCCGTTTTTTTCACCGAATACAGCAGTGCTACCGCAATTAGAAGTCTATTTAGATAAAATTCGTGCTGAACGTGATTCAGTAGGCGCGCAGATTACGGTGGTAGCTGAAGGCGTGCCGGTAGGTTGGGGTGAACCGGTTTTTGATCGCCTGGATGCTGAAATCGCTTATGCCATGATGAGCATCAACGCGGTAAAAGGTGTGGAAATTGGTGCCGGTTTTGCAAGTATCGCACAGCGCGGCAGTGTACATTCTGATGAAATGACACCGCAGGGCTTTGTGACCAATCATGCCGGTGGAATTTTAGGCGGCATCTCTACGGGGCAGGAGATACGCGTCAATGTCGCATTAAAGCCCACTTCAAGCATTCCACAAGAGCGCCGCTCAATTGACAAAGAGGGGCATGCGGTAACGATGCAAACAACCGGTCGTCATGATCCGTGTGTTGGGGTGCGCGCCACGCCAATTGTAGAAGCGATGTTAGCCATGGTGTTAATGGATCATGCCTTGCGGCAACGCGCACAGAATGCCGATGTGCAATGTACAACGCCAAAGATTGTGTAATATGGCTTTTATAAAGAGCAAGCGTAGGGTGTGCAAAACGTTTTATCTTGCACACCAATAAACGATAAGGTCATTACACAAAATTAGTTACACCCCCACTGCTCTTTATAGGATAGATGTGAATCTATAGAGGCGCTTCCAATATGCATTCAAAACTTCATTACCGACTCTCACGTTTTTATTTTGCCTACTATTTTTTTGTAGGTGCATTTGTCCCTTATTGGGGTTTGTACTTGCAATCAGAGCAGTTCACTGCGGCAGATATTGGCATACTGATGTCTTTATTTCAGATTAGCCGAATTTTTGCCCCTAATTTCTGGGGTTGGTTGGCTGATCACACTGGTAAGCGGGCGCAATGGATTAAGCTTACCGCCTTTTTAGGATTATGTGGCTTTACCGCAGTGTTTTGGGCGCATGGTTTTTTCTGGCTGTTTTTTGTGATGGCTGCATTAAGTTTATTTACCAGTTCGACATTACCTTTGGCCGAGTCTCTCACCCTGGCACACCTTGCAACCACTAACGGACATTACAGTCGCATCCGCATGTGGGGGTCACTGGGGTTTATTGTCGCTGCGGTGGTATTGGGATTTATGATTGATGTGGCTGGCATCGCCAGCTTGTTGTGGTTCTTGCTGATGGTGCAGATCACTTTGTTTGTACTTTCATATACATTGCCTGAACCTAAGGTTGAGGCACATGCACATGATCACTTTTCGATTTGGCAGGTCATCAAGCAGCCTAACGTCATTGCGCTACTGATAGGTTGTTCTTTGATGGTGACAGCGCATGGTGTGCTCTACAACTTTTATTCCATTTATTTGAGTGAACATGGGTACAGTAAAGGCATGATAGGTTTGCTGTGGTCAGTCGGCGTTATCTGTGAGATTGTGATTTTTATGCTGATGCCAAAAATCATGGCGCACTTTAGTTTAAAGACGGTCTTATTGGTGAGTTTGGGTTTGGCGGTGATGAGATTTTGCCTGATAGGGGTGGCGGTTGATAGCCTCTGGTTGCTGATTTTAGCGCAAACGTTACATGCGGCTACTTTTGGTAGTTTTCATGCGGCCTCAGTTGACGTGATTACGCAATTTTTTAATGGGCGCCATCAGGCAAAGGGGCAGGCGATATATAACAGCGTTGCCTATGGGATAGGCGGAACGATTGGCGGCGTGGCGGGCGGTTATGCCTTGCAATACTTGGGTGGGCAGCAGACCTTTATGCTTGCGGCCATTTTTCCATTAGTGGGATTTGCTGTGATAGCCCTCGGGCTGAAATTAACGCATCAACAGCAGAATGCACCAGGGATGTTTAGATGAAATCAAGCGCTACCATAGATTTTTATCAGCGCTTATTTACTTGATTTTCGCTTATCGTTTTCAATCAGTGCATAAGCTGAGTGGTTATGAATAGACTCAAAGTTTTCTGATTCTACGGTGTAAGCCACAATACGTTTTTCCGCATTGAGTTGCGCTGCAACATCGCGCACCATGTCTTCAACAAACTTGGGATTGTCATAAGCGCGTTCTGTTACATATTTTTCGTCCGGGCGTTTAAGTAAGCCGAAAAGCTCACACGAGGCTTGTTTTTCCACCAAATCAATAATATCTTCAATCCATATAAAATCGTTCACTAGCGCAGTGACGGTGACATGTGAGCGTTGATTGTGCGCGCCATAGGCGGATATTTTTTTGCTACATGGACACAAGCTGGTGACAGGCACCAATACCTTAACCGTGATATCGAATTGATCTTGATGGATTTCGCCGATAAAAGTCACTTCATAATCCAGTAAGCTTTTTACGCCGGAAATAGGCGCGGCTTTGTTTACAAAGTAAGGAAAAGTCATTTCCACATGGCCTGATTCAGCCTCCAGGCGCTTGACCATTTCACGTAAAATCGTTTCAAATGACTCTATGGAAATAGCATGTTCATTCATGTTGAGAATTTCAACAAAGCGTGACATATGCGTGCCTTTAAATTGCTGCGGCAAATGCACGTACATATTAAATACGGCCACCGTATGTTGTTCGCCCCCTGATTTATCTTTGACAATGACAGGATGGCGGATAGCTTTAATGCCGACTTTATCAATGGCAAGGTGGCGTGTGTCAGCGGTATTTTGCACGTCTTCAATTGGGCTTGCTGGGGTTGGTTTGCTCATTGGCATTCTACTTTTATGATTTTACGGATTGCTTTTCAATAATAGTTGAGTATATCACTATGGTATTAGCTTCGCAATGGCAGAGGCAATACCGCTGGCATCCAGGCCACATTCTGCAAGCATCGTTTCGTGTACGCCGTGTTCAATAAACCGGTCTGGCAGACCCAGGCACAGGGTTTTAATTGGGTGGTCAAGGTTTTGCTGTATGCTTTGCAAAACCTCCATCACCGCAGAGCCTGCGCCACCCATGACGCAGTTTTCTTCAACGGTAACGATGATATTGTGGTCAAGCGCCAGTTTTTCAATCAGTGCTATGTCAATGGGTTTCACAAAACGCATATTGGCAACCGTGGCATCAAGCTGCCCTGCGGCTTCCAGTGCTGGTGCAAGCATGGAGCCGAAAGCCAGTATCGCTATTTTTTTACCTGTGCGTACAATCTGCCCTTTGCCAATTTCAATTGCGCGTAGCTCTGATTGAATCACCGCGCCGGTGCCGCCACCGCGAGGGTAGCGCACGGCAGCAACACCATTGTATTGAAAGCCGGTAGTGAGCATTTGCCTGCACTCATTTTCATCGCTGGGGGTCATAATCACAACGTTAGGAATGCAGCGCAGGTAAGTCAAATCGAAACTGCCCGCATGCGTTGGGCCATCTGCCCCCACTAGGCCTGCACGGTCTATTGCTAACAGTACAGGCAGGTTTTGCAGTGCAATATCATGGATGAGCTGATCATAAGCACGTTGCAAGAATGTGCTGTAAATGGCGACCACCGGTTTTAATCCGTCACATGCCATGCCGGCCGCAAAGGTGAGGGCATGCTGTTCTGCAATGCCGACGTCAAAATAGCGGTCAGGATAAGCGGCTGCAAAGGCGTTTAGGCTGGAGCCATCACACATGGCGGGAGTGATGCCAATAAGGCGATTATCAATAGCCGCCATATCTACAAGCCAGTCGCCGAACACCTCAGTATAAGTTTTTTGCGATTTGGCGTGAATGGCATTGCCGTTATCAGGGTCGAACTTGCCAACACCATGGAATTTGTTGGGGTCGTCTTCAGCCGGCTTAAAGCCTTTGCCTTTTTGCGTGACGATATGCAAAAACTGCGGGCCGGATAATTGTTTGATGTTGTGTAGTGTATCAATTAACGCATCTAAATTGTGCCCATCAATCGGGCCAATATAGTTAAAACCAAATTCCTCAAACAGCGTGCCTGGCGTGACCATGCCTTTGACATGCTCTTCAGCACGTTTGGCAAACTCCATCATCGGCGGTACTGCGGAAAGTATTTTTTTACCTGACGTTTTAACGGCATCATAAAAGTGGCTGGAAAGTAATTTTGCCAAATAATTGTTGAGCGCGCCTACGTTATTTGAGATGCTCATGTCGTTGTCGTTGAGTACGATCAGCAGGTTGACATCCATGTCGCCCGCATTGTTCAAAGCTTCAAATGCCATGCCCGCCGTCATGGCGCCATCACCGATAATGGCGACAGCACGGCGCTCACTACCGGTTTTTTTTGCCGCGACCGCCATGCCGAGCGCGGCGGAAATGGAGGTGCTGGAGTGACCTGTGCCAAAAGCATCGTACTCACTTTCAGCGCGACGCGGAAATCCTGCAATCCCTTGCGGTTTACGCAAGGTTTGCATTTGTGTCCGTCGACCGGTAAGGATTTTATGTGGATAGGTTTGATGCCCTACGTCCCATACCAATTTGTCATCAGGCGTGTTAAATACATAATGTAGCGCGATGGTGAGTTCAACCACGCCCAAATTGGAGGCTAAATGACCGCCTGTTTTTGCAACGCTTTCCACTAGAAATAGGCGTAACTCTTGTGCTAATTGAGTCAACTGTTTACGTTCCAGATGACGTAATTGCTGTGGAAAATCGATGGTATCAAGTAGGGGAGTCACAAGTAGGGGTCGCAAATGAATAAATTAAAAACTACGCCGCATGATAAAACTGGCCAGCTCGCGTAGGCGTCGAGCTTCATCACCAAATGGAGCCAGTGCGGTAATCGCGGCTTCATACAATTGATTGGCATGGTCTTTTGCGTGTGCCAAGCCTAATATTGTCACATAAGTTGGCTTATTGCTACCGGCATCTTTGCCAGCCGTTTTCCCTAGCGTTTGTGTATCTGCTTCAACGTCTAAAATATCATCAATGACCTGAAATGCAAGACCAATGTTTTTAGCGTAAGCGCTGGCTGCGGAAATTTGTTCATTTGAGCCATGTGCCCCTAGCAAAACTGCCGCTTGAATCAATGCACCAGTTTTTAGCTTATGCATGGTTTCAAGCTCATGTTGTGTCAGCGCTTTACCCACAGCGTTTAAGTCAATCGCTTGCCCGCCTGCCATGCCGGTTGAGCCGGCGGCTTTGGCTAAAATATTCAACATGCTGATTTGTTGGCTGGCATTTTTACATAACCGAGGTGCTGATAAAACTTCAAAAGCTAAACTCTGTAGCGCATCGCCCACGAGTAGCGCAGTGGCATCATCATATTGTTTATGGCAGCTTGGTTTGCCGCGCCGCAAATCATCATCATCCATGCATGGCATATCATCATGCACCAAAGAGTATGCGTGTATCAGTTCAACCGCGCTGGCGCCTGCATCCGCAATATGATTTTCAGTGTGGCACAACTCAGCGGCGGCATAACACAGCAGCGCCCGGATACGCTTGCCGCCACCTAAAGCGCTATAACGCATCGCGCTATGTAATGTTTGCGGCGCTATGTCGGCTGGCGGTAGCGTTTGTTCCAGCACTTGTTCTATATGAATCTGCTTGGTTTTTGCCCAAGTTAAGAAGTCTGGCGCTGAAATGTTGCTCAAGGCCTGATTACTCATTTTCGACATTAAACATGACTAGCTGCTGACGCTCGTTCAAAATTTTGACTTGTTGTTCAACCTCGGCAAGTGATTTTTGGCAAAACTCGAGCAATAAATTGCCGCGTTTATAAGCTACAAGTGAAGCCTCCAAGGGCATTTGACCAGATTCCATTTGTGCAACGATGCTCTCGAGTTCGCTATAAGCCTGCTCGAAATTGAGTGTTGATTCTGGCACAGCTTTAGAAGCTGATTTGGAGGTTGTTTTTGTATTGGATGCAGACATAAATTAACAGTTCAGGGGTTGTTGCAGTTAACAATGATGAGAATCTTTACTAAAGTTTTATTCTAGAGTTCTATTTTAGCAAATCTTACTGCAAAACCTGCTGTAAAAAGTGCTGAATATCTGCAATCTCTTCTGCACATACCGAATGTGCCATTTTGTATTCCCGCCAAGTGACGAGATATTGACGATTTTGTAATAAATCGCGTGAAATCTGGCTCATTTCAAGGCTGATAACATCATCAAAAATTCCATGTGCCATAAAAATCGGAGTGTTGATATTGGCTAAATCTGCCTCGGTTGCGAGTTTTACATGGAGTGGCAGGTAGGTTGATAAGGCCAATACGCCGGCAAGTTTTTGTGGGTAACGCAACGCCGTGTGCAGGGCAATGGCGCCGCCTTGCGAAAATCCTGCGAGTACAATACGCTCACTTGGAATACCGCGCTTGATTTCATTTTCAATCAATTCGTTTATATAGCGTTGACTGGCTTGAATGCCCGCCTCATCTTCTTTGTTCACGGGGGTGATGCCATAGACGTCATACCATGCCGGCATGATATAGCCATTATTGCGGGTGACCGCCATCTCTGGCGCATGTGGCAAAATAAATCGTACGTTAGGTAAGCGATGCGACTGCAATAATTGCTGAACGATAGGCTCAAAATCATAGCCATCAGCCCCTAAACCATGTAACCAGATAACGCTGGCATTGATTTTGCTGAGATCTGCAGTGTGACTGACTAGCTCTAATGGGGGATGGTGGCTCATGATGGTAATGGTTAAAACCGCAGGCACTTCGATTTGCTAAGCGCCGAAGCGATTAGCAAAGTCGTATGCGCCACAGGCACTCCGATTTTCTAATGACTGAAGCCATTGAAAAGTCGTATGGTGGTGACTTACTTTGCTGATTCAGCGGTCTTTTGTAAGCCAGCCAAGCCCGTATCAATAATGCCATTGATTGCTTTTAATGCAGTTTCGTCATCTTGACCCGCTGGAATTGGTGGGTTCAATTTGTATAAGCGGTAAAAACGACTAACCCATTGCACGTTGGTTTCACCAGGTTTTTCACCTTTGGTTACCACTATAAATGCATTGTAGTCGGTGAGTGGCAAGTCGCTGGTGACGGTTTCATACTTGATTTTCATGTCCGCATCATCAGTGCTACGCAGTTTGTCGTGGCTGGTGCCACCTTCTTTTAGCGTTAATGTTCTAAAAGTGTCGGCACCTTTTTTTTCTAGTTTGCTGCTGACAATGGCCGGGTTCCACTTTTGCATGTTGCCAAAATCTTTAATCAAAGCCCAAACTTTAGCCGGATCTGCTTTGATGGTGATAGATTTGTCTACCTTAAGTGGTGATGGACCGTGTGCCGCAGCGGTGAAAGAAACTAAACTTACACTTAAACCAAGTGCGATGGCTGCCAGGATTTTTTTCATTCATTTTTCTCCAGATTTCTCAGTCACTGAGGGGAATTATTCAAAAACAACAGCGCATTATAAATGAGAACCAGTGGTTATGAGCACGCGAACGGATGAAAAATGTGCCCTTTAGCGACTTAAAACAAATTGTCCAAACGCGCGGCTTTTTTCACCCGTTTTAATGGTAGTTAATAATTGATTGGTTTTGGTATCAATGACGCTAACGTTATTGCTACCCCAGTTTGCAATATAGGCTCGGTGGTTACTGTGATTCAGGCTGATGCCTTCCGGTGTGCTACCCACGTTTATTGTGGCTATTATTTTCTGTGTCGCAATATCTATGACGGTTACGCTGTCATCTTGCGTGTTGGTTACATACAGCGTGTTTTCATCCAGACTGAAAGCAGCACAATAGGGGTGGTAACCCACTTTTATTTTCTGCTGCGTATCCGTTTGAGTGTTGATAATGCTTACCGTATCTTCTTGCACATTCACGCTCGCCAGCAATTTTCCGCTGTTACTCAAGGCAAGGCCAAACGGGTGTTTGCCAACACTAATGCGCCGCTTAATGGTGAGTGTTTCAGTGTCTATTATTGCGATGTCGTTACTATCGCGATTGGCAACATATAACCAGTGGTTATCGGGACTGACTATCAAGCCGGCGGGGGCATTACCTACACTGACTTCATGCATGATGTTTGTCTGCAGTGTGTTAATGGCGATGACTCGATTATCAAACCAGTCTGCCACATAAAGCGTTTTGTTGTTGGGTGATAAAGCCAAGCCTACGGGCGAGCCTTTAATTTTTAATGTGTTTATCAGTTTGTTGGTGTGCGTGTCGATGATGGAAATATCACGACTTTCAACGTTTGAAATATAAGCACGTTGCAGTTTTCTTGAAACTGCGACACCAACCGGCGCCTTGCCTACTTTAATTGTATTGACCACTTGGTTTTTTGCAGTATCGATGACTGATACGGTGTTTTCACCTTGATTGGTAATGTAGGCATAGTGATTGTTGGCTGTGTTGAGCGGTGCGCTACAGGCGGTGAATGTAATGATGACGATAGCGATCGATGCAAAATAGGATGGTTTTAATAAGGTCGTGAGCTTTATATTCATACCGTTACGATTTTAATTAGACCTGTAGTAAATGGGTGCTTTCAATAATGCTGGAAATATGAAAAAATTGCACTAAATAATTAAGGCAGTATAAAGCTATGTTAGATCGAGACGGGTTTCGCCCGAATGTTGGCATTATTTTGTGTAATGCCAACAATCAGGTGTTTTGGGGTAAGCGTATCCGTGAGTATGCCTGGCAGTTTCCACAAGGTGGAATCAACTATGGCGAAAGTCCGGAACAGGCTATGTATCGTGAGCTGATGGAAGAGGTTGGCTTGAAGCCGGAGCATGTCAAAATTTTGGGGCGCACTAAAGACTGGCTTAGGTACGAAGTGCCAACTAGCTGGGTAAAACGCGAGTGGCGCGGTAGCTACCGAGGTCAAAAGCAGATTTGGTATCTGCTGCGCATGTTGGGGCGTGATACTGATGTGTCGCTACGTGCTACTAGTCATCCGGAATTTGATGCCTGGCGTTGGAGCGAATACTGGGTGCCATTAGAAGACGTGATTGAGTTTAAGCGCGCGGTGTATGAGTCTGCGCTGAATGAGCTGGCACCGCATTTGCATCATAAGGTCACCAAGTAGGAGCGAATTTGTTCGCTCCTACAAAAAGGCAAAATCTCCTGTATTAAATCCAGTAGGGTGTGCAAAATGATTGATCTTGCACACCGATTGACACGCGCCACGGTAATTTTCCATCCCTGCTTTCGCGACGAGGGCGTCGCTCCTACAATTATCGTTTTGTTCCCATTGCCTCACCCAGCCTGACACTGCGTGCGGGTTGCCAGTCTGCATTAAATTGCAGTGCATCTTTTTCAAAAAGCATGACTACCGTTGAGCCGAGTAAGAAACGCCCCATTTCATCACCTTGCTTTAGGGCGATGTTTTGGTCGATGTATGAC
>CAMBZE010000036.1 GCA_945872425.1 Methylotenera oryzisoli | reverse complement strand
CAGCCTTCGTTCGCATAAATCTTGGCAGGTAGTGGGGTGGTGTTGCTGAACTCCAATGTGACATAACCCTCCCACTCTGGTTCAAATGGCGTCACGTTTACAATAATGCCACAACGCGCATAAGTGGATTTGCCCAAACAGATGGTGAGCACGTTACGTGGAATGCGGAAGTACTCTACTGTGCGTGCAAGTGCAAACGAGTTTGGCGGGATAATGCAGTAATCAGCGTTGACTTCGACAAATGAGTTAGGGTCAAAGTTTTTAGGGTCAACAATCGTGCTATTGATATTGGTAAATAGCTTAAATTCTTTAGAACAACGAATATCATAGCCATAGCTGGATGTGCCGTAAGAAACCATGCGCTGTCCGTCAGGTGACATTTTTACTTGATTAGGTTCAAACGGCTCTATCATGCCGTGTTGCTCCGCCATGCGGCGTATCCACTTGTCTGATTTTATGCTCATATGGTTGCTCTAAAAAGTGTTCTAAAAAATACTCTAAAAACAAAAGAATAATGCACTTTAAAATGCGTGCCTTGGCTTAAGTAGGGCATTATAAAGTGCATAGGTTAATTGCGTGTTAAAAAATTAGTGCTTATCGCCACCTAGCTCAATACTGTAACGCCAGAATTGGTCTTGGGATTCAAAAATCACGCTAGATTCTTCAGGGTCGCGGCTACCTGCTGCATACTGATGTACCGGTGATTTATCTGCAATCCACGCTTTCACCACTGGGTCAACCAAACGCCACTGTGCTTCAACTTCACTGATATGCAGGTAGAGTGATGAATCACCTTCCATCAGATTGAGCATCAGTGACTCGTAAGAATCGATGGTTTCATCGCCTTGTTGGCGTTGCGGCGCATCAATGCTCAAAGTGCGTGTGGCAATGTCCAGGCCTGGAATTTTTGATTCGATTTCCATTTTGATACATTCACGTGGCTGAATATTGAGTGTGAGCCAGTTTTGATGCTGACCTTCAACCAATTGCATAGGCGCTTTTTTGAAGCGGATAGAAATTGCAGTGTTACCTTCGTGCAAGCGCTTGGCTGTGCGCACGTAGAATGGCACGCCTTGCCAACGTGGGTTGTCGATAAATAGTTTCAATGCGGCATAAGTTTCGGTGACGCTAGTCGCGACACCATCTCTAGCCAGCTCTTCCAAGTAGCCATGCACGTTTTCGCCATGACCATCACCTACACATACGCGACCAGCCGCATACTGTGCGCGGAATGCATGTTTGTTGAGCGCGTTAACAGGAATAGGGCGGATAGATTCTAATAGTTTGATCTTCTCGGCACGAATGCTTTCAGGACTCAGGTCTTTTGGTTTTTCCATCGCGACCAGAGCCAGCGTCTGTAACAAGTGGCTTTGCACCATGTCACGCAATGCACCTGTCGCATCGTAGAATGTTGTGCGATCACCAACGCCTAAAATCTCGTTATTGGTGATTTGCACGTGGTCGATATGTTCGTTGTTCCAGAGCGGTTCAAACATCGTATTGGCAAAGCGCGTCAGCATCACATTTTGTAGGGCAGATTTACCTAAGTAATGGTCAATACGGTAGATTTGACTCTCTTTCAGATATTTTGTGAGTTCCGCTTGTAAAGCCTGTGCGCTCGGTAAATCCGTGCCAAACGGTTTTTCAATCAATACCCGGCGCCAGTATTGGCTTTCATCGACTAAACCTACGCCCGAAAGCTGTGCAACAATCGGCGCAAAATCCGTTGGGCGTACTGACAAGAAATAGGCCAGATTTTGTGGGAACACTTTTTCGTCAGCCAGCTTGGCTTGCAGCTTTTGGAATGCGTCAGGATCAGTAGGTGGGTTTGAATGGTAATGGTTACGTGCGATAAAACGTTCGAACACTTTTTCATCGTAACCGTTTTTAAATTTAGCATCCAGCATGCTTTTGATGTCGGCTTGCCATGCTTCTCGTGATACTTCACCGCGACCTACTGACAGAATGACCATGTGATCAGGTAAGCGCCCAGCCGCATCGAGGCGGAATAGTCCAGGCATTAACTTAATCCGTGATAAGTTGCCGCTCGCGCCGAAAAGAACAAGGGTACATGGGTCGATTTTTTTGGCCATTTTCAAACTCTCAAACAGGTTTTACAAATACGGCTATTTCTTTTTTTACGTTAGAATAGCGCGTTTACTGATAACCCGTAATTATACCGAAAAAGGCATTACTGTTTTATGCAAAACTTACAAATAGCGGAAGTTCAATCATTCACTTTGGCTAACAATCAAACTTCGCACTGGTATCGTTTTAATTCACAAGAGGAGATCAATCAGGCAACCGTACAGCGTATTCTGCAGGCGGCAGATGAAGCGATTGCCAGGTATGGCAGTTTTTTAATTGTATTGGCAGGCGGTAGTACGCCGAAGAGTGTGTATCAGCTGCTGGCTAAAGAGCAAGCAGATTGGGCTCACTGGCATGTGTATCATAATGATGACCGCTGCCTGCCGATTGACCATGTGGATCGTAACAGCAAAATGGCACGTGATGCTTGGCTGAATCATGTCGAGATTCCACAAGACCAGATTTATGACATTCCAGCCGAGCTGGGTAATGTTGAAGGTGCAAAGGCGTACGCAAAAACACTGCAAGGTGTGCGTAGCTTCGATCTGGTGCTTTTGGGTTTGGGTGAGGATGGGCACACAGCCTCATTGTTTCCGAATCAACCTGTAGATAATAGCGCGGATGCGGTGCCGGTTTTTAATTCACCCAAGCCGCCGGCCGAGCGCGTCACTATCAGCCAAAGTCGCCTTAATGATACGCACGGGGTTTTGTTTCTGGTAACGGGTGCCGGCAAGCAGGATGCTGTCAATCATTGGCTCAATGGTGTGGAGATACCGGCAACTCTGATTGCGCCGAAATGCGGGGTTGATGTTTATTGCTTTGGCGTCAAGGTCGCTACGTAGTAACGGGCACTTGACGGACATAACCCCAGCGGTCATGGCGTCAAGGTCGCTACAAAGTAACGGGCACTTGACGGACATGGAACAAATCAGCGTTTCCTTAGGTGTTTTGAATCACAATGTTCGGAAACTTGGTGCTGTGGTCTAGGCTGGCATTGGCGATTTTAATCGCAGCCTTGCGTGCGATTTCTTTATAAATGCCAGCAACTTTGCTATCCGGCTCTGCTATTACCATCGGTTTTCCACTATCTGCTTGCATGCGGATGCTAATGTCCAGTGGCAGTGAGCCGAGCAAATCCACGTGATAGTCTTTAGCCATCAGTTCACCGCCGCCTGCGCCAAAGATAGGCTCTTCATGACCGCATTTGCTACAGATATGGGTGCTCATGTTTTCAACAATGCCTAAAATTGGGATGTTGACTTTTTCAAACATTTTTAATCCCTTGCGCGCATCCAGCAATGCAATGTCTTGTGGTGTCGTCACGATAATCGCGCCGGTCACAGGAATTTTCTGTGATAAAGTAAGTTGGATGTCACCTGTGCCAGGAGGCAAGTCAATCACCAGATAATCCAGATCGCGCCACTTTGTGTCACGCAACAATTGTTCTAAAGCGCCTGTTACCATCGGGCCACGCCATACCATTGGGGTGTCAGTGTCAATCAAGAATCCAATCGACATGGCTTGTATGCCATGTGCCTGCATAGGCTCCATGCTTTTGCCATCCAGGCTTTCAGGGCGCCCGCTAATACCTAACATTTGTGGTTGACTGGGGCCATAGATGTCAGCATCCAGCAAGCCAACGGTTGCGCCTTCGGCAGCTAATGCCAAAGCCAAGTTTACCGAGGTGGTTGATTTGCCAACGCCGCCTTTACCGGAAGCCACCGCGATAATATTTTTCACATTTGGCAGCAGAGTAACCCCTTGTTGCGCCTTATGTGCGACGATTTTGCTAATTACATTGACCGTTACTCTACCAATTCCAACCAACCCCAGGAGTGCATCAGCCACTAGCTTTTGTATGTCCGCCATAACAGATTTAGCGGGGTAGCCAAGGACGATGTCCACGCTCACATCGCTGCCGTTTACTTGGATGTTTCTTGCCGATTTGCTGCTTACAAAATCTTTGCCGGTATTGGGGTCTATGCATACTTTTAGCGTGCTTTGAATGAGTAACTCTGAAATTGCCATTGCGAAAATTCCTGATTGAATAACTTGAGTAAAAAGATAAGGTATTTTAACTCATGTGAAAGCGCACGTCATTTGTTAGAATAGCGTTTTAGCTTAATAGATCCATTTATCTCATGGCAACTGCAAACAATCCTCGCAAAATTCTTATCACTTCAGCGCTGCCTTATGCTAACGGCAGCATTCACCTTGGGCACTTGGTGGAATATATCCAAACTGATATTTGGGTGCGTTTTCAAAAGATGCAGGGGCATACTGTGCATTACGTGTGTGCAGATGATACGCATGGTACGCCCATCATGTTGCGTGCCGAGAAAGAAGGCATTACGCCGGAAGCACTGATTGCCAATGTACACAAAGAGCATGCGGCTGATTTTGCAGAGTTTTTGGTTCAGTTTGATAATTACTACTCGACTAATGCCCCAGAAAATAAAGAGCTCTCGCAAGGGATTTATAAAAAGCTCAAGGCTGCGGGCAAAATTGCGACTAAAACCATTGAGCAGTTTTACGACCCGGTTAAAAACATGTTTTTGCCGGACCGCTTTATTAAAGGCGAGTGTCCAAAATGCCATGCAAAAGACCAGTATGGCGATTCATGCGAAGTCTGTGGCGCAACCTACAACCCAACAGAGTTGGTTAACGCTTATTCTGCGGTATCCGGTGCTGCCCCTGTGCGCAAAGAGACCGAGCATTACTTCTTTAAGCTCTCTGAATGTGAGCAATTTCTAAAAGACTGGACGCGCTCAGGCACATTGCAAGGCGAAGCTGCCAACAAAATGGGCGAGTGGTTTGAAAATGGCCTGAATGATTGGGATATCTCGCGCGATGCCCCTTATTTCGGCTTTGAAATTCCGGATGCGCCGGGCAAGTATTTTTATGTCTGGCTGGATGCGCCAATTGGCTACATGGCAAGCTTCAAAAACCTTTGCGATAAAACAGGGGCTGGCGACTTGGGGCTAGGGGTTAGTGAAAACACCCTCAACTTTGACGAGTATTGGCAGGTTCAGGGCAACGAAGGCAAAAATCCTGAAACGGAGCTTTATCATTTTATCGGCAAAGATATTCTTTATTTCCACGCCTTATTCTGGCCCGCGACGCTGGAGTTTTCAGGGCACCGCAAACCGACACAAATTTTTGCGCATGGCTTTTTAACCGTCAATGGCGAAAAAATGAGTAAATCACGCGGCACATTCATTACCGCGCGCAGCTATTTGGATCATATTAAAAATCCTGAGTATTTGCGTTATTACTACGCTGCCAAATTAAATAGCACCATGGAAGACATTGACCTGAATCTGGAAGACTTTGTCGCGCGTGTGAACAGTGATCTGGTGGGTAAATATATCAATATTGCGAGCAGAACAGCCGGTTTTATCAATAAACGGTTTGATGGCAAGTTAAATCCAACGACTAATAACTCGGTGGTGGCGGAAATTAAAGCTGCGGTGCAATTGCTGGCGGACAGCTATGCCGGGCGTGAATATGGCAAAGCGTTACGTGAAATTATGCGCTTGGCAGATTTGGCGAATGGTTTTGTGGCGGAAAAGGCGCCATGGGTGATGGCAAAGCAAGCGGGGCAAGATGCCGTGCTGCAACAAGTGTGCTCAGATGCGCTTGAAATGTTCCGCTTATTGACCTTATATTTAAAACCCGTGTTGCCAAAGCTGGCTGCTGAAATCGAGCAATTTCTGAATATTGAGCCACTGACCTGGGCGGCTGTTGATGCCTCTTTATCAGCCCAGCATTCGATTAACGCTTACGAGCATCTTATTACACGTGTAGATGCTAAACAGATTGAAGCCATGACAGAAGCTAATAAAGAGAATTTACAGGCTACACCTGCACCACAACCGCATTCCGAACAGCGTCATGCGGTGCATCAGCAGAATGAAGCCAACTTGGACACAGCAGACGCTGAATATATCAGCATTGATGATTTCACCAAAGTGGATTTACGCATTGCTAAAATCGTCAATGCCGAGCATGTAGAAGGGGCCGAGAAGTTGCTTAAACTCACTCTGGATATTGGTGAAGAACAATCACGCCAAGTGTTTGCGGGGATTAAATCTGCTTATGATCCAGCGACTCTAGTGGGGCGCCTGACGGTCATGGTGGCGAATTTAGCGCCACGTAAAATGAAATTTGGTATGAGTGAAGGCATGGTGCTGGCGGCAAGCGATGAGCGTGGCGGGCCATTTATTTTAAGTCCTGATACTGGAGCGCAGTTAGGAATGCGTGTGAAATAGTGTTATCAAAATGTATAAAGGCCTTTACGTATAAAGACCTTTACGCGGGAATGACGAGTAGGGGTAGTTTTCTATGTCATCGGATATTTGGATGGCATTACCTTATTTCTTATCGACTTTTTTTGCTGATTTCTCTTTTTTGGCTTCTTTTTTAACTTTTGTTTCTTTCACTTCTTTGGTGTCGGCCACTTTACCGCTAGCAGCGGCTTTTTCTGTCCCAACAAATTTAGTCTCTTTTGTGGCTGATTTGGTTTCTTTTGCAGCTTTGTTCCCTGCTGGAATTGCCGCTGTAGCTTTACCACTCACAGAAACGTCTTTGCGTACGCCCGCCAATGTGACTGCGCCAATGCCATCCACTTTTTCGAGTTCATCAACGGTTTTGAAGCCGCCATTCTTTTTACGGTAATCAATAATCGCTCGTGCTTTTACCGGGCCAATGCCGTCAAGGCTTTCCAGTTCAGCTTGTGTTGCAGTATTAAGATTAACCCCTGCAATGGCACTAAAACTTAAAGTCAACAATGTAAGCAATGCAAATAACATTTTTCTCATTTTGATTCTCCGTAAATTTGTAAACTAATTTTAACTAAACTGATTGTTTGAAAAGGTAACGAATTGATTAGGTATCATAGCTCAAATAAACAAACTTCTACAACTTGATGGGAATTAGGTTGCTGAATTACATTCGGCATGAATTGCCTCTAACGCTTTAAGTGGGCTGAGAGCCTGTGTAATTGGTCTGCCAATGACGAGATAGCTGGAGCCCATTGCCAGCGCATTGGAGGGGGTAACGATACGCGATTGATCGTCCTGACTGGCGTTGGCAGGGCGTATGCCAGGCGTTACCAGGCAAAACTCATTACCTAATTGTGCCCGCAGTGCGGGGGCCTCAAGTGCTGAGCAGACAACGCCATCTAAACCGGCCTGCTGCGTAAGTTTGGCAAGGTTGAGTACATGCGTTGCCAAGTCGGTTTGAATGCCAATTTGGGTTAGGGTTTGCTGGTTCATGCTGGTCAGCACGGTGACCGCAATTAAAAGCGGTCGGTTTGCACTGTTAGTTACTGCCAGTTTTGCGGCCTGCATCATTTCTGCGCCACCGCTGGCATGTACATTGAGCATCCAAATACCTAAATTGCTGGCAGCGGTACAGGCTTTAGCGACCGTGTTTGGAATATCATGAAATTTTAAGTCTAAAAATACGCCAAAGTTTGAGCGCGACAGGGATTCAACAAATTGCGGTCCTGCGGCAGTAAATAGCTCTTTGCCTACTTTTAATCGGCAAAGTGTTGGGTCTAGTTGTTCAACCAGCTTCAGCGCACTCGCTGCGTCTGCGTAATCGAGAGCGACTATGATTTTTGGGTCATTCATATGGTTAGTATTGAGTAGTGTTGGTTAAAATTTATGTGGTCATCAAACGGTAGTGGGTTCCGCGGGCAGGGCTTCCCATGCGTTGCAGGCAGGGCATTGCCAGTGATGATATTTGGCTTTAAAGCCACATTGCTCACAATGGTAAGCCGTTTTATTGCCTATGGCATGGCGCACTGCCTGTTGCATGAGTTGCGTGTCTAACGGAATGACACTTTGCGGCTGATTTGTTTCTACAATCGCACGGGCTTGTAATAATTGATCCAGCGCATTCAGGCTGGGCATTTTGATTAACTCATTACGCGCGAGTTTAGCAGCACTTTCAGCGCCTTCTTCAGCTAACGTGGCTTCGTATAGCACGTTGAGTAACGAGACGAGCTGGTAGGTTTGTAAATACATTTTCAGTAAACTCAAACCCTCTGGCGTTTGATTTAATGCGCGATAACTGGCCAGTAATTTGGGGGCAATTAAACCCAGATATTCCGGTTTTTGAAATTCAATACGTTTCCATGTGGAAATTGCGGCTTTGTGGTCATTGGCCTCAGCTTCTAAATCACCTAGCAATACATTGGCACGCACACAGTTTTTGTTGGCGCCGAGAGCAAGGTCTAATTCAAACCTAGCGGTGTGCGTATCATCGGCAAGCTTGGATTTAACTGCCATTTCACAATAATAGTGCGAGATTTCAACGCGGAACGGCACACCAGAAAGGCGCTCCAGCTCAGTAGCTGCTTTAATGGCGCGCTCCCATTCACGCTCACGTACATAAATTTCAAGTAGCGCACGTAAGGCCGGCTGACGGTACCTGTCATCATTAAGCGATTCGAAAAGCTCTTCGGCACGATCGAGCAAGCCTGCTTTCAAATAATCTTGCGCAAGTTCAGCAGTGACGGCTAACTTTTGTTGTGGCTCAAGTTCTTTTTTTGAGAGCAAGTTCAAGTGTAAGTGAATGGCGCGATCAACTTCGCCGCGTTTTCTGAACAGGCTGCCTAAGGCGAAATGTAATTCCAGTGAGTCTGTATTGGCCTGTACTGCTTCAGAAAAGGCTTCAATCGCTTTGTCGTGTTGATTGGTGATTAGGAAATTTAAGCCTTTAAAATAGGCTGCAGGCAGTGCGGTTGATTCAGCCAGCAACTGTTTCAGGTCAACACGGGCAGCTAACCAGCCCAGGCTGAAAAATAAAGGTAAGGCTAATAACCACCAGAACTCGAATTCCATATTATTTCACTTGTTGTTGAAAGTTTAGAGTGAAGTAGTGCGACACTTAGAGCTGAAGCTGTAGCGTTCTTCAAAGTTATTTTAAATCGCATTTTACCTCAATTAGTTATCGAGAATTGTTTATCGGGGTATAAAAAAACGGCAGCTTGTGGGCTGCCGTTTTAATTGGAACTTAAAAGCAATAATTAACTTAAATCAACGCGCTCGCGTAGCTCTTTACCAGCTTTAAAGTGAGGCACATGTTTTTCAGGTACCTGTACTTTACTGCCGGTTTTAGGATTACGACCCAAACGAGGCGGGCGGTAATTCAGATCAAAGCTGCCAAATCCGCGTATTTCAATGCGTTCACCAACGGCAAGATTGTCAGACATCGCATCTAAAATTGCCTTTACTGATAGCTCCGCATCCTTCATCACTAATTGCGGAAAACGCTCAGCAAGTAGTGTGATTAGCTCAGATTTTGTCATGTTGTGTGCCTTTTCTTGATGCTTAATGACAACTAATTATTTCTTGCTATCCAACTTGGCTTTTAATAAAGCACCAAGATTGGTTGTGCCGGCAGTTGCGCTATCATTTTGCACTGGTGCTACTTCTTTGGCTTTAGCCGATTTAGCTTTAGCAGGTTTGGCTTCAGTTTTTTCTTCTGAAGATGCGCCTGATGGATCAGCAGTCAGTTGTTTTACGCCTAATGAAATGCGCTCTTTTTCAACGTCGATAGCCAAGATTACCGCTTGCAATTCGTCACCTTTTTTGAAGTTACGGATGGCTTCTTCGCCAGTTTGTGACCATGACAAATCTGATAAGTGAACTAAACCATCAATGCCGCCTGACAAACCAATGAACACACCGAAGTCAGTGATTGATTTGATTTGGCCTGAAACTTTGTCGCCTTTAGCGTGCGTTGCCGAGAAATCATCCCAAGGATTAGTTTTGCATTGTTTCATGCCTAATGATAGACGACGACGTGCTTCGTCGATCTCAAGAATCATGACTTCAACTTCATCACCTAATTGAGCAATTTTTCCTGGGTGGATGTTTTTATTGGTCCAATCCATTTCTGAAACGTGAACCAAACCTTCAATACCCGGTTCAATTTCAACGAATGCACCGTAGTCAGTCAAGTTAGACACTTTGCCGAACAGGCGTGTGCTTACCGGGTAGCGGCGAGCCAATGCAACCCATGGGTCATCGCCCAATTGTTTGATACCGAGTGAAACGCGGTTTTTCTCTTGATCGAATTTCAGGATTTTCGCTTCAACTTCTTCGCCCACTGTTAATATTTCTGATGGGTGTTTAACACGGCGCCATGCTAGGTCAGTGATGTGCAGCAAGCCATCAATGCCGCCCAAATCAACGAATGCACCGTAGTCGGTGATGTTTTTAACGATACCTTTAACGACAGCACCTTCAGCCAAGGTGCCGAGCAATGCTTCGCGGTCAGCACCGGCGCTCACTTCCATGACAGCGCGACGTGACACAACGATGTTGTTGCGTTTACGATCCAATTTGATTACTTTAAGGTCACATTCCTTGTTTTCGAATGGGGTAGTGTCTTTAACCGGGCGCACGTCAACCAATGAGCCTGGCAAGAAAGCCATGATGCCGTTGACAGAAACGCGTAAACCACCTTTAACTTTACCGCTTACGAAGCCTTTAATGATGCGGCCTTCGTTCATTGCATCTTCGAGGTCTAACCATGTTTCCATGCGTTTAGCTTTTTCGCGTGAAAGCACAGTTGAACCGAAGCCGTCTTCCAGCTTTTCAATGGCTACTTTAACAAAGTCACCCACTTGAACATCAAGTTCACCTTGAGCATTACGGAATTCGTCAGCGTTGATCACGCTTTCAGATTTAAGACCAGCGTTAACAATCACATGATCGTTATCAACAGATACAACTTCAGCAGTAATCACTTCGCCAGAGCGCATTTCCTGGCGAGCCAAGCTTTCTTCAAAAAGCGCAGCAAAAGATTCCATCGAAGAAGATGAAGTAGTAGATTTAGAAGTAGAAGCCATTAAATAAAATTACCTAAAATTATCCCACCTAGCAGCGGGGTAGTTAATAAACTGCATATCAGTGCGATGCGCAGACCTTGAAATTAAGAGTATAAAAACTTAAAGGGGGAATTATAACTAAAACATTGAAAAATAAAAGACTATTTACACATTTTCTGTTGATAATTTTCTAAAACAAAGTCAACGGCCTCTTTAATCGTTCGATTATCTGTCTCTAGCAGGATGGCATCATTGGCCATCACCAGCGGAGCGCTTGCTCGTCCTTTGTCTCTGGCGTCACGTTCCTGCAGGTCTTGCAGGATAGCCTGATAGTCGGCAGGCTGATTTTTGCCTAATAATTGTTTATGGCGACGTTCTGCGCGAACTTCAGTAGAAGCGGTGAGAAATATTTTGAGTCGCGCATCCGGAAAGATTACGGTCCCCATGTCGCGGCCATCTGCAACCAGGCCAGGTGATTGGCGAAAGCTATGTTGCAAATCGACCAAAGCAGCTCTGAGCGGAGCGTGTACTGCAACTTGTGAAGCGCCTTTGCCCATGGCTTCAGTACGGATTTCTTCCGAAATGTCGTTGCCATTCAGGTAAATATGCCCATTTTTGAATTGGATATGTAATGTTTTTGCACAGCCTGCAACCGCAGTCGCCTCGCTCCAGGCGATGTGGTTTTGATGGGTTGCGAACGCGACCACGCGATAGAGTGCGCCGGAATCCAGATAATGAAAACCAAGTGCATCAGCGACCAATTGCGCTACGGTGCCTTTGCCTGAGGCGGAAGGGCCATCAATGGCAATGACAGGGGCTAGGGGCTGGAGGCTAGGGGCTGGAGAGGTCATCACTGAACAGCTTTATGCTTTGACGATTTTGGCAAATTGTGAAAAATAATCAGGGAATGTTTTATTCACGCATTGTGGGTCGTTAATTGTAATTGGCACACCGCCTAATGAGACGAGTGAAAAGCACATTGCCATGCGGTGGTCATCATAGGTATCAATCACTGCATTGGGGGTCAGTTGTGGCGGCGGGGTGATGCTGATGTAATCGGCACCTTCCTCAACGGCAGCACCTACCTTACGTAGTTCGGTCGCCATTGCCGCAATACGGTCGGTTTCTTTTACACGCCAACTGGCGATGTTGCGCAAAGTCGTTGTGCCTGTTGCGAATAAGGCGACAATCGCCAGCGTCATTGCCGCATCGGGAATATGATTGCAGTCGAGATCGATGGCATGGATTTTTTCAGCTTTGCTTGCAGTAATATGGTTGGCGCCATAGCGAATGTTGCCGCCCATGAGTGCCAACGCATCAGCAAAGCGCACGTCACCCTGAATGCTGTCTTTGCCTAAACCTTCTACCGTGACATGGCCGGCAATCGCACCTGCGGCCAAGAAGTAAGAGGCGCTGGAAGCATCACCTTCAATAAAAATTTCCTTAGGCGAGATGTAATTGCTTTTTGCCGGAATAGTGAAGCTTTGCCAGCCATCACGCTCAACATGAACGCCGAATTTCGCCATTAAATTAAGCGTGATTTCAATGTAGGGTTTGGAAATAAGCTCACCCAACACTTCAATCGTCGCTTTTTGCCTTGCAAGGGGCAGCGCCATGAGTAGGGCGGTTAAGAACTGGCTGGAAACATCGCCGCGAATCTTGATAGGTTTTGATAAATCAATTTGAGGGGGGGCTATTTTTAATGGTGGAAAGCCGTTATTGGCTAAATACTGAATGTCCGCACCGGCTTGCCTTAACGCTTCAACCAGGTCGCCAATGGGGCGCTCATGCATACGTGGCACCCCTGACAGGGTGTAGTTGCCGCCAGCCAAGGCAAGCGCCGCCGTAAGCGGCCTGAAAGCCGTGCCAGCGTTACCAAGAAAGAGCTCGGCGTTTTTATTAGGGAAATTGCCGCCACAACCCTCTACCCGCCAAGCATTTTGGGCAAAGTTTTCTAATTTAATGCCCAATGTTTGTAACGCCTCCAACATGCGCGAGGTATCGTCAGAGGCAAGTAAGTCGCGTATCTCTGTGGTGCCGTTGGCTTGCGCTGCAAGGAGTAGCGTGCGGTTTGAAATGCTTTTTGAGCCGGGCAGGGCGATGGCGCCTTGCGCTTGATGGCTGGCAGGGAGTGTAAGTTGTTCCATTTTTTCTGCTTGATGATTTTTAATTATAATTTTTTGGTTTTGGCCCAGCCGTTACGCGCCACGCTGGCACGTTCAAACAAGGCATGCAGGCCGTCGCCATCTTCTTGTTCCAGCATTTGCTTTAAATGCGAAAGTTCTTTTTGGTAAGCGGTGATTTCACTTAACAAAGCGGCCTTGTTTGCCAGGCTAATATCTCGCCACATTTCAGGGTGACTACCGGCAATGCGGGTAAAGTCTCTAAATCCGCTCGCGGCAAAGCCAAACAGCTGCTCGGCATTGGGGCGTGATGCAACCTCATCCACCAATGCAAAGGCCAATAGATGCGGTAAATGGCTCACGGCAGCAAATATGCCATCGTGTGTTTCTGCAGGCATTTCGCTGACATGAGCGCCACAGGCTTGCCAAAGTTCGCGTACACGCCGTATGGCAAGTGGATTGGTTGCAGGTGCGGGTGTTAACACAACATTTTTGTTGCGATACAAATCGGCTGTGGCCGCAGTCACGCCGCTTTTTTCTGCACCTGCAATCGGGTGGCCGCCTACAAATTGGCTAAATTGCTCACCGAGGATTTCTTTTGCGCAGCTTAGCACGTCATTTTTAGTGCTGCCCGCGTCGGTAATGACGGTGTTCGCTGCCAGATGTGGCTTGATGGCGTTAAGTATTGCTGGAGTTTGCGCTACTGGCGTGGCGATCAAGATAAGATCCGCCTCTGTGATGGCATCTTTAATATTACTTGAAGCAAGGTCGATAACGCCCAAATCAATGGCAGTTTGCAGGCTTTCGCTGGAACGCCCAACGCCAACGATCTGTGCTGTACAGCCAGCTTTTTTCAAAGCCAGCGCAACAGAGCCGCCTATCAGGCCTACGCCAAAAATAACGAGTTTATTTAACACCGGATTCTTCAAAGCAATTTCATTCTATGATTGATAGGGAGAATTGTAGCATTGAACCCACTGAGTTAAATACCCTCAGCAGACAACCTTTGTGAGGCAGGCGAATAACGGGAATAATCTGCCTCGGATTACTTGGTAGAACGGCTATAACTGAAGCTATTCTAACCAAGTTTAACCAAACAAAAAA
>CAMBZE010000035.1 GCA_945872425.1 Methylotenera oryzisoli | reverse complement strand
TCAACAAAGCTAACACCCTGATATTCCATCACAAAACCAATGGCGGTGCCATGCGCGCCACAGCCAAAACAATGATAAAACTGCTTGGTGGGGCTTACAGTAAAACTTGGGGATTTTTCATTATGAAACGGACAGCAAGCAGAATAATTGGCGCCCGCTTTTTTAAGTGGCACACTTTTATCGACCACATCGACAATATCAACGCGGTTTAGAAGTTCTTGAATAAAGCTTTCAGGTATCAAAATATCTGCACTTATCAAAAATGAACGTCAAAATAAATGACGCTGATAGATTTTGCTGGACATTCTAGCGCAATCTTTTCAAAAACAAAAAAAGGAGCTCAACGCTCCTTGTAATGTTATCTTGTTTTATTTTGCTGATTTGGTTAATTATGTCTAGTTAACCCTGAAACTTAACCTAATTTAGCTTTAATCATCCCTGACACTTTGCCCATGTCTGCGACACCGGCAACTAGCGGTCTAACCAAGCCAACCACTTTACCCATACCTTTAGCACCTTGTGCATTCGTATCGGCAATCACCTGGTTGATGATTTGGCTAATTTCGTCTTCAGTCAATTGCTGTGGCAAATAAGTTTGCAATACAGTGACCTCAAACTTCTCCACATCAGCCAAGTCATGGCGATTTGCAGACTCATACGCCGTAATAGAATCACGACGTTGCTTGAGCATTTTCTCAATCACAGCAATCACATTGCCATCATCCAGCTCGATGCGCTCATCTACTTCACGCTGCTTGATTGCGGCTTGCAACAATCGAATCGCACCTAAACGCACGCTGTCTTTAGCGCGCATCGCGGTTTTCATATCTTCAGATATTTGCGCTTTTAACGACATGCCAATAACCAACTAAAAACCCAGTTAAAAAGACTTAGTAAAGTTTAGCTGGTAATGTTTGTTTGAGTAAGCGACGATATTGACGCTTAACTGCGGCAGCAGATTTACGTTTACGTTCCCAAGTTGGTTTCTCGTAAAACTCGCGGGCGCGAAGGTCATTTAACAAACCAGTTTTTTCAATTAGGCGCTTAAAGCGGCGTAGAGCAACGTCAAACGGCTCATTTTCTTTCACGCGTACACTAGACATTCATTCTCTCTTATCTGCAACAGTATTATAGGGTTATGCCCAAGTTAACCAAACAGCAGGTTATAAACTTGAGAAAAGTCCGCCATTTTAATCGTATAATTGGTTTTATTCAATTACTTTTATGGTTTTGTGCTATAAAAATTCTTTAAGATAGAAATGGATACAGAATAAATGTTAGTTTTAGGTATCGAATCGTCGTGCGACGAAACCGGAATTGCGCTCTACGATACCGAAAATGGCCTATTGGCGCATACTTTATACTCTCAAGTAGAGATGCATGCAGAATACGGCGGTGTTGTACCTGAACTCGCTTCACGCGATCATATTCGTCGTGTATTGCCATTGACTGAAATCGCGCTCAATGCTGCCCACAAAACTTTACAGGATATTGATGCCATCGCCTACACACAAGGCCCGGGGCTGTCTGGCGCCCTGCTGGTCGGCACCAGCTTTGCTGAATCGCTGGCTTTTAGCTTACAAATTCCCACTATCAGCGTGCATCACCTTGAAGGGCATTTGTTGGCCCCATTGTTAGAAGACAACCCGCCTGACTTTCCATTTGTAGCACTATTAGTTTCTGGCGGCCATAGCCAATTGATGCGCGTAGATGCTATTGGCAAATACGAATTGCTTGGCGACACCTTGGACGACGCTGCCGGTGAGGCTTTTGACAAAACCGCTAAACTGTTAGGACTAGGTTATCCGGGCGGTCCCGCTTTGTCTAAACTTGCTCAAACTGGCAAGCCTCGTTTTAAATTGCCGCGCCCGCTGCTTAATAGCGGAGATTTAAATTTCAGCTTTAGCGGTTTAAAAACATCAGTATTAACGCTAACTAATCAACATCAACCCTTAGATAACGAAACTAAAGCCGACATTGCTTATGAATTTCAGGAGGCAGTTACCGACGTGTTAACCACAAAATGCATGCATGCATTGCGTGAAACCGGTTTAGATAACTTAATCGTATCGGGTGGCGTAGGCGCAAACGCCAAATTACGTGAAAAATTAAATACTGCTGCTCAACGTAAACTGTGCCGAGTGAGTTATCCACGCCTAGAATTTTGTACAGACAATGGGGCGATGATTGCCTTTGCGGGCGCAATGCGACTGAAAGCCATGCAAAATGGAGGCGAAAAAAATTACAGCTTCAGCGTGAAACCGCGATGGAATTTGAGTGAGCTACAAGCGCCCTGATGCGTTATTTCTTCTTACCGAAACCAGACTCCGTGCCAGCCAGCAACTTTTGAAGGTTGCTTCTGTGTCGCCAAATCAAAAATACTGACATCACCAGAACTGTCATCACATAATCTGAAATACCAACCAAATTATCGGCATTAGCCAATAAGAACCATGCATATACTGGCGCCAACGCCGCAGCAACAATCGCCGCCAATGATGAATAGCGCGATACCGCAAAAATCAATACCCAAGTAACAAATGCGGCCAAACCTAACATCGGCGAAATTGCCAACATGACGCCCAGTGCAGTCGCCACGCCTTTACCGCCCTTAAAGCCATGGTAAATTGGGTATAAATGCCCAAAGAATACAGCCAAGCCAACGGCGCTCACGACCCACATCGTCATTCCGGACTGCAAAGCCAGCCAAACGGGAAACCAACCCTTAAATGCATCGCCGAGCAAAGTTAACACCGCCGCCAATTTTTTACCGCTACGCAACACATTGGTTGCCCCCGGATTGCCAGAACCCACCGTACGCGGATCAGGCAAGCCAAATAGTTTGCTCACCAAAATGCCAAAAGCGATTGAACCCAGCAAATAAGCTGCAACAATCCAAACGACGGGAATCAACGTAACGGGTATAAAACCTAACTCATTCATATTAAATACTCTAAAATGGACACATCAATCTAAGCAACTACATTCTAAACCATAGCAAAATACTAGGCATCATATTTATGGACATCATATTTTTAAGCGAAATCAAGGTGCAAACTAGACTCGGCGTACCAGAGTGGGAGCGCATGACAGCGCAAACCATTATTCTCGACATCGAAATTAGTTATGATCTGAGCAAAGCCGGTAAAAGTGATGACGTTGCCGACACCATAGACTACGGCACAGTGGTTAGCCGTATACGCGAAACTCTAAATGCCAATAGCTTTCAGCTCGTGGAAGCCTTGGCCGAACATATCTGCCAACTGATTTTGAATGAATTTAGTGCGTTGAGCGTAAAAATCAAAGTCGCCAAACCGGCAATATTGCCTGGCTTGAAGGCGTTGGGCGTGGTAATAGCGCGTAACAAATAGCCTTAGGGAGGCGCTATTAAATGAGCGAACGGGACAAAGTGCCAGGCGCACGGAACACAGAAACCGAGGTAGTACGTCGTGTACAGCGAGGTTGCGCGTACCGCGCAACGTAGCAATTTGCCCGTGTAGCCATTTAATCAGTGCTTCCTTAGCCTCTGGGGTGATGCGTTGCATGCAACTGCTTCAACCGTTCCCGTGCCACATGCGTATAAATCTGCGTCGTTGAAATATCCGAATGCCCCAATAACATCTGCACCACCCGTAAATCCGCCCCATGATTCAACAAGTGCGTTGCAAAAGCATGTCGTAGCACGTGCGGTGACATAGGTTTAGTGATATCCGCCACCAAAGCATAGCGCTTAATGATGTACCAAAAGGCCTGACGCGTCATCGCCTCGCCGCGATTGGTCACAAAAAGCGCATCAGATAAGCGCCTTTGCAAAATTTCAGCTCTGGCTTCTTTTAAATAGCGCGAAATCCAGTCGGCGGCCTCTTCACCCATAGGCACCAAACGCGTTTTACTGCCTTTTCCAGTCACGCGAACCACGCTATCACTCACACTCACTTCGGTAGTCTTAATTGAAACCAACTCCGAGACACGCAGTCCACAGGCATACGACAGCTCCAGCATGGCTTTATCGCGCAACCCCACAGGCTCGCTTAAATTTGGCGCATTAAGCAATGCAAGCACTTCATCTTCATTGAGGCTCTTGGGTAGGCTGCGTGGCAGTTTAGGCGACTCTATTTGCAGAGTCGGATCCACAGTTATTTTATTTTCTCGCAACAAGTATCTATAAAATCGTCGCAGGCTCGCTATTAAGCGGCCAATACTCCGCGGTTTGCTTTGTGGAAATTTTACCGCGAGGTATTGCTGAATATCCGCCTGCTCCACACTGAGTAATTGCTTGTTTTGACTCGGTAACCAAAGTGCAAAGGTCGCTAAGTCCAGCCGATAACTTTCAAGCGTGTTTTTTGCCAAACCGTCTTCCAGCCACAAATGATCAATAAACATATCCAGCTCAGCAGCATCTCTTGAAGATAGTGTTTGCTCACTCACGGCAAAATCCATTCATAGCTTTATTAAAAGATACTGTTCTTATTAACATGAAGCGATGTTAAACCAAAGCGCATATTACGCAAACATTTAGGCAACAAAAAGCCCCAAGGATTTTCATCTATTGGGGCTTCGAGTGCTTTGCAGCACTGACTTTTAAGTTTTATGCGTTTTCTACTGGCGCTAAAACTTCTTTGTCACGTGATACTAATTTTTCTTTAATTCGTGCGGATTTACCTGAACGCTCACGTAAGTAGTACAGTTTTGCACGACGTACATCACCACGGCGTTTCAATTCGATTGAAGCGATCAATGGTGAGTAGGTTTGGAATGTACGCTCAACACCTTCACCTGATGAGATTTTACGCACAATGAATGATGAGTTTAAGCCACGATTGCGTTTAGCAATGACCACGCCTTCGTACAACTGCACACGTTTGCGTGTACCTTCAACAACGTTCACACCAATCACTACGGTGTCACCTGGAGCAAAGTCAGGAATCGTTTTGCCTAAACGGGCAATTTCTTCCTCTTCCAACATTTTAATAATATCTGCCATTTTCTTACCCCTTGCGGGTTCCTTTTAATTATGAAGAAACTTGTTCCTGCTATCTAATCAAGCTGTAGCAGCCGTGCTTCTTCTTTCGTCAACGGCCTTGCGGCCAATAAATCGGGACGTTGATCCCGAGTTCTTTGCAATGACATTCTCAAACGCCACTGCTTAATCTTTGCATGATTACCTGACATTAACACTTCAGGTACGCTCACACCTTTATATTGTTCCGGCCTTGTATAGTGCGGACAATCCAGCAAGCCATCTACAAATGAATCTTCAATTGCAGAATCACTATCACCCAAAGTACCAGGTAACTGACGAATGATGGCATCCATCAATACCATTGCGGGCAACTCACCGCCACTTAATACATAATCACCGATGGATATTTCTTCATCGACTTCTGCGTCTATCAGGCGCTGATCCACACCTTCATAACGGCTCGCCAGTAATACCAACCCCGGCTTTTGACTTAGCTGCATCACTTTTTGATGCGTCAGCGGTTTACCCGCTGGCGAGAGATGGACAACCCAGCTCTCTATATTCTCATTGGCTTGCTCTGCCTTTGCAGCAACAATCGCTTTTTCTAACGGCTCTACCAGCATCACCATGCCGGGGCCGCCGCCGTATGGCCTATCATCGACTGTTTTATGATTATCCGTTGTGAAATCGCGAGGATTCCAGTATTTCACATCATAAATACGCTGCTGTAATGCCCGGCTTGTGATGCCCTGTTTGGTAATGGCATCAAACATTTCAGGAAACAACGTTACAACATCAAACTTAAAAGCCATCATTCAATTTACACGATGCGACTAAAAGTCTTCATCCCAATCAACCAACATTGTTTTTGCTTTTAAATCTACCGCTAATACAACTGAAGCAATAAAAGGCAATAATCTCTCTTGCAGCTTTTCTTTTGTTGATTCGTCTTTAGGTGAATCAGGCTTTACTGTATCTGGTTTTACTATATCTGGTTTAACAACAAGCACATCATTTGCGCCGGTTTCAAACACCTCTGTTATCAAACCAAAATCGACACCTTGCTGATTTTTAACTCGCAAACCAATCAGGTCTGACCAATAATATTCGTTGGTTTCCGGTTCTGGCAACTGCTCTCTTGGCACACCGATTTGCTTGCCCTTGCAAGCAAAAGCCGCATCACGGTCATCAATACCTTCCAGCTTAACCACGATAACATCGTTATGAATTTTGGCAGTTTCAACCACCACTTCACGCCAATCATTGCCTTTGCCTAGCCACCACGTATCGTAGTCAAACAAGCCATCAATCGCCTCGGTGTCTGGCACTACTTTTAGCCAACCATAAACGCCATAGGGCGCAACAATGCGCCCCATTACCACCATGTCACTCACAGCCAATAATCCATCGCTTAGGATTACCCCCTAAGCATTTGAATTAAGCATCAGCAGCTGGAGTTTCAGTAGCTTCTGCCGGTGCTTCAACAGCGGCTTCTGCCTCAGCAGCTTTAGCTGCGGCTGCAGCCTCTGCGGCTTGAGCTGCTTCTGCAGCGGCTTTAGCATCAGCTTCGGCCTTGGCAGCATCAGCGGCAGCTTTTACTTTTGCAGCTTCTTCAGCAGCAACTTTTGCCTTAGCAGCTTCTGCTTTGGCAGCATCTTTAGCTTTTGCAGCAATCGCAGCTTCAGGGCCTTTAGCGTGGAATTTAACCAGACGGGCAACGGTGTCTGACAATTGTGCGCCATTGCTTTGCCAATGAGTAACGCGCGCCAAGTCAATACGTAAGCCTTCAGCACCCGCGCTCGCAGATGGGTTATAAAAACCAACACGCTCAATAAAGCGACCATCGCGACGGTTACGTGAATCAGCCACAACTACGTTGTAGAAAGGAGTTTTTTTCGCGCCACCACGAGCTAAACGAATAATAACCATAATCTTTGTTCTCTTTTAGAAAATTTTGAAGCAGAAAGGCGCGGATTTTACGTTATTTATAAGTGACTTGGCAAGTTATTTATCTATTAAGTGCTGATTTATAGATAAAATAATTTGCACGCCTGTTTTATTGATGCACTTTATAACGCGTAGGGTCCGCCAAACCCGCACCCGCAAAGCCCTCTCGACGCAGGCGGCATGAATCACACAAGCCACATGCCTCACCTTGACTATCTGCCTGATAGCACGAAACTGTCATGGCGTAATCCACCCCCAGTTTGGCGCCAAGCTGCACAATCTGCGCCTTGGTCATGTCGATCAGGGGTGCATGAATAGTAATGGTTTTGCCTTCTACCGCACTCTTGGTAGCCAAGTTAGCCATACCCTGGAATGCTTGCACATATTCACCGCGACAATCAGGATATCCGGAATAATCCAATGCGTTCACACCGATGAAAATATCTTGTGATTCCAGCACCTCTGCCCAAGCCAACGCTAACGATAACATAATCGTATTGCGTGCTGGCACGTAGGTAATCGGGATGCCGCCTGTCGCATGCTCTGGTACGGCTATTGCGTCATCCGTCAACGCCGAGCCACCAAATAAAGATAAATCCAGCTGCGCAATTTTGTGCGCAGCTGCACCCATTACTTTAGCAACATTCTTAGCGGCTACTAATTCAGCAATATGACGTTGGTGATAATCCAAACTTAGACAATAGCACTCGAACCCTTGGCTGCGCGCAAAGGCCAATACCGTGGCAGAATCTAGCCCGCCAGACAGCAACACAACAGCGCGTTTAGTCATTTACCGGCCACCTCGCCCCATAAAATTTTATGCAGCTGTAGTTGCATGCGCACTGGCAACCTGTCGGCCAACACCCACTCTGCCAATTCGGCTGGGTTGATTTGACCATAGACCGGCGAAAATAACACCGTGCATTTATCAGCAAGGTGCTGTGCGGCCTGCACCTGTTTTGCCCACTCGTAATCGGCACGGCTACACAGTACAAACTTCACTTCATCGGCTTTTTTAAGGTAGTCTAAATTACCCCACAGATTATTTTTCAATTCACCCGAATCCGGTGTTTTGATATCCAAAATCACCGATACGCGACTATCTACAGGACCAATGTCAATGGCACCACCTGTTTCCAGCGATACGCTATATCCTGCGTCACATAAAGCTTTAAGCAACGCATGGCAATCTTTTTGCGCAAGCGGCTCGCCCCCGGTAACGGTGACATAGCGTGTGCCAAATTCAGCAACTTTACTCAAAATAGCGTCAATTTCCATATTGCTACCGCCACTAAAGGCGTAGGCAGTATCACAATACACACAGCGCATCGGGCAGCCGGTAAGGCGCACAAACACAGTAGGCAACCCTACGCGTGTGGATTCACCTTGTAATGAATAGAAAATTTCGTGAATTTTGAGTTTCATTGATTACTTTGCACACCATGATCAATAGGGCGAAAAAATAGCACCAACGTGGAAATTGGCGCTATTTTAACTTAAAAACTGATGGGCGATTAAACCTATGGACGCTTTTACAATCAAGTTACTTGATAGCCTCTAATGCTTTTAACCGTTTCTGCGCAGTTGGCGTGATTTCACTATCAGGAAACTTCGCAATTAAGTCACGCAACGTTTTTTTAGCGCCTGGAACCAACCCTAATTGAATTTGACTATTGGCCATATTCAACATGGCATCTGGCACTTTAGGGCTATCTGAATGCATATCCAGTAATTTTTGTTGCGTAACGATTGCAGCCTTGTAGTTTTTCAATGCAAATTGCGAATAACCCAAGCCGTATTTAGCCTCTACTACGAACGTACTATTGGGGTAATCTTTTAGAAATTTATCATAAGCATCAAATGCCTCTTTGTGCTTGGAGTCTTTTGACAAGCCATTCGCAAGCTCTAATAATTGCTGCTCTGGTGAGTTTTTTTCAACGACTGGCGGTGCAACAGGCTCCACAACCGCTGCTACGGTTGCTGGCGGCGTCGGCGCTACTGGCGCTGGCACGACTTCCAGCTTACGTAAACGGCTATCGGTATCGGCATATAAATCTTTTTGCCGCTGCTGTGTCGTATTAAGATGATGGTTTGCCACTTCCAGCTCACCGTTTAATTTTGCATTTTCTTGCTTAAGCGCCTCAATCTGGGTTTGCATATCTGCCAAACCATTTTTTGAGATGGCCTCAAGTGCTGTTACCTGTTGCTCCAAAGCTTGCTGAGTTTTTTTTAATTCAGCCAGTGTCGCTTGCGATGCCTGATTCTGGCTTTGCATAGTTTTTTCAAGTTCAAGTATTTTCTTGCGCGCCTCGGTATCGTCAAACAATGCCGCATGACTATCAACAGAAAATAATTGCATTGCCAAGAACAAGTTGGCCAGAATCAGTTTTTTCATCATTTTAATTTACAACCTTAAAGCTACTCGTTCTCGTACGCAATATCTACGCGGCGATTTGCTTGATGACAATTTTCATTAGCGCAATTCGCACTTGCTTTTTCTTCACCAAAGCTTACGGTTTCAATTTGCTTGTCTTGCACGCCAAGTAAGTTAAAAGATTTTTTAACTGAAACTGAACGACGCTGGCCGAGTGATAAATTGTATTCACGTGTACCGCGCTCATCGGCATTGCCTTGCAAAATCAGCTTGGCATTGCCATTAGCGAGCAAGTATTTTGCGTGCGCTTCAATCAATGGGCGAAACTCCGCCTTGACTGCGTCGCTATCAAAATCAAAATAAATATTACGTTTAGATAAAATGTTGTTAGGGTCTTTAAGCGGATTGTTACCAGCCCCCGCATTGCTATCAATCACAACTTCTTTTACCCCAGAGGCATCTGCCGCACTGCCTGCAGGCTGTGCCGGCTGAGTGGCTGTTGATGCACTCGGGCTTTTGTCTTGTACCCCGGCAGGTTGTTCTACCATCGGTGTACTTTTACACGCAGATAGCATTGCCGCAAGCATCAGGCTAGCCAGTAGTTTTTTATTTAGCATTGCTTTATTCATCACACTCTCCTTTAATGAAGTTCCAAATTAGCATCCATCAACCAATTTCACACACTTAATTCAGTAACGGCCCCCATGCTGGCTCTCGTATGTCGCCACCCGATTCGCTCAAACTCTGCTTTACACGACCATCAGACGATACTGCCGCCAAAGCTCCACGACCACCTATTCGGGTAGCATATAGTAACACGCGACCATTGGGCGCAAAACTTGGCGACTCATCTTGCGCGCCTTCACTCAACATTTGCACCTGACCGCTAGTTAAATCTTGCAACGCCACCCGGAATTTGCCGTCATCATTGCGTATCATCGCCAACAATTTCCCATCAGGTGAGAAACGAGGGCTTAAATTATAAGCCCCTTCAAAAGTTACACGCTGCGCCTCACCACCAATAGCTGACACTTTATAAATTTGCGGACGGCCACCACGGTCTGAGCTAAAGTAAATCCACTTTGCATCGGGTGACCATACCGGCTCGGTATCAATCGCACTACTCTTGGTTAGTTGATTAAGTCCGGTGCCATCGGCGTTAATTGTATAAACTTGCGAGTTGGCAGCATGTGTCAGCACAATGGCTAATTTAGTGCCATCTGGTGACCAGGCAGGGGCACTGTTATTGCCCTTAAAATTCGCCAATGTTAAACGCTGCCCTGTCATGAGAGATTGCACAAAAATAATCGGTTTTTTCTTTTCAAATGACACATAAGCAATTTTGCTGCCATCCGGTGACCAAGCGGGCGAAATAATTGGCTCGTTAGAGGACACTACCGTTTGCGGATTCTCACCATCAGCATCTGCCACCTGCAAAGTGTAACGCCCTTTGGATTTATTGATGTAGGCAATACGACTGGCAAAAATACCAGCCTCGCCCGTGAGCTTTTGATAAATCACATCGGCGATTTTATGCGCGGTCATTCTGAGCTGATTTGGGGCAATGTTATAGTCCATGCCTGCAAGCTGCGTTTGCTTCAACACATCCGCCAACTTAAAACTCACTTTTAAGCGATTACCTGGCAATGTTTCAACATTACCCACCACTAAAGCCTGTGCTTGCAAGGCAGCCCATTCCGCATATTTAACTTGCGCCAGATCAGCAGGGCGATTCGCCACCCCTCCCGTTTCCAGCACGCGAAACAAACCACTACGACGCAAATCTGCACCGATAATATTGCCAACCTGCGCAAGGTTGCCAGCTTGACCGGGTGGGGCCGTGGCAAAAGGTACGACAGCAATCGGGATTTGTTGTGCGCTACCGCCGCTAATTTCGATTTCCAATGCGGCGTTCGCGATCGGCATGGTTAATACTGTTATCAGTAGCACCACAAAGGATACGGTGAGTCGCAATATATTCATAAGTTGCCCGCTGGGTTTAATTACAAAATAATCTAAAATTTATCAAAGTTCAGTGAATATTCAGTGAATTTTACTGCAAACACGCGTTAATGCCGCAGCAATTGCATTTTTCAAATCGTTTACTATCCGTCAATTCAGCTGTCGTTAGGACGAAATGTGAGCTTTAAGTTTCTGAATTGTAACAACAATGCTGCATCCGTCGGCAACGGTAACGGTTCAGAAGCCATGATAGCACGCTCCACAGCATCGTCACATGCAGCATTGCCACTCGATTTAATAAGTTTGGGAGTGCCACTCAATTCACCCGTAGGCAGCAAACCAATCTCAAATTTCAATTCCGGTTTACCATCGCCACAAAGAGATTTATTCACATTGCCACGGATCTTGGCTTTGATTTTATTGGTAAATTCACCCATTTCGCTCGCATTGGCAGCAGCTTTTGCAGTCAGGTTCTTTTGGTCAGCTTCCGCTTTATCTTCGTTCAGACTTTCTTGCTGCAGTTTTTTTAACGCCTCATCACTGGGTTGCTTTTGAGGTTTTTGCAACGCATCCTGCATCAACTCTTTTTGTAGTTCCGCCAGCGCATCGGACTTTTTAATATCCTTGGGGGTTTCTTTTTTAACGGGTTTTTCAACCGGTTTTTTCTTAATAACAATATCCACCTGCGGCTTTGGTTCAGGTTCCGGCTCAACCACCTGTTCAATTGGCGGTTCCGGCTTAGGCATCTCTTTGACGATGGGCTCGGGCTGTATGATCGGCTCAATTGGCGGCAAAGGTTCTTGTACGTGTTCTGACGGCAAACTATCCCACAACTCAACTTCGGCAATGCTGACCGGGTGTGTTGTTTTCCAATTAAATGAAAACAACAGCGCGCCTAAAAGCACCGCATGCACACTGATAGAGAGCACGCCGGCTTTAAATAACTCTGAATTTTCGCGCTGTCTTAACATTAGTTTGAATAAACCCTAAGGGGCAGGTTTCAACAACAGTCCGACCTTATCTACTTGATTACGCTTCAGTAAATCCATCACGCCAATCACATCGTCATATTTCACGCTTTTGTCGGCAGCGATAACCACTGAACGCTCTGGAGATTTGATTAACATTTCGCGTACAGCCAACAACAATTCATCGCGCTGCATGGTTTTACTCTCTAACTCTATGCTGCTATTTTCTTTAACCGTCAATACAATTGGCGGCAACTGCGGTTGTTTTAGCACCCCCTGCCCGGCGCTAGGCAAATCCACTACGCCAGGATTGGTCATTGGCGCCGTCACCATAAAAATGACCAGCAACACCAAAGTGACGTCAATATAAGGCACCACATTGATTTGATTCATCATGCGGCGTTTACGAGTGCGTAACATCGCGTTCTGCCCTTATGATTTACGTTGCAAAATATTGGTAAACTCTTCCATAAAACTTTCATAGCGCACAGAAAGCCTATCCACCGAGCTCGCAAAACGGTTATAGGCAATCACAGCTGGAATCGCCGCAAACAAACCAATGGCAGTGGCGACTAAAGCCTCGGCAATGCCCGGAGCCACTTGACTCAGCGTAGCCTGCGCCACATTCGACAAACCTCTAAATGCGTTCATAATGCCCCACACTGTGCCAAACAAGCCAACGTATGGGCTCACCGAACCAACCGAAGCTAAAAATGGCAAATGTGCATCAAGCTCATCCATCTCACGGTTATAGGCAGCGCGCATGGCACGACGCGCGCCTTCCATCACATCAGACACCTCCATGCGCACTTGTTGCTTATGTCTGGCGTATTCCTTAAAACCTGCTCCAAATATGCTCGCCATGCCTTGTGGTTTGCGGCGATTTGAAGCAATACCCTCGTATAACTTATTTAAGTCGCCACCCGTCCAGAAAGTGTTTTCAAAATCTTCGGCATCGCGCTCTGCACGTTTTATTGTGGCTACTTTGATAAAAATGTACCACCACGAAAACAAGGAAGTAATAATTAAAATCAACATCACCAATTGCACCGGCAGACTTGCACCGGCGATGAGTGTAAAAAACGACATATCACTGCTTGCGTTCATAACTTCTCCACTTGTTGCTGAAGCATGGCTTCTTTAATATTTGCCGGAATCCCTACTGGCTTAAATGTTGCTGCATTGACAAATGCAGCCTTGACTCGAGCATCAATCAACACCGCCCCATTGCGCAAAATTGTTTGCGCCAACTCAATGCTGCCATGTCCGATTTTAGTGGTATCACAATGCACTTCAAGCAAATCATTAAAATAGGCAGGGCTTTTAAAAGTAATCGACAAACTATGCACCACGACAATTACACCCAGCGCCTCTTTCATCATGGGCTGCTCAAAACCCAGCGCGCGCAACCACTCTGTCCGCGCCCGCTCCATGAAGTTTAAATAATTAGAGTGGTAGACCACGCCGCCCGCATCGGTATCTTCGTAATATACGCGGACCGGCCAAATAAAAACCTCTTGATTATGCATCGGCAAATTTTAACACAGGAAGAATTGATTGCTTAAAAATGAACCAACATCCAACAATGTAAGGTGTGCACAATGCTATTATTTGCACACCAAGCTTCATTAAAAACCCAAAGTAACCCCATGTCCAATTACATCAGAAGCCAGATGACAGGCGCTACCTATTTTTTCACGCTCACCCTGGCGCAACGAAATACCAGTGTATTGACAGACAACATCCATTTATTAAGACTCGCCTACCAAAGAGCCAATGCCTTACATCCATTTACCACCCTCGCCATTTGCATATTGCCGGATCATCTGCACGCAATATGGAAAATGCCGCCTGATGATGGTGATTACGCATTGCGGTGGCGCATCATTAAAAGCCAATTTTCACGAAACTTTAGCGCCAATGTGCAGCGCTCAAACAGCAAAATAAAACATCGTGAAAAAGGCATTTGGCAACGGCGATATTGGGAACATCAAATTAGAGATGACCTCGATTT
>CAMBZE010000034.1 GCA_945872425.1 Methylotenera oryzisoli | reverse complement strand
CTTGAGCTACAAACACTTGAAGAGTCTCTTCTCGCTGAGATCAAAACGCTTAAAAGCGCTGCTGATGATACTTTTGGCAAAGATAAAGTCGCTGAAGTTGAACGTGATTTGCGTTATGTACGCGCACGGCTGGATTCAGCCATATTAGTTGACCCTAAATCACAAAACCACGAAACAGTGTTATTTGGTGCAACGATTGAAGTAAAAGACGGCGCAGGCGCTCAGCATACATTTCACATAGTAGGCGAAGATGAAGCTGATGCCAACCTCAATAAAGTAAGCTGGGTTTCGCCATTGGCAAAATCTTTGATTGGTCAAAAGGTTGGCGACACCGTCACTTGGAACCGCCCTATCGGCAATATCACTTTAGAAATTTTGGACATCCACTACGCATCATGAATGTTAGCCAAGCCATTATAGAACGCCGCTCGATTAAGGCCTATGACCCAGCACACAGAATGACTGCGGAAGAAATAGCCAAGCTGATGTCATTGGCGATGCTATCCCCAACTGCTTTTAACATCCAAAACTGGCGGTTTGTAATAGTTACCGACCCTGTACTGCGTCAACAGATTCGCAGTGTGAGCTGGAATCAAGCGCAGATTGAAGAAGCTTCACTGTTAATCGTGCTTACAGCAGACTTGAAATCATGGGCAAAGCAACCTGAGCGCTATTGGGCAAACGCACCCAAGCCGGTGCAAGATTATCTCGTTCCGGCGATTGGCCAGTATTACGATGGCAATGAACAGGTACAACGCGATGAAGCCATGCGCTCATGTGGCATGGCGGCGATGACTATCATGCTCGCCGCCAAAGAAATGGGCTACGATACCTGCCCGATGGATGGTTTTGATTTTGATGCCGTTACCAAACTGCTCAACTTACCGGCCGACCATACACCAGCGATGTTTGTGGTAGTTGGCAAGGCGCTAAAAGAAGCGGCGGCGCGCGGTGGTCAGTTAGCCATGGACGAAGTCGTCGTTTACAACCAATTTTAAATAACCTGCAGGAGCGCAATTTATTGTGCTCCTGCAAAACACTCTTAAGGGTTCAATGTGTTAATCAGCAACAACATCACCATGCAATTTGGCGCCAAGCCACTGTTTGAAAACATTTCTGTCAAATTTGGCGACGGCAACCGCTATGGCTTAATCGGCGCTAACGGTTGCGGTAAATCTACCTACATGAAAATTCTGGCAGGCGTATTGGAGCCAAGCGCAGGCAATATCTCGCTTGATAACCATGAGCGCATGGCCTTTTTGCGTCAAGACCAGTTTGCTTATGAAGACCAACGCGTGCTGGACGTGGTGATGATGGGCCACGAACAGATGTGGAAAGCCAATGCAGAAAAAAATGCAATCTACGCCAATTTAGAAGCGACGGAAGATGATTACATGCGTGCCGCCGAACTGGAGGCTGTATTTGCTGAATACGATGGCTACACGGCTGAGGCGCGCGCTGGCGAGCTGCTGCTAGGCGTAGGCATCCCCATTGATCAACATAATGGGCCCATGAGCGCAGTCGCCCCCGGCTGGAAGCTACGGGTACTGCTGGTGCAGGCATTGTTTGCTAACCCGGATATTTTGCTGCTGGATGAGCCAACCAACAATCTGGACATTAACACTATTCGCTGGCTGGAAGATGTGCTGAATAACCGCGACTGCACCATGATTATCATCTCGCATGACAGGCACTTTTTGAACCAAGTCTGTACGCATACCTGTGACATGGACTACGGTAAGATCGCGGTTTACCCCGGTAATTATGATGATTACATGGAAGCCAGTACCGCAGCGCGCGCGCAGCAAGCTAAAGACAACGCTAAAGCCAAGCAGCAGATTGCAGACTTGCAAGACTTTGTACGTCGATTCTCTGCCAATGCCTCTAAAGCCAAGCAGGCCACCAGCCGCGCTAAACAGATTGATAAAATCAAAATCGAAGAATTCAAACCCTCTTCACGCCAATATCCATTCATTCGCTTTGAATATGATGAGCGTGAAAAACTGCACCGCAATGCTGTTGAGCTGAAGAAACTCAGTCATGGTTTTGACCGCACATTGTTTAACGATGTAAACATGATGTTTGAAGCCGGTGAAAAAGTCGCCATCATTGGTGAAAACGGCATCGGCAAGACCACATTTCTGCGCTGTCTGGCACGCGATTTAGAGCCCAAACATGGCGAAGTGAAATGGGCGGAAAAAGCCAAACTTGGCTACTTTGCGCAAGATCATGAATATGAATTTGAACAAGGTGAAAATTTGTTTGAATGGATGTCAAAATTCACGCAGGCAGGCGATGACGACCAGGTTGTTCGTAGCATGCTGGGGCGTTTACTCTTTTCTGGCGATGACACCAAAAAATCAGTCAAAGTGTTATCCGGCGGGGAAAAAGGCCGCATGCTGTACGGCAAGCTCATGCTGGCAAAAACCAATGTGTTGCTGATGGATGAGCCAACCAACCACATGGATATGGAATCGATTGAGGCATTGAACACCGCTTTGGATAAATACAAAGGCACCCTGTTCTTTGTCAGCCATGACCGTGAATTTGTAAGCTCGATTGCCACGCGTATTATTGAAATTAAAGCCGATGGCATCGTTGACTTTACCGGTAATTATGAAGATTACTTGTTAAGCCAAGGCGTTGAATAAGACCGGCTAAATTTTAGTGTTTTTTCGCACGCCTATCTTTATCCTCGGTGTCTTTTTTAGCTTTTAACTCGGCACGCTGCGCGGTTTTACGGCGACGCATACTCACGATGCCTTCACCCGATTTGCGCTTGTCTTCTTCTTCAGCAAACGGGTTATGCCCCTGATTATACTGCACACGCAATGGCGTACCTGAAAGCTGAAAAGTTCTACGGAATGTTTTTTCCAAAAAGCGCGTATAAGCGTCTTTTACGCCATCCACATGGCTGCCATGAATCACCACGATGGGCGGATTGCTACCGCCCTGATGCGCATAACGTAATTTTGGACGAATGCCTTTGCTGATGGGTGGCTGATGCTGCTGCATCGCATCAATCAACACCCGCGTGAGTTGTGGCGTGGCAAGTTTTGCAAAAGCTGCCTTGTAAGCAATATCTACCGACTTAAACAGCTCTGGCAGACCTTTTTTGCGCAAAGCGGAAATATAGTGGAACTCGGCAAAGTCTAAGAACTGCAATTTACGGTCAATTTCACGCTTAATCCAGTCACGCTCGTCGTCTTTTAAACCATCCCATTTGTTGATAGCCACCACCAATGCACGCCCTGCTTCCAGAATATAAGCTGCCACGTGCGCATCCTGCTCGGTGATGCCCTCTTGCGCATCCACCACTAAAATCACCACATTGGCTTCTTCAATCGCTTGAATCGTTTTAATCACCGAAAACTTTTCAATCGCCTCAAATACGCGCCCGCGCTTACGCACACCAGCGGTGTCTATCAGCGTGTAGTGCTTACCGTTTTTTTCTAAATCAATATGGATAGAATCGCGCGTCGTGCCCGGTTCATCAAACGCGATCACGCGCTCTTCACCTAGCAAGGCATTGACCAATGTGGATTTACCCACGTTAGGGCGCCCTACAATCGCGACTTTAGGTATTTTATCGCCGGTATAATCGGTTATAGGCTCATCTTCAATCACCTTGAAATTTTCCAAGGCAAGTTCAACAATATCGCGCACACCTTCACCGTGTGCGGAGGAAATTGAAAGTGGATAACCTAAGCCAAGCTCGTGAAAGTCAGCACTGACAATCGCTTTTTGCATCCCTTCAGTTTTGTTCACGGCTAACAACACCGGACATTTGCTTTTACGTAAACGATTAGCAATTTCCATGTCTTGCGGTGAAACGCCTTGGCGTCCATCCACTAAAAAGATAATAGCATCTGCCTCATCAATTGCTTGTAAGGTCTGCTTTGCCATCGCTTTAAGAATACCGCTATCCGTATTTGGCTCAAAACCACCCGTATCCACCACCAAATAAGGCTGACTGGCACCTACGCCACGTCCATAATGACGGTCGCGTGTTAATCCAGGCAAGTCGGCAACCAGCGCGTCACGACTTTTAGTTAAACGATTAAATAATGTTGATTTGCCGACGTTAGGTCGGCCAACCAAAACAATGGTAGGGATCATGAAAGCCTTTTATTCAGCGATTGCATTTGGGAAACGCTGATTTATTCCACGTACGTCATTCCGGCGAAAGCCGGTGTGACAAATAAATCAGCGTATCCTTTGGTTTATTTGACCTGTATCGCAAACACACCGCCATCGCGCGTTTGTGCCAATACGGCATTACTATTTATCGGTGCCATTTGCGGCAAAACGGCGCTGCCGTCAGTTTTGACTCTAGCAGCAAACGCGCCATCTTCGCGGCTTAAAAAATGTATGTTGCCCTCAAAATCACCCACTACAATCAGAGCTCCCATCGGTAGCGGTGCTGTTAATTGACGATTTTTAAGCGCGGCCTGTCGCCAAAAAGTTTTTCCTGTTGCGTAATCAAGCGCATACACTGATCCTGCCGCATGCGATACAAAAATTCTGCTGCTCTCTATATTTAGCCCGGATAAGCTTGAAATATCACGATTCCATACGACACGACCAGTTGCTCTATCTACGGCAGCGATGCGACCTTGGTAAGCCACCGCATAAACTAACGGGCCATCGACTACCGGCAAACTAGTGATATCGGCAATACGCTCGATCTCCGTTACGCCTTTAGGTTGCGCAACAGAAGCTTCCCATAAAATCTTGCCGTTATCCGCACGGATTGCAGCCAACTTGCCACCGGCAAACCCGGCATACACGGCACCGCCATCAACAACCACACCGGCACTGCTGCGTAAAGTAAGTGCTGGGCTGGTGCGATCATAAACCCATTTGCGACTGCCATCATTCGCATTAATGCCATAAATTCGACTATCGCCTGTACGTACAATCACCATGCCATCAAAATATTTGGGGGCACTTAATACTTCACTGCTGAGCCTGGATTTCCATTGCAACTTACCGGCAATATCATAGGCATAAACAACGCCTTTTTGTGTGCCCACAAGCACCAGACTGCCGCCCACGCCCACGCCACCCGTCAGCTTTTCGCCCGCACTTACACGCCAGGCTTGCTTGCCGTTGCTAACATCCAGCTTAGCAAGTTCGCCCTCAGCACTCGCTACATAAGCATAGCCAGCTTCAACCACCGGCGTAAAATCAAAATTTCCAGATGCGCCAACTTTGGCTTGCCACAGGATTTTAGCACTGGCAGTTTCTTTAATGTCCAGCAGTGGCTCAGGGGGGTTCGCTGGCTCTTGCCCAAAAACACGCTCAGAAATATCCTTTTGCATATCCGTAATGCTGGTACATGCCGATACCATCAGCAGGCTAGTCAAAGCCAGTAATAACAGCTTTGATTTGTGAGTGAAATGTGTCAATGGTTTCATTAGCCTAATGCTTCTAGTTTTTGTTGTGTCAACGTACGATATTTACCTTGCGCGTCCAACTTGGTTAACGCATGCTGGTAGGCTGCTTTCGCTTCCACATTTTTACCAAGGCCGACTAAAACATCGCCTTTCAGGTCTGAAAATAAACCATCAAAGCCCGCATCATGCGATGCCTCCAGTAACTTCAATGCTGCAGAAAAGTCTTTCTCTTCCGCCAGAATATTGGCCAACTGCAAGCTGGCAATAGCACTCACGGACGTTTCTTTGGCATGCTTGATTGTCCATTCCAATTGTGCTTTTGCACTTTTAATTTCTTTCGCCTGGTAATTCGCTTTAGCGGCAAACAAAGCCGCGCGCCCGGCATATGGGGTTGCACTGTATTTATCCATCAGAACCGTAGCTTTGGCCTGAATGGTTTTTAAGTCTTTTTCATCAGTGACTTGCAATGCTTGATATTCGGTAGAAGCCTCTACGGACTGCTTGTCCTGAAAGTATTTCCAGCCTTGAAAAGCGGCATAAGCCACCAACAATGCCAGCACCGTGTTGCTGATCATTTTGCCGTAGGTTTTCCACCACGCTTTTAATTCATCTAACTGCTCTTGTTCTTCCAAATCATATGCCATTTTTAGCCCTAATCTATTTTAATTCTGAAACTTAACCCATAAAACTTAAACCATGAAAACTTGATTATGCATTCACCACTTTTTTGCCTAGGTTATATTCTTTGCCAGGGATGGCCGCCAGCAAATTCTGTGTATATTCATGTTGCGGCCGCTCATAAATGCCAGCCACTTTACCCTGCTCAACCACCTTACCTTGATACAGCACCACAATGTCATCTGCAATGTGACGCACAACACGTAAATCGTGGCTAATAAAAATATAACTTAATGCCATTTCCTGTTGCAACTCTTTAAGCAGCAACAGTATTTGCGCCTGTATTGACACATCCAAAGCGGACACTGGCTCGTCACATACCACCACTTTTGGTTGCAATACTAACGCACGCGCAATGCCGATACGTTGTCTTTGCCCGCCGGAAAACTCGTGCGGATACTTTTGCATATCCGCTTCAGTTAAGCCTACACGCTTTAACATGGCAATCACTTTTTGCTGTTGTTCGGTCATACTACCCAAGCCATGTATCAGTAAACCTTCACCGACTATCTCACCTATCCGCATCCGTGGATTAAGCGAGGCGAACGGGTCTTGAAACACCATTTGCAGATTTTTACGTATGGCTCGCAACGCCGATGCCTGCATTTTGGCTAAGTCTTGACCAGCAAAAAGCACTTCACCGCTATCCAAGGGTTGCAATTGTAACAGACAACGCGCCAACGTGGATTTACCACTTCCAGATTCACCCACAACGGCAAGTGTTGTCCCTGTGCGCAAAGTGATACTGACGTTATCTAACGCTTTTACAAATGTCGTACCGAAGCCAAACTTACCACTGCGTTGTGTGTAAGTTTTAACCAGCTTGTTAGCCACTAAAATCAAATCACTCACACCGTGACCTCAAGCTTTTGCTGGCGCGCTTTATTCTCTGGTAACCAAGCGTAATCTATCGGTTTTAATGCTTTTTTACCTTCCGCATCAGGCACGCATGCCAGCAAAGCCTGCGTATATGGATGCCGTGGGTTGCTAAGCACCTGTGCTTTAGTGCCTGACTCCACAATTTCACCTCTGAACATCACCACGACATGGTCTGCAATATCTGCAACCACGCCAAAATCATGAGTAATAAACAGCATACCCATGTTCATGCGCGTTTTAAGGTCATCCAATAATTTAAGTATTTGCGCTTGAACCGTCACATCCAAAGCCGTTGTGGGCTCATCCGCGATCAGCAGACTAGGTTCGCAAGCAATGCTCATTGCTATCATGACACGTTGACGCTGCCCACCTGAAAGCTCGTCAGGATAACTATTGGCACGACCAGGCGGAATCCCAACCATTTCCAATAAATTTGCAATTCTGGTTTTTAAGGCGCTCCCTTTAAGACCCAAGTGAGTGGTCAAGCTTTCACCAATTTGATAACCCACGGTAAGTACCGGGTTCAGCGAAGTCATGGGTTCTTGAAAAATCATGGCAATTTTTGCGCCACGCAGTTTCTGCAGACTTGCCTCGCTCAGCACCGTTAAATCCTGAACGCCCAGGTTCGCATCATTAAACAGAACCTTGCCCGAATTTAACTGCAATTGTTTAGATAACAAACCCATCACAGAAAGCGCAGTAAGGCTTTTACCACTGCCTGACTCTCCAACCACACATGTGGTCTTTCCGGAATCAATGGTGAAACTCACATCATTCACCAGCAAACGCGAAGGCATTTTTTTTGCTGAAATACTGACATGTGATAACTGCAACAGTGGCGTTACTTTATCTGGTTGATCCATTTGCAAGTCGGTCGTCATGTTTTTTATATGTAAAATCTACGCGCTTAACAGTTTTTCAGTTTGCAGTTAAATACTTAATTGCTTGTTCTATACTACATTGCACTTGCTCGGCTTTTATCTCAGCCTGCATCGGCTTTAACGTAACCAGCTGGCTATTAACTTCATCATCACCTAATATCAAGGCATACCTGGCTTGGCTTCTATCTGCCTTTTTCATTTGTGATTTGAAGCTGCCACCGCCTGCATGTAACACAACTTGTATATTGGCATTGCGCAACTGCTCGGCGATGACAAACGCCGCATTCTCAGCCAGCTCACCTACATTCACCAGATACACATCCGGGGCATCATGCGCAGTAATTTCATACTCTTGCATTAGCAAAAATACGCGCTCCAAGCCAATGCCAAAACCACAGGCGGGCGTTGCGTTGCCGCCTAGACGCTCTACCAAGGTATCATAGCGGCCACCGCCCGCAATCGTGCCCTGCGCACCCAATTTAGTTGTTACCCACTCAAAAACGGTACGGTTGTAGTAATCCAGCCCACGCACTAGACGCGGGTTGATTTTGTAAGTAATGCCAGCATCGATCAATCTTTTACACAGGCCATCAAAATGGGTGCGGGTTTCAACGCCCAAACTGTCGATTAACTTTGGCGCAGCCTCACACATGGCTTGCATACGCGGGTTTTTAGTATCCAAAATACGCAATGGATTGGTATGCAAACGACGCTTGGCATCTTCATCCAACAAATCAGCATGTTGCTCAAAGTAAGCAATCAAAATGTTGCGATATTCCGCGCGTTCATGCGCATCGCCAATACTGTTGATTTGCAGCTCAACCTCCTGAATGCCTAGTTCACGCCACAGCCTGGCCAACATCACGATCTGCTCGGCATCGACTTCCGGTGTATCAAATCCAAAAGCCTCCACCCCAATTTGGTGAAACTGGCGCTGACGACCTTTTTGCACATTTTCATGCCGAAACATGGCGCCTGAATACCATAAGCGCTGCGGGCCATTGTAAGTCAGGTTATGCTCAACCACTGCGCGTACACAGCCCGCCGTGCCTTCCGGTCGTAAGGCTAACTTGTCACCATTCAGGGCATCTTCCCATGCATACATTTCTTTTTCTACAATGTCGGTATGCTCACCTACGCTACGCACGTAAAGCTCGGTCGGCTCTACCAGCGGCAGGCGGATGTTTTTATACCCATATTGTGCCAATACGCGACGGGCAGTGTCTTCCAGCTTGAACCACAGCGGCGTAGCCTCAGGCAAGATATCGTAAAAACCCTTGATGCTTTGAAATTTGTTACTCATAGATTTTTAATTCTTAATTTTCTAGTTGGCTGTTTGTATTGGAATAATTTTTTGCGCTGAGTTAGTACGCAACCTGCCACCTTCAGCATAGTTTTTTTGCACGTAAGCTTCCACAATAGCCTGAAATTCCTGCGCGATATGGTCACCTTTGAGTGTCACGGTTTTTTCACCATCCACGAACACTGGCGCTACCGGCACCTCACCTGTTCCCGGTAAGCTGATGCCAATATTGGCAAGTTTGGATTCGCCTGGTCCATTCACCACGCAACCCATCACCGCCACGCTCATGTTTTCAACCCCCGCATATTGACCACGCCATACCGGCATTTGATTACGCAAGTAGCTTTGAATTTGCATGGCAAGCTCTTGAAAATAAGTCGAGGTGGTGCGACCACACCCTGGGCAAGCCGTCACCAACGGCGTAAATGAGCGTATGCCCATAGTTTGCAAGATTTCTTGCGCGACGATGACTTCTTTAGTGCGCGATTCATTGGGTTCCGGTGTCAAAGAAACGCGAATCGTGTTGCCGATACCTTGCTGCAACAGCAATGCTAAAGCCGCAGTAGAGGCAACGATGCCTTTTGAGCCCATGCCAGCTTCGGTTAAACCCAAGTGCAATGGGTAATCGCTGCGACTGGCTAATTCGGTATAAACCTTAACCAAATCCTGCACGTCACTCACCTTGCACGAAATGATGATTTGATTGGCCGACAAGCCCAACTCAACCGCCTGCGCCGCACTTTCAAGTGCAGACTGGATCAACGCCTCGCGCATCAGCGCATCAGGGGTTAATGGCTCAGCAAGTTTCGCATTATCATCCATCATCTGCGCCATTTTAGCTTGGTCTAAACTGCCCCAATTCACGCCTATGCGCACTGCTTTTTTATATCGAATGGCGGCTTCTATCATGGCAGCAAATTGCTCGTCACGCTTAGCACCTTTACCTACGTTACCTGGATTGATACGGTATTTAGCAAGGGATTCGGCACAATCAGGGTATTGCGCCAACAATTTATGACCGTTGTAATGAAAGTCGCCGACCAACGGCACATTGCATCCCAAAGCATCCAAGCCACGGCGAATGTTACCGACTTGAGCCGCAGCTTCAGGCGAATTAACGGTTATTCTTACGACTTCAGATCCGGCTTGCCACAATTCAAATACTTGCTTGATCGTGGCATTAGCATCGGCAGTATCGGTGTTGGTCATGCTTTGCACCACCACTGGTGCTGGCGCCGAATTGAACAAGCCACCACCCACGGGCACATGGCCTATCATGACCTGCAAGGTATTGCGGGGCTTATTTTGTATACTCAATCACTACTCCAAACGAACGCGCGCAACATTACGGCTAGTATGTGCCGCCAAATCGACTTCCTGACCTAAAAATGTGAGCTTGGTAGCTTTTGCATTACCAATCAATAGATTAAATGGCGGCGTTCCATCAAAACTGTCTATGCTACCGGCAGAACCCATTTTTTCAAAAATCACTTTTCCTGATTTATCCGTCACACTTACCCAGGTTTTTTCAGAAAAAGACATGCTTACTTTTTTAGCACTTGAATCTGTCGCAGCATTTGACACTATCGGATTACTTGGTTGTAACGTTAAATTAGCTTTTTGGTTACTATCAGGCGGCAGTTGCACATCACTATTAGCACTGCTATCTACCTGACGCTCTGCAGCGGGCAAAGCAATTTCAGGAAGCGGCACTTCAACAGCAGGCTTCGCCTCAACTGTAGCTTCCGGCATTTGTCCAGCGGGTGCATTGGCTTGCTTAGATAGGTCATCCATATAAAAAAACCAAGCCAGCAAAAACAACAACACCAGAATGCCACCTAAAATATACTTAAGCCAAGGCAAGCTGTCTTTAGTCAATTCCACTTGCTGCACAGAGGTTTGCACGACCAAAGTATTTGGCAATTTATCTGGCACTCGCCCACGATAACTCGCCAACAGCGGTTCTGCATCCAACTCTAGCAGACGTGCATAATTTCGGATAAACCCGCGCGTAATCATCGCGTTTGGCAGAGCTGCAAACGCATTGTTTTCCAGTGCGTCAATTTGCTTAACACTAAAACGCAAACTGTTGGACACATCCTGCTGCGTCATATTTTTAGCATTTCTTGCAGCCGAAAACACCTCACCGAGTGGCGCTTGACTTTGCAAATCAAGTTCAACTGGCTCCACGCTATCAATATCTGCTGATGCTGCCATGATTACTTTCCATTCTGCAATAACTTTAGCTTGCACTGATTCAACGTTTTATTCATGCAACGCCTCAATTGGAATTCGTTTGGAAGCGCGCTTAGTCTTATCCAGCACCTTACCGGCTAATTGACCACAAGCCGCATCAATATCTTCTCCACGCGTTTTACGCACAGTCACCACATAGCCGGCCTGCATCAAAATATCGCGAAATACACGCACGTGACTCGATTTAGACGTGTCGTAACCGCTATTGGGGAAAGGATTAAAAGGGATTAAATTAAATTTGCAAGAAACGTTTTTGACCAACGCCAGTAATTGATGTGCATGCTCAACCGTGTCATTCACACCGTCCAACATCACATATTCAAATGTCACAAAATCACGTGGCGCTTTTTCCAGGTAACGGTTACACGCCGCCATTAATTCTTTAAGCGGATATTTTTTGTTGATCGGCACAATCACATCACGCAGCGCATCGTTCGGCGCATGCAGCGACACGGCCAATGCCACCGGGCAATCTTCCTTGAGCCTATCCATGGCGGGCACTAAGCCACTGGTTGAAAGTGTCACACGACGACGGCTCAAGCCGTAAGCGCTATCATCAAGCATAATTTGCATTGCCGTCACCACATTGTCGTAGTTAGACAAAGGCTCACCCATGCCCATCATCACCACATTGCTGATAATACGATCATTTGCGGACAACATGTCATAACCAGTCTCCTGGCGTAATGACTGATTTGCAATGGCCAGCTGCCCAATAATTTCCGCAACACTCAGGTTGCGATTAAAGCCCTGACGGCCGGTAGCGCAGAATGTACATTCCAGCGCGCAACCCACCTGACTGGAAATACACAAAGTACCGCGATCATCTTCCGGGATAAACACGGTTTCAATGCTGTTGGCAGCATCCGCGCCAATTAACCATTTGCGCGTGCCGTCATTGGATATTTGTTCGTGCTGCACACTAGGCAGAACGATTTCAGCCTCAACAGCCAACTTTTCACGCAGACTTTTGGCAATATCAGTCATCTGCTCAAAATCATGCACGCCAAAATGGTGCATCCAACGCATCAACTGCTTGGCGCGAAAAGGTTTCTCGCCATGCTCAGCGAACCATTGAGCAAGCTGCGGTTGATTAAAATTGAGCAAATTGACCAAAATTGTTTTTCTAAAAAATTAGCCGAAAAAATATTTGATTTCGATCGCAGCATTCTCAGCAGAATCAGAACCATGCACTGCGTTAGCGTCGATGCTTTCAGCAAAGTCAGCACGGATAGTGCCGGCAGCCGCTTCTTTAGGGTTAGTAGCGCCCATCAAATCACGGTTGACTTGCACTGCGTTTTCACCTTCTAACGCTTGAATCATCACCGGGCCTGAAATCATGAATTTTACTAAATCCGCAAAAAACGGACGCGCTGCGTGAACAGCATAAAAGCCCTCAGCTTCAGCTTGTGTCAATTGTGCCATTCTTGCAGCAACAATTTTTAAGCCAGCGTTTTCAAAACGCGTGTAAATTTTACCGATAACATTTTTTGCAACTGCATCAGGTTTGATGATTGAAAGCGTACGTTGAACTGCCATAACTACTCCATTAAATTAACTTGTTGAAAAGACCGTTAAAATACCATTTTTAGCAGTTAAAATAAACCAACTTTTTATGATATGTTGCTAAGGAAGCAGTTTAGAATGATTAAAAATGTGCCAAAATTGACGCACCTATGAAAAACAACACCAACATCTCTGCTACCTGCCCAGCCTGTGGTTTGCTTTGCGACGATGTGTCATTGAATTCATCCGCACCAATCACACTTAAAAATGGTTGCACAAAAGGTATAGCCTTTTTCGAGCAGTCATTTCAAAGCAGCCACCCTCAAACACCCAGCTTGTCAGGCGAGCCATGTGACTTGGACACTGCCATTAACGTTGCCGCTGGTATCTTGCGGCAAAGCAAACAGCCCTTATTTGCGGGTTTGGGAACCGAAGTGCAGGGGATGCGCACCCTGATGCGATTGGCTGAAAAAACCAATGCCACCTTGGATCATATGCATAGCGAATCAAGTGTGCGTAACACGTTGACCATGCAAAACAGCGGTTGGCTCACCACGACACTGGCTGAAGTTAAAAATCGTGCCGATGTCATACTGGCCATAGGCACTGACATTGAAACCAGCCATCCACGCTTTTTTGAAAAGCTGGTGTGGAACGCGGAAAGTCTGTTCAACAAACCCATGCCCGAGGTAATTTACTTAGGCGCGCCCATTGAAAACACGAAGCCAGGCGCTTCACCTGATGGCAAGCAAGCTACTGTCATCCCAGCCACGACAACCAATCTTCCTGAAATTGTAAATATCTTAAACGCATTGCTGGTTAATAAAAAAATTACCGTGGATATTGCTGCCGGCGTGAGCATTTCAGCTTTGCAGGCTATTGTAGAGAAATTAAAGTCCGCCAACTATGCGGTCATCGTGTGGTCGGCAAGCAGCTTCAAGTTTTCTCATGCAGAACTCACTATCCAAAGCATCACGCAACTGATTAACAAACTGAATGAAACCACACGTGCCGCCGGTTTGCCGCTCAACGCTGGAGATGGTGATTCATCCATCAACAACACCAGCACCTGGTTAAGCGGGTATCCAACTCGAAGTCGTTATGTCAACGGCAAACCAGAATATGACACCTATCACTTTTCAACCAAAAAACAATTGGAAACTTGCGACACGATGTTATGGGTAAGCACGTTCAATCCATACTCTCCGCCAAAATCAGGGGTGCCAACCATTGTGATTGGTCATCCCGCTACGAAATTTGAGCATCAGCCTGATGTATTTATTCCAGTCGGCATACCCGGCGTTGATCACGCTGGCCTAATGTTCCGTCTAGATAGCTCAATCACACTGCCATTGAAAAAATTACGCGATAGTCACTTGCCTAGCTTAAGTGACGTCATTAACAAAATTGAATCTAAATTAGCATGATTACCTTACTGAAAAACGGCAAGATTTACGACCCCACGCACAATAAGAATGGTGTTGTAGAAGATATTTACATTCATCAGGGACGTATCGTTTCCAAGCCGCTCGATAACACAAAAATCAGCCAAACTTTTGATTTGGCTGGCAAAGTGGTGATGGCGGGCGCGATTGATATGCATAGCCACATCGGCGGTGGCAAGATGAACATTGCACGTATGATGTTGCCCGAATATCAACAACAATATCAACAAAAACAGGCGCAAGAACTTAAAAATTCAAGCGAGCCGGAAGCGCACATCTGCACCCCGCATTGCAGCCATCACTCAGTGCCAAGTGCTACCGATACTGGTTTTAGATACATAGAAATGGGCTATACCGCAGCTTTTGAACCGGCCATTTTGCCCATTAACGCCCGTCAAGCCCACCTGGAAATGGGTGACACACCGATGATAGACAAAGGCGGTTATGCCATGCTTGGCAATGACGACTACTTTCTGCGTATGCTCACCGCAAAGAAAGACCAAAAGGCGATCAATGATTACGTGGCATGGATACTACATGCTACGCAAGCCATCGGCATTAAAGTGGTCAACCCAGGTGGCATCAGCGCATTCAAGTTCAACCAACGCCGGCTGAATCTAGACGAAAACAATAGCTACTACCAAGTGAGTCCGCGTGAAATTTTGCAAAGTTTGAGCCGCGCCGTGCATGAATTAGGCATCGCAAAACCGCTACATGTACATTGCAACAATCTGGGGGCCGCCGGTAACTTTGAAACCACGCTCAACACCATGGGCGCGAGTGATGGTTTGCCCATGCATCTGACGCATATTCAGTTTCACAGTTATGGCACTGAAGGCGACAAGAAGTTTTCATCTGCCGCTGCGCAAATCGCAGAAGCGCTAAACAAAAATAAACACATCACTGCCGACGTTGGTCAGATTCTGTTTGGTCAAACCGTGACTGCCTC
>CAMBZE010000033.1 GCA_945872425.1 Methylotenera oryzisoli | reverse complement strand
AGAAATGGTCATGCCAGGCGACAACGTATCCATCACCGTTACATTGATTGCTCCGATTGCGATGGAAGAAGGCTTACGCTTCGCTATCCGTGAAGGTGGTCGTACTGTGGGTGCCGGTGTGGTCGCTAAGGTTATTGAGTAATATTTGTTAAAAAAAGCTGCGCCAACAACCCGGCGTAGCTTTTTGAGTTTTGAAAATAGGCCAATAGCTCAATTGGTAGAGTATCGGTCTCCAAAACCGAGGGTTGGGGGTTCGAGACCCTCTTGGCCTGCCAAATTTGTAGTAATGATTTAGAAATGTGAAGCGACTGGAGATTTATACGTCTCCAGTCTTTTTTGCTTGATTAAATCAATTGAAAATTTTAGTCACTATTAAGTTAAGTGCTTATATTAAGTAAATTATGGTTAACAAAATTAAGTTACTGCTAGCGTTTGCTATGCTTATTGCGGGAATTGCGGGGTTTTATCTGCTATCGGATAACGCTATTGTAGTGCGTATTCTTGTGGTACTGGCTGGTCTGGCTGCATCTGTTGCAGTGCTTTGGACTACGCCGATAGGTCAGCAGTCACTAGGTTTTATCGGTGACTCAGTTGTTGAAGCGCGTAAAGTAGTATGGCCAACTCGTAAAGAGACTGTGCAAACCACATTGGTGGTATTTGTATTGGTTGTTGTAATGGCGGCTTTCTTGGCTGTGGTTGATATTGGTTTTGCCTTTATGGTGAAGTGGTTAATGGGACGGGGCGCGTAATGAGTATGAAATGGTACGCGGTGCAGGCGTTTTCAGGCTTTGAGAAGTCTGTGAAAAAAGGATTGGAAGAGCGCGTTATTCGTTCTGGATTGCAAGATCAGTTTGGTCAAATTCTAGTGCCTATCGAAGAGGTCATTGAGATGAAGGCCGGGCAAAAGACAATTTCCGAGCGTAAGCTTTATCCGGGTTATGTTTTAGTGCAAATGGATATGACGGACGAAAGCTGGCATTTAGTCAAAAGTACGCCGCGTGTCACAGCGTTCATCGGCGGTAGTGCGCAGAAGCCAACGCCAATCAAAGATAAAGAAGTTGATATCATCTTGCAGCGCATTGATGATAGTAAAAGTAACCCGACGCAAAAACTTACCTTTGAAAAGGGGGAGTCAGTGCGTATTACTGATGGCCCGTTTAAAGATTTCTCTGGTAACGTTGAAGAAATCAACTACGAAAAGAGCAAGTTACGTGTTTCAGTGGTTATTTTTGGGCGCTCAACGCCAGTTGAATTGGAATTCAGTCAGATAGAAAAAGAAGTTTAGTGGTAAAAGTTAGTGGTATTTTTCAACGGGGAGCTTTGACGTAATAAAGCGTTTGTACCCAATTTAGGAGTAATAGCATGGCAAAGAAAGTTATTGGCTATATCAAGCTGCAGATTCCTGCAGGTAAGGCTAATCCCAGTCCTCCAGTTGGTCCAGCATTGGGTCAACGTGGTTTGAATATCATGGAATTCTGTAAAGCATTTAATGCTGCAACGCAAGGTGTAGAGCCAGGCTTGCCAATTCCAGTGGTAATTACTGCGTTTGCAGATAAGAGCTTCACCTTTGTGATGAAGTCTCCTCCGGCAACTATTTTGATTAAAAAAGCAGCTGGTATTACTAAAGGTTCACCGCGTCCACATGTTGATAAGGTTGGCAAAATTACTCGCGCTCAAGCTGAGGAAATTGTTAAAACAAAACAAGCTGACTTGTCTGCTGCTGATATGGATGCTGCTGTTCGCACTATCGCAGGTAGCGCACGCAGCATGGGTATTGAAGTGGAGGGGGTATAACATGGCTAAAAGAATTAATGCACTACGTGCAAAAGTAGATCGCAATAAATTGTATCCAATGACTGAAGGTTTAACTTTAGTTAAAGAAAACGCAACCGCAAAATTTAATGAGTCAGTTGATGCTGTTATCAATCTAGGGATTGATGCACGTAAATCAGACCAATTGGTGCGTGGCGCTATTGTATTGCCAAACGGCACAGGTAAAACGACTCGTGTTGCAGTGTTTGCACAAGGTGCGCAAGCTGAGGCGGCAAAAGCGGCTGGTGCAGATATCGTTGGTTTTGAAGACTTGGCAGAGCAAGTTAAAGCTGGCGTAATGGATTTTGACATTGTGATTGCCACGCCAGATGCAATGCGTATCGTTGGTGCTTTAGGTCAAGTGTTGGGCCCACGCGGTTTGATGCCAAACCCTAAAGTTGGCACGGTAACACCGGATGCAGCTACAGCAGTTAAAAATGCTAAAGCAGGTCAAGTGCAATATCGTACAGACAAAGGCGGTATCGTTCATTGCACCATTGGGCGCGCATCTTTCACCGTTGAGCAATTGCAAGGTAACTTATTGGCTCTGGTGGATGCTTTGAATAAAGCAAAACCAGCTGCCAGCAAAGGTGTTTATCTGAAAAAGTTATCAGTATCTAGCACCATGGGTGCTGGTGTACGTGTTGACCAAGCGAGTTTAGTCGCTTAAATAGAATGATGAGTGAAGCTGAGTATTTCGCTTCGCTCGCAAAGGGCTTTGGGCTCACATTATCAGTTGAGGTTTTCTTAATAAATGATGTGGGGTTATCAAAGACCGTAGGTGTCCGCAAGGATTTAATTGAAGCGGATAGGTGATGGGTGAAAGAGGATTCTGTCCTCGGCCCTCTGTCTTCTGTCCCTGATACCTACGCAGATGGCGCATCCCTAAACAGGTTAATTCCTGATGAAAGGTCGCCGTAAAAGCGGTTTTTATAATCTTCTGGATTGTAAAGGCTAATTCTGCTTTAGCAATAAAGCAGAGATTTTAACGGAAGGAGAAAGACCTTGAGTCTAAATCTTACAGAGAAAAAAGCGGTAGTTGCTGAAGTTAGCGCGCAAGTGGCCACGGCTCAAGCGATTGTTATTGCTGAGTATCGTGGCATCGGTGTGGCAGATATGACCGTATTGCGCGCAGAAGCTCGTAAATCTGGTGTGTACTTACGCGTATTGAAAAATACTTTAGTACGCCGTGCTGTTGACGGTACACCATTTGCGGCTTTAGCAGACGAAATGGTTGGTCCATTGGTGTTTGGTATTTCAACGGACGCTGTTGCTGCGGCAAAAGTGTTGAACAGTTTTGCTAAGACTAACGACAAAATCGTTATCAAAGCAGGTGCGATGCCAAATCAAGTGATGAATGCTGCAGGTGTTCAAGCCTTGGCATCTACATTAAGCCGCGAAGAGTTGCTTGCTAAATTTGCACGTACGCTCAACGAAGTGCCAACTAAGTTTGCACGCGCCATGGCGGCGATTCGTGATGCTAAAGAAGCAGCTTAATTCACCAATTCAACTTGACATAAGCAACATTATTTAATTTTAGGGAATATTCAAAATGGCAATTACAAATGCAGACATCTTAGATGCAGTAGGAAAAATGTCAGTTTTAGATTTGACAGCATTCATTAAAGAAATCGAAGAAAAATTCGGCGTATCAGCAGCTGCAGTAGCAGTGGCAGCTGCAGCTGGCGGTGCGGCTCCGGCAGCAGCGGCAGAGCAAACTGAATTTAACGTGATTATTTTAACTGCGGGCGAACAAAAAGTTAGCGCAATTAAAGCGGTTCGTGAATTAACTGGTTTGGGCTTGAAAGAAGCTAAAGACTTAGTTGATGGCGCACCAAAAGTGGTTAAAGAAGGTGTTTCAAAAGCTGATGCTGATGCAGCATTGAAAAAATTGATTGAAGCTGGCGCAACTGGCGAAATCAAGTAATACATTGCTAAATGCTTGAGTTAGGCTGACGGGAGACCGTCAGCCTAATGCATTTGTAATGGTGCAGTATGTAACAAAATGTAATTGCGCAATCTGGCAATTTGTAACCACAAAATTTCAGTTAAAACTTAACTGAGGTTAGAGCTGAAAATACTTACGTAGTGGATGTAGTGCAAAAAAGTATTTTAATTTCTGCCCTCAATCATTAGGAGATGCAATGAGCTATTCCTTCACCGAAAAAAAACGCCTTCGTAAAAGTTTCGCTAAGCGCGAAAGTGTGCAAGAGATTCCCTATTTGCTTGCAATGCAATTGGAGTCTTATAAGGCTTTTTTACAAGCAGACATTCCTGCGGATAAACGCACGGAAGATGGTTTGCAATCAACTTTCAGTTCAGTATTCCCGATCGTTAGCCATTCTGGCAACGCACGTTTAGATTACGTGAGTTATCAATTGGGCGCCGAGCCTTTCGATGTTAAAGAATGTCAGCAACGTGGTTTAACCTATGCTGCGCCTTTACGGGTAAAAGTACGCCTCACTATCATGGATAAAGAGGCATCAAAGCCGACGGTTAAAGAAGTGAAAGAGCAAGAAGTTTACATGGGCGAATTGCCTTTGATGACTGAAAATGGCTCATTCGTAATCAATGGTACAGAGCGCGTGATTGTTTCTCAGTTGCATCGTAGCCCTGGCGTGTTCTTTGAGCACGATCGAGGTAAAACACATAGCTCAGGCAAGTTGCTGTTCTCAGCACGTATCATTCCTTACCGTGGTTCATGGTTAGATTTTGAATTTGATCCTAAAGATTATTTATATTTCCGTATTGACCGTCGTCGCAAGATGCCGGTGACTATCTTGTTGAAAGCGCTTGGTTATACGCCAGAGCAAATCATTTCAACTTTCTATGATTTCGATACCTTCCACATCGGCAAAAATGGTGTTGAGTTCACGATCGTGCCTGAGCGTCTGCGTGGCGAAGTGGCCAAGTTTGATATCGTGGCTAAAGATGGTTCAGTGATTATAGCTAAAGACAAACGCATCACCGTTAAACATATTCGTGATATGGAAAAAGCTGGCGTGAGCAAAATTGCTGTTCCGCAAGACTTTATTCTTGGTCGTGCTTTAGCTAGCACGGTTGTTGATAAAGAAACGGGTGAAGTTGTTGCAAATGCAAATGATGAAATTACAGAGTCATTGTTGGAAAAATTAGTTGATGCAAATATTGCCTCAATCAATACACTCTATTCAAACGACTTGGATCACGGTGATTACATTTCACAAACGTTACGTATTGATGAGATTCCTGACCAATATAGCGCGCGTGTAGCGATCTACCGCATGATGCGTCCTGGTGAGCCACCAACAGAAGACTCTGTTGAGGCTTTATTCCAAGGCTTGTTCTTTAACGAAGATCGTTATGATCTTTCACGCGTTGGCCGTATGAAGTTCAATCGTCGCGCGTTCCCACAGAAAGCAGAAGAGCGTCAATCAGAGTGGATTAAACGCTTCTATGAAGCTGTAGGCGCACGTAATGATGAAGGGTCAAATATTCTCTCGAATGAGGATATTTTATCTGTTATCGGCGTATTGTTAGAGTTGCGCAATGGCCGTGGCGAGATTGATGATATTGACCATTTGGGTAATCGTCGCATTCGTTCAGTAGGTGAGTTGGCAGAAAACCAATTCCGTACCGGTTTGGTGCGTGTGGAACGTGCAGTAAAAGAGCGTTTGTCACAAGCTGAATCAGACAATCTGATGCCGCATGATTTGATCAATGCAAAGCCGGTTTCAAGTGCAATTCGTGAGTTCTTTGGTTCAAGCCAATTGTCACAATTTATGGATCAAACCAATCCATTGTCTGAAATTACGCATAAACGCCGTATTTCAGCGTTGGGCCCGGGTGGTTTGACACGTGAGCGCGCAGGTTTTGAAGTGCGTGACGTTCACTCAACCCACTATGGTCGTGTTTGTCCGATTGAAACACCGGAAGGTCCAAACATTGGTTTGATCAACTCATTGGCTTTATATGCACGTACCAACGATTATGGCTTTCTGGAAACGCCATACCGTCGCGTAGAGGGCAATAAAGTATCCGGCACGATTGATTACCTCTCTGCGATTGAAGAGAGTCAGTTCATGATTGCGCAAGCAAACACGGACTTGGATGCTAAAAATAAATTTGTGGATGATTTGATCTCATCACGTTATCACAATGAATTTACGATGACACAACCTGATCGCGTTCAGTACATGGACGTAGCGCCTGGTCAAATCGTTTCGGTGGCGGCATCACTGATTCCGTTCTTAGAGCACGATGACGCGAACCGCGCATTGATGGGTGCAAACATGCAGCGTCAAGCAGTGCCTTGTCTGCGTGCTGAAAAAGCCGTGGTTGGTACAGGTATTGAGCGTACCGTGGCAGTTGACTCTGGTACGGTAGTTATCGCACGTCGTGGCGGTGCTGTTGACTACATCGACTCAGGTCGTATTGTTGTTCGTGTTAACGATGAGGAAGCTAAGGCAGGTGAAGTGGGTGTCGATATCTACAATCTGACTAAATACACGCGTTCTAATCAAAACACCAATATTAACCAACGCCCACTGGTAAAAGTAGGCGATAAGATATCTCGCGGTGATGTGATTGCTGATGGTGCTTCAACCGACATGGGTGAATTGGCACTTGGTCAAAACATGCTGGTAGGCTTTATGCCTTGGAACGGTTATAACTATGAAGACTCGATTCTGATCTCAGAACGCGTGGTGGCAGATGATCGCTATACTTCAATTCATATTGAAGAGCTGTCAGTGGTGGCGCGTGATACCAAACTGGGTGCTGAAGAAATCACACAGGATATTTCTAATTTGAGTGAGCGCATGTTGGGTCGCTTGGATGAGGTAGGTATTATTTACATCGGCGCTGAAGTTGAAGCTGGCGATGTGCTGGTAGGTAAAGTAACGCCAAAAGGTGAAACGCAGCTGACACCGGAAGAAAAACTGTTACGTGCCATCTTCGGTGAAAAAGCGTCAGATGTGAAAGATACATCACTCCGTGTGCCATCTGGCATGAGCGGTACGGTGATTGATGTGCAAGTGTTTACACGTGAAGGCATTGACCGTGATGCACGTGCACAGCAAATTATTGATGACCAATTGGCCCACTACAAGCAAGACCTAGCTGATCAAATGCGTATCGTTGAAGACGACGCATTCGGTCGTATCCGTCGCTTGATTGAAGGTAAAGTGGCTACTGGCGGTCCTAACAAGCTGAAAAAAGGCGACACTTTGACGGCCGAGTATTTGGGAGCTGTAGGTCGTTATGACTGGTTTGATATTCGTTTATCAGATGAAGAAACTGCACTTCAATTGGAGCAATTGAAAGACAGCTTGTCACAAGCGCGCGTTGAGTTCGATAACCGTTTTGAAGAGAAAAAACGTAAATTGACACAAGGCGATGAATTGCCACCAGGCGTACAAAAAATGGTGAAAGTTTACTTGGCGGTTAAACGTCGTATCCAACCTGGCGACAAGATGGCTGGCCGTCATGGTAACAAGGGTGTGATTTCAAAAATCTGCCCGGTAGAAGATATGCCACACATGGCTGACGGCACACCATTGGACATCGTGTTGAACCCGCTGGGTGTTCCTTCACGTATGAACATCGGTCAGATTCTAGAGGTGCATTTGGGTTGGGCAGCTAAAGGCTTAGGTTTACGTATCGAGGAAATGTTGCGTGAAGAGACTAAAGTTGCTGAAATCCGCAAGTTCCTGGAAAAAATCTACAACGACAGCACCGGCAAGAAAGAAAATATCAAATCATTCACTGATGCTGAGATCCTGGATTTAGCACAGAACCTCAAACATGGCGTGCCTTTCGCAACGCCGGTGTTCGACGGTGCAGCTGAGTCTGACATCAAGGCAATGCTTGATCTGGCTTTCCCGGATGATGATGCGCGTACTAAGCAATTGCAATTCCATGCCGGAAAAACGCAAGTGACCTTGTTTGACGGTCGAACTGGTGATGCCTTCGAGCGTCCAGTAACTGTAGGTTACATGCATGTGTTGAAATTGCATCACTTGGTTGATGACAAAATGCATGCACGTTCAACAGGGCCTTACTCATTGGTTACGCAACAGCCATTGGGCGGTAAAGCTCAATTTGGTGGTCAGCGTTTTGGTGAGATGGAGGTTTGGGCGCTTGAAGCTTATGGTGCTTCATATACCTTGCAAGAGATGCTGACAGTGAAGTCTGATGACGTTGCTGGTCGTACCAAAGTATATGAAAATATCGTCAAAGGCGAACACAAAATTGATGCGGGCATGCCGGAATCATTTAACGTGTTAGTGAAAGAAATTCGTTCACTCGCTATCGACATTGACCTAGACCGAAACTAAGGAGATAAATATGAAAGCTCTATTAGACTTATTTAAACAGGTAACGAAAGAAGAAGAGTTTGATGCAATCAAGATTGCGTTAGCTTCACCTGAAAAAATCCGTTCATGGTCATATGGCGAAGTAAAAAAGCCGGAAACCATTAACTACCGTACCTTCAAACCAGAGCGCGACGGTTTGTTCTGCGCAAAAATCTTTGGCCCGATTAAAGATTACGAGTGCTTGTGCGGTAAATACAAGCGATTAAAACATCGCGGCGTTATCTGCGAAAAATGTGGTGTTGAAGTGACCTTGTCAAAAGTGCGCCGTGAGCGCATGGGTCACATTGACTTGGCTTCGCCGGTTGCGCACATCTGGTTTTTGAAATCATTACCAAGCCGTTTAGGTATGGTGCTGGATATCGCTTTACGTGATATCGAACGTGTATTGTATTTTGAAGCATTCATTGTGGTTGATCCAGGCATGACACCGCTTACACGCGGTCAGTTATTGACTGAAGATGACTACTTGGCAAAAGTTGAAGAATATGGCGATGAATTTAACGCTGTGATGGGTGCGGAAGCGGTGCGTGAGTTATTGCGCACGATGGATATTGAACGTGAAGTGACAACTTTGCGTCAAGACCTGGCTGCAACCGGCAGTGAAGCTAAAATCAAGAAGATTGCTAAACGTCTTAAAGTGCTTGAGGCATTCCAAAAGTCTGGCATTAAGCCAGAGTGGATGATTTTGGAAATCTTGCCAGTATTGCCGCCAGAGTTACGTCCTTTGGTGCCATTGGATGGTGGGCGTTTTGCAACTTCAGATTTGAACGATTTGTATCGTCGTGTGATTAACCGTAACAATCGTTTAAAACGCTTACTAGAGTTAAAAGCCCCTGAAATTATCGTTCGTAACGAAAAACGTATGTTGCAAGAAGCGGTGGACTCATTGCTGGACAATGGTCGTCGCGGCAAAGTCATGACAGGCGCAAATAAACGCCCATTAAAATCACTAGCTGACATGATTAAAGGTAAGGGTGGTCGTTTCCGTCAGAACTTGCTCGGTAAGCGTGTGGACTACTCAGGCCGTTCAGTCATTGTGGTTGGCCCGCAATTGAAATTGCATCAATGCGGTTTACCTAAGAAAATGGCCTTGGAGTTATTCAAGCCGTTCATCTTCCATAAACTGGAAGTGTTAGGCCTGGCAACAACCATTAAAGCAGCTAAGAAAAAAGTAGAAGAAGAAGGACCGGAAGTATGGGATATCCTCGAGGACGTGATCCGCGAGCATCCAGTACTGTTGAACCGTGCGCCTACATTGCACCGTTTGGGTATCCAGGCGTTTGAACCTATCCTGATTGAAGGTAAAGCCATTCAGTTGCATCCGTTGGTTTGTGCGGCATTCAACGCCGACTTTGACGGTGACCAGATGGCGGTTCACGTGCCATTGAGCCTAGAAGCGCAAATGGAAGCACGTACCTTGATGCTGGCCTCAAACAACGTATTGTCTCCTGCCAACGGTGAGCCCATCATCGTGCCTTCACAAGACATCGTGTTGGGTCTTTACTACATGACGCGTGAGAAAGTAAATGCGCGCGGCACAGGTATGCGTTTTGCCGATGTTAAAGAAGTGCAGCGTGTGTTTGATCAAGGTTTAATTGACTTGCACGCCAGAGTGACTGTGCGTATCAAAGAGTATGACCTTGATTTAGACGGTGTTAAAACAGAAAAAACCACACGTTATGAAACAACAGTAGGTCGCGCCTTGTTGTCAGACATTCTGCCAGCAGGCCTGTCGTTCGGTACAATTGATAAGGCATTGAAAAAGAAAGAGATTTCAAAGCTGATCAATGCAAGCTTCCGTAAAGTGGGTATCCGTGAAACAGTGATCTTCGCTGATAAATTGATGTACACAGGTTACTCATACGCGACTAAAGCGGGTATTTCAATCAGTATTAACGATATGTTGGTACCGCCAGAAAAAGAGCAATTGATTGCTGCAGCCGATGCCGAAGTGAAAGAAATTGAAGACCAATACGTATCTGGTTTGGTGACGCAGGGTGAGCGCTACAATAAAGTAGTCGACATTTGGGGTCGTGCCGGGGATAAGGTTGCCGACGCGATGATGAAACAATTGCGTGAAGAAACTGTATTGAATGCAGATGGTAGCCAATATAAAGATGCTAACGGTAAATCAGTACGCCAAGAGTCATTTAACGCGATTTACATGATGGCGGATTCGGGTGCGCGGGGTTCTGCAGCGCAGGTGCGTCAGTTGGCAGGTATGCGTGGTCTGATGGCGAAACCGGATGGCTCAATCATTGAAACGCCAATTAAAGCGAACTTCCGTGATGGCTTGAACGTGTTGCAATACTTTATTTCAACCCACGGTGCGCGTAAGGGCTTGGCTGATACGGCGTTAAAAACAGCGAACTCAGGTTACTTGACGCGTCGTTTGGTTGACGTAACACAAGACTTGGTAGTAACTGAGCATGATTGCGGCACGGTTGACGGTTTAGTGACCAAAGCTTTGGTTAAAGGTGGTGAGGTAATCGAGCCATTGCATGACCGTATCTTGGGCCGTACTGCAGCATTAGACGTGATTAACCCAGAAACACAGGAAGTGATTTACCCAGCCGGTACATTGCTGACAGAAGATGAAGTTGAGCGTATCGATGCATTGGGCATTGATGAAGTAAAAGTGCGTACGGCACTTACCTGCGATACACGTTATGGTATCTGTGCTAAATGTTACGGTCGTGATCTAGGTCGCGGTAAGTTGATTAGCATGGGTGAAGCTGTTGGTGTGATTGCTGCACAATCAATCGGTGAACCAGGCACGCAGTTAACCATGCGTACCTTCCACATCGGTGGTGCGGTATCGCGTGCAGCTTCAGTATCTCAGGTTGAAAGCAAATCAAACGGTGTGTTGAACTTTACATCTACCATGCGTTATGTAACCAATGTGCGTAATGAACAAGTGGTAATTTCGCGTAATGGTGAAGTGATTGTTGCTGATGAAAACGGCCGTGAGCGTGAGCGTCATAAAGTGCCATATGGTGCAACATTGCAGATTACTGACGGTAAAGCAGTGAAGGCTGGTCAGGCGATTGCAACATGGGATCCGCATACCCGTCCAATTATTACTGAGTACGCAGGTTTCGTTAAGTTTGAAAACGTTGAAGAAGGTATCACCGTTGCCAAGCAGATTGATGACGTAACAGGCTTATCATCATTGGTAGTCATCGACCCAAAACAACGTGCTGGTCAAACTAAAGGTCTGCGCCCACAAGTTAAATTGTTAGATGCGAATGGCGTTGAAGTGAAAATCGCCGGCGGCGATCAGTCGGTTAATGTGACATTCCAGTTGGGCTGTATTATTACAGTTAAAGATGGTCAGGAAGTAGGTGTAGGTGAAGTATTAGCACGTATCCCACAAGAGTCATCTAAAACCCGTGATATTACTGGTGGTCTGCCACGCGTAGCTGAGTTGTTTGAAGCGCGTTCACCAAAAGACGCAGGTATGCTTGCTGAGGTAACAGGTACCGTATCATTTGGTAAAGATACCAAAGGTAAGCAACGTCTGGTAATTACAGATCTAGACGGTATTGCCAACGAGTACCTGATTCCTAAAGATAAGCACGTGACGGCACATGATGGTCAAGTGGTGACCAAAGGTGAAACCATTGTTGACGGCCCGGCTGATCCACAAGACATTTTACGTTTGCAAGGTCGCGAAGCTTTGGCGCGTTATATCATCGACGAAGTGCAGGACGTTTACCGCTTGCAAGGCGTTAAGATTAACGACAAGCACATTGAAGTGATTGTGCGTCAAATGTTGCGTCGTGTACGTGTGACAGATGCCGGCGATACCGGCTTCATCCTAGGTGAGCAAGTTGAGCGTGCAGATCTGTTGGCTGAAAATGAGCAAGTGATTGCGCAAGACAAACGCCCTGCACAATTTGAATACGTGTTGCTTGGTATTACTAAAGCATCGCTATCAACTGATTCGTTCATTTCAGCAGCGTCATTCCAGGAAACAACGCGTGTGCTGACAGAGGCGGCAATTTTAGGTAAGCGTGATGAACTGCGTGGCTTGAAAGAAAACGTCATTGTTGGTCGTTTGATTCCAGCAGGTACAGGCTTGGCTTATCATGAAGCGCGTAAGCGTGCAGCAGTTGCCGGTGGTGTTCCTTCAGTCGTAGCTGTGGTTGAGGAAGTGGCATTGGTAGCTGAAGAATTGGCGCTAATAGAAGTAACACCTGAAATTAGTGACGAAACTGCTGCTGAATAAAATGAAACAATTTACCCGCAAGGAGTTTTCTCACGGAGCCACTGTGTAAAAAGCGTGGTTCTGAGTGAAAGTTGCAACATCAGTGCGATAAGTCTTGACAAGAAAAGTCAGGCTAAATAGAATGCTGAGTTTTTCAGGATGGTAAAATTGTCATCAGTGACATTGCCATCCTGATTTATTTTGCAAAACGTTGATTTTTATTTTGTAGCAAAATGTAAAAAATTTATTTAGAGAACATCATTAGAGGTTATAGGCAATGCCAACCATCAATCAGTTAGTACGTAAACCACGCGTTAAAGTGGTCACAAAAAGTAAAGTGCCTGCACTTGAAGCTTGTCCGCAAAAGCGCGGTGTATGTACCCGTGTTTATACAACTACACCTAAAAAGCCTAACTCAGCTTTGCGTAAAGTTGCGAAAGTTCGCTTAACCAATGGCTATGAAGTGATTAGCTATATTGGTGGTGAGGGTCATAACTTGCAAGAGCACAGCGTGGTATTGCTACGTGGCGGCCGTGTAAAAGACTTGCCGGGTGTGCGTTACCACATGGTGCGCGGTAGTTTGGATACGGCAGGTGTTAAAGACCGTAAGCAATCACGCTCTAAATACGGTGCTAAGCGCCCTAAAGCAGTTAAAGCTAAGTAAGTTAGCTTTAAAAATAAGCAGTTTTATTGATATAAGCGGCCAATCAAAAGCCTTGCTCGAGCAGTTGCTAGCAAAACATAAGTAAAAATAGAGACTAAAGAAAGTAGATATAGTATGCCAAGACGTAGAGAAGTCCCCAAGCGCAACATTTTGCCAGATCCAAAATTCGGTAGCCAAGAAGTATCAAAATTTGTAAACGTGCTCATGACAGGCGGTAAAAAATCTGTTGCTGAGCGTATTTTGTACGGTGCATTTGATCAAGTCACTGCAAAAACAAGTAAAGATGCATTGGAGGTGTTCACGTTGGCGCTATCTAATTTGCGTCCTTTGGTTGAGGTTAAAAGCCGTCGTGTTGGTGGTGCTAACTATCAAGTGCCTGTTGAGGTGCGTCCAAGCCGTCGTAGCGCATTGGCGATGCGTTGGTTGCGTGACGCTGCGCGTAAGCGTGGTGAGAAATCAATGGGCTTGCGTCTGGCGGCTGAGTTGGTTGAAGCTTCTGAAGGTCGTGGCTCTGCAATGAAGAAACGTGAAGAGGTTCACCGTATGGCAGAAGCGAATAAGGCGTTCTCGCATTTCCGCTTCTAAATGTAATTGGGTGGTTAACTGATAGTTTTGGTTAATCACCTTTTGTTATTTATTTCGCTCTTTAAGAAACTTAAGTAAAGGTAATAAACGTGGCTCGTCAAACCCCTATTAACCGCTATCGCAATATTGGTATCTCTGCTCACATTGACGCAGGTAAAACAACTACAACTGAGCGTATTCTGTTCTATACAGGCGTTAACCATAAAATCGGCGAGGTGCATGATGGCGCCGCCACTATGGACTGGATGGAGCAAGAACAAGAGCGCGGTATTACCATTACTTCTGCGGCTACTACCTGTTTCTGGAAGGGTATGGCAAATCAGTTTGATCAACACCGTATCAATATTATTGATACTCCGGGTCACGTTGACTTTACTATTGAAGTAGAGCGTTCAATGCGTGTGCTGGATGGCGCGTGTATGGTGTACTGTGCGGTAGGTGGTGTGCAACCGCAATCTGAGACAGTTTGGCGTCAAGCTAATAAATATAAAGTGCCGCGTTTGGCGTTCGTGAATAAAATGGACCGCGCTGGTGCTAACTTCTTCAAAGTGTACGATCAAATGCGTGCGCGTCTAAAAGCAAACCCGGTTCCACTGCAAGTGCCTATCGGTGCGGAAGAGAAATTCGAAGGCGTTATTGACTTAATCAAAATGAAAGCTATCTACTGGGATGAAGCATCTCAAGGGATGAAGTTTGATTATCGTGATATTCCTGCTGATTTAAAGGCTGATTGCGACAAGTGGCGTTCAAACATGGTGGAAGCGGCAGCCGAAGCTAATGAAGATTTAATGAATAAATACCTTGAAGAAGGTGATTTATCCGAAGATGACATCTTGTTAGGTTTGCGTACACGTACCATCGCTTCTGAAATCGTGCCGATGATGTGTGGCTCTGCTTTCAAAAACAAGGGCGTGCAAGCGATGTTGGACAAGGTTATTGAGTTGATGCCGGCGCCAACGGATATTCCGCCAACACGTGCTGAAGATGAAGATGGCAATGAAATTCGCCTGCAAGCTTCTGATGATGAAAAATTCTCTGCTCTTGCATTCAAAATCATGACGGACCCATTTGTTGGTCAACTCATTTTCTTCCGCGTGTATTCAGGCGTGGTGAATGCTGGTGATACGGTTTACAACCCAATTAAAGGCAAAAAAGAGCGTATTGGTCGTATTGTGCAAATGCATGCTAATAACCGTGTGCCGATTGAAGAGGTGCGTGCGGGCGACATTGCTGCAGCTATTGGCTTGAAAGAGGCGACTACGGGTGATACTTTATGTGCGCTTGGTGCTGAAATTATCCTAGAACGCATGATTTTCCCGGAGCCTGTGATTCACGTTGCGGTTGAGCCAAAAACCAAGGCTGACCAGGAAAAAATGGGTGTTGCTCTAAACCGTCTTGCACAGGAAGACCCTTCATTCCGCGTTAAAACAGATGAAGAAACAAACCAAACCATTATTTCAGGTATGGGTGAGTTGCACTTGGAAATTCTAGTTGATCGTATGAAGCGTGAGTTCAACGTTGAAGCTAACGTGGGTGCGCCACAAGTGGCTTACCGTGAAGCGATTAAAAAATCTGTTGAAGTTGAAGGCAAGTTTGTTAAACAATCTGGCGGTAAAGGTCAGTACGGTCACGTTTGGTTGAAAATGGAACCAAATGAGGCAGGTAAAGGCTTTGAGTTCATTGATCAGATTAAAGGCGGTACTGTTCCACGTGAATTCATTCCTGCGGTTGAAAAGGGCTTGCGCGAAACAATCCCATCGGGTGTTTTGGCTGGCTTCCCGGTAGTGGATGTAAAAGTCACTCTATTTGATGGTTCTTACCATGATGTTGACTCGAATGAAAATGCGTTCAAAATGGCGGCATCAATTGGTTTCAAAGATGGCATGCGTAAAGCGGATCCAATCTTGCTGGAGCCTATGATGGCGGTTGAAGTTGAAACGCCGGAAGATTATATGGGCGATATTATGGGTGACTTGTCATCACGTCGCGGTATCATTCAAGGCATGGAAGACAATGCGACAGGTAAAGTGATTCGGGCAGAAGTGCCATTGGCTGAAATGTTCGGTTACTCAACTGTTGTGCGTTCGCTGTCACAAGGTCGCGCAAGCTACAGCATGGAATTCAAGCATTACACAGAAGCACCAAGAAACGTGGCTGATGCCATTATTAACAAAAAATAGTCCATTAATTTTAAGTTTAGATAGATAAAAGGAAATAATCATGGCAAAAGGTAAATTCGAACGGACCAAGCCGCACGTCAACGTAGGCACGATTGGCCACGTAGACCACGGTAAAACAACACTAACAGCAGCGATCACCACGATTCTGGCAAAGAAATTCGGCGGCGAAGCCAAAGCCTACGATCAAAT
>CAMBZE010000032.1 GCA_945872425.1 Methylotenera oryzisoli | reverse complement strand
CCGGGGAATGAGTGAAAAATACTGGTTTTTTTCTTAATAACTGGTAAAATTCGTGCCACTCGGTATAGTTAATTAAGTAAAATTTTTAAGCGATTATCGAAAAAAGTTTTTTAACTAGTTAAACTCTTAAGGAAATTAAAATGACACGTTCTATTCTACTTGCTGCATTACTAGCTCTTGCTGTTACTGCTTGTGGTGAAAAAGCTGCTGAAGCTCCTGCTGAAGCTGCACCAGCTGTTGAAGCTCCTGCTGAAGCTGCACCAGCTGCTGAAGCTCCTGCTGAAGCTGCACCAGCTGCTGAAGCTGCACCAGCTGCTGAAGCTGCTAAGTAATTAGCTATTAGTAATGAAAAAGCCGACTTTACAGTCGGCTTTTTTTATGCAACTTAACTTCACCTATCCATCACTTCACTTTTGACCTATTCATCGTATTAACTAAAGCCTTTAAGTAAGCGATCTCCAATCAAACCCTTGCAGCTGATCAGCAACACCAATCCAATCCATCTCGCAACCTAATGCTTTAGCCAAAGCCGATTTCGCCAATAAAGGCGTATTGTTTTTAGCGCTTAAATGCGCAGCCACCATATGCTGCAATTTACTATTATCCAGTTTCGATAATAAATTTGCAGAATCCGAATTCTCCAAGTGACCTAAATCACCCCCTACGCGTTTTTTTAACGCCCAGCTATACGGACCACTCTGCAGCATACTCGCATCGTGATTACATTCCAGCACCAACGCATTGCAGCCGCTTAATTTATCTTCAATATGCGGAGTTGACCGACCAACATCGGTTAACACGCCTAAAGTGCTATTGCCATCAGAAAAAACACATTGAATTGGCTCGCGCGCATCGTGTGGCACAGGGTAAGGTTGAACTTCAATATCTGCAATGGCAAAAGCTGTATGGCTATCAACGACGTGCAATTGCAAATCATGTTGATTGGGGAAGTAGCGCGTGACCATTTTGAGTGTGCCATAGGTAAGCCACACCGGGATGCGATACTTAGCTGCCAGCTTAAACGCCCCACCCGCATGGTCATCATGCTCGTGGGTAATGACAATGCCCGTGATATCGCCAGGCGTTAGATTTAATCGCGCCAGCCTTGCTGATGTTTCTTTAACATTAAAACCACAATCCAACATCAACCGAGTCTGATTGACTTCAACTACTAGCGCATTGCCAGCGCTTCCACTACCCAGCGAAGCAAAACGCATATCCCTGACTTTTCAAGTAGCCGTATGGTGAGTAATTATCTCAACTGTTCGTACATGAGCGCAATAATTCGATTCGCAGTTGTGGTGCGCACGCGAGCCCCATCTTTATCTACCACGGTCACCACCGCATTTTCTTTATCCCCATCGGCAACTTTCACGCGATATTGCTTTTCCGGGTTTACTTTTTGTTTGTCATCGCTGCCCCAGAATTTCAGGCTATCGAGCATGCTTTTTTCTTCTTTCTTAGTAGCCGTTTCAGGCTCTTTTTTGTCGTCATCACCCCAGAATTTCAGCGTATCCATTAAGCCTTTCTTTTTCTTGGGACTATCATCAATATCCACATCAGCATAACGTACAAAGAACAAACCATTGGAACGATCTTTATCTTCAATAACAAAGCCGATTCTATCCAATGCCAAACCTACACGACGCCATGCGCGGTCAAAAGGGTCATTCAATATTAACCTTGCGCTACCGTCTGATTCTTTAATCACTTCCGCATGCTTAATACTGACAGCATTCGCTACAATAGACTTGGACTTTTGTTCTTCAACACCGAGTTTCACCATTAAACGCCGCAATAACTCCGCATCAAGCTCCGCATCCATAACGTCTGCGCTTGTCGTGGGTTTTGTCTCCAGTTTATAACCGGTATCAATGTCGCCAAGCTGCGTTCGAACTACATTTTTACCATCATCTGGCGCGCCGGAAACCGAGCGGTGCGTCATATAAATTTCAGTCGTATTAGGCTCCGACCCTCTATCCAAGCGGGTGCGGAATTTTTTCTTATCTGTCATGCCTGACAACTTGTCTAGCCATTTATCAAATTTATCACCTAAATTACCCGCTTCGTCTTTTTTAATCGCCTCTGAATCAACCCATTCCGTTTCCATCACGCCAATTTGTGGGTTTTCTACCCGAACGGCAAAACCCATATCCATCCAGAACTCACGAATTACCGGCCAGATTTTTTCAGCCGGGGCATTCACCACCAACCAGCTTTGCGCGCCTGATTTTTCCAAACGCACGCCTTCAGGTGTTGCTAATATTTTTTCGACGCCAGCCTCTTGGCCGTCCTGTGCCTGACTGTAAGTCGAATAGCTAGTACTGCCTGGAATTGAATACGTATCACTGACCGGGCTAGCGGTTAAATCTGGCGGCACTTCAAGCGGGCGAGATCTGCCGGCACCTTTGTAGTCCGATTTGTTATCAATAAAGGGAATAGAATCGCAGGCGGTTAAGCTGGCCAGCAATAATAATACCCATGTGGTGCGTATAGCATGATTAACATTCATGCTGGTTGATGTGATATTGAGTTGTTTCATTCAAACCTCTTTTTCAAGACTATTTAATCTGTTATAGAATTTGTGCAGGCGCACAGGCGCTACGCAATACATCATGATATTGCGCCGACAAATTCACCATGGGCAAGCGAATGCCCGTTTTAATCAAGCCCATCTCAGCCAGCACCCATTTCACCGGAATTGGGTTGGCTTCAACAAATAATTTTTGATGCAATGCAAACAGTTTGGCGTTAATTTCACGTGCTGCGACTACATTCCCCGCCATGGCTAACGCACACATTTCGTGCATAAGTTTTGGTGCTACATTGGCTGTGACTGAAATTGCACCCTTACCCCCTAGTAGCATCAAAGACAGGGCAGTTGCATCATCCCCACTATAAACCGCAAAGTCACTAGGCGCGCGCAATAATAAATCCGTACCACGCTCAATACCGCCCGTGGCATCTTTAATACCGACAATGTTGGGGTGCGCTGCCAAACGCAAGGTTGTGTCATTCGTAATGTCGCAGCCGGTACGGCCAGGCACATTGTACAGAATTTGCGGAATATTCACCGCATCGGCCACTGCTTTAAAATGCTGATACAAACCTTCTTGTGTCGGCTTGTTGTAATAAGGTGCCACCAGCAAGCAAGCATCCGCGCCCAAATCTTTCGCTTTTTGCGTCAGGATGATTGCTTCTTTTGTTGAATTCGCACCGGTGCCAGCGATGACTGGAACACGACCATTCACCTGACTCACCGCCGTTTTAATTAGCAGGCAATGTTCGTCAAAATCCACGGTGGGAGACTCGCCGGTGGTGCCAACAATGACAATGCCATCTGTGCCTTGATCAATATGAAAATCAATCAATGCATTCAAAGACGGAATATCCAAGCGCCCATCTTCAAACATGGGCGTAACAATAGCGACTAAACTGCCTTGCAACATAGCAAACCTAAACAATTCATAATTTTGTATTTTAACTTAAAATTAGGGAAAATAGACACACGCTATCCGGTAAACTTATTGCTATTTTTAACTCAGTTACTGCCTCTGCAAACGCGGTATAATTCCATCATCGCAGGCTACTTACGGTACCAGCTATTAGTTCTAACAAAATTTTCAATATGACTTTTAACTTGCATCATTACATCATGATTTTAATTGGCACAGTCCTTGTGAATAACATCGTGCTGGTTAAAATTTTAGGACTATGCCCGTTCATGGGCGTTTCCAAGAAACTGGAAGCTTCTATCGGCATGGCTGGCGCAACTGCTTTTGTATTAAGCATAGGCTCCATGACCAGCTGGGGCATCAATCATTACCTGCTTGAGCCAAATAGCCTAGAGTACCTACGTACGCTCTCATTTATTGTCATTATTGCTGGCGTAGTGCAATTTACCGAAATGGTAATGGAAAAAAACTTCCCGCCACTGTACCAGGCACTTGGGATTTTTCTCCCCCTCATCACGACCAACTGCGCTGTATTAGGCATCCCACTATTGAACGCACAATCCAGCCACAGCTTTTTGGAATCTCTGTTTTTTGGCATGGGCGGAGCCATTGGTTTTTCGCTGGTGTTGATATTGTTTGCATCCATGCGCGAAAGGCTGGAAGCAGCCGACATTCCTGTTGTGTTTAAAGGTTCGGCAATCGCCATGGTGACCGCGGCGCTCATGAGTCTGGCATTCATGGGTTTTGCCGGACTTGATAAATACTAGCGGGTACTGAATTCCAGCGATATGTTAACCGCACTCTACATCATGCTTGGCTTAGCCTTAGTGCTAGGGGTTGTGCTGGGCATTTCCGCACTGTTATTCAAAGTTGAAGGTGACCCGCTGGTGGCGCGCATTGATGCAATTCTGCCACAAACGCAATGTGGTCAGTGTGGTTATCCGGGCTGCAAACCTTACGCAACAGCCATTGCCAAAGGCGAGGCTGACATCAATCAATGCCCACCGGGTGGCGATGCCGGCGCGCACGCTTTGGCTGATTTAATGGGGGTGGAGTACAAGCCATTGAACGCTGAGCACGGCATCCCCAAACCCAAGTCTGTCGCGTTTATTGATGAAAACATCTGCATTGGCTGTACGCTATGCATTCAAGCATGCCCGGTAGATGCTATTTTGGGGGCAGCAAAACACATGCACACCATTATCGCATCCGAATGTACGGGTTGCGAACTATGTATAGCGCCCTGCCCTGTGGATTGCATCACCATGGAACCTATTACCGAAACTCCCGACAACTGGAAGTGGAAATATCCTGTCATCCCGATCAAGGCGTTGCCTTCAACCGGGAGCAACACCCCTTTATGAATTCAATCATTCAATTCGCCAGCAGACTCATCCAAGGTCCATCCCCCTCGGCTGAAGTGCATCAATTTAACGGTGGCGTACACCCGCCCGGACACAAAGCGGTGTCCACAACACGTCCAATTGCCAAACTCGCAATCCCGGAAAAGCTTATCTTGCCGCTACGTCAGCACGTTGGCTACATTCCTAAAATTAAAACGCAAGTGGGTGACTATGTGCTGAAAGGACAAATGCTGGCTGAGGCTGAAGGCACTGTTTCTGCCGCAATTCATGCGCCTACTTCAGGCACAGTCACGGCAATCAGTGACCAGATCATTCCGCATCCTTCTGGCCTGCCAGACATGTGCATCACATTAACGCCCGATGGCAAAGATGCATGGGCTTCATTGCAGCCGATAGATTGGCGAAATACTGCGGTAAAAGATTTAGTGGCACATTTGCGCTTATCTGGCATTGTTGGTTTAGGTGGCGCAACCTTTCCTACCCACATCAAGGTGCGTGCGAGTGGAAAATCTCACATTCACACTTTAGTGATTAACGCTGCCGAGTGTGAGCCCTATATCACTTGCGACGATATGCTCATGCGTGAACGCGCTGATGAAATCGTTAACGGCATAGAAATCGTACAATATTTGCTTGGTGCCGAAAACTGCATTGTTGGTATTGAAGATAACAAACCGGAAGCAACCAGTGCCATGCGTGCGGCCTGCAATGCCTTGCCTGGTGCATCAGTCAAAGTGGTGCCCACATTGTATCCTAGCGGCGACGCCCGTCGTTTGATCCATTTGCTGCTGGGCACTGAGATTCCGCATAACAAACGTTCAACCGATATTGGCATCCAAGTATTTAACGTCGCTACAGTACTGGCTATTTATCGATACTTCACGTTTGGCGAACCTGCCGTCAGCCGCATTGTCACTATGACTGGCAGTGTAAGCTTGCCGCAAAACTTTGAGGTTTTATTTGGCACGCCACTACAATCGCTGGTAGCAGCAGCAGGTGGCGTTAACGCAGACATCACGCATTTCATTATGGGCGGGCCGATGATGGGGTTTGATTTGCCCTCTAGCGACGTTCCCATTACCAAAGCCGCAAATTGCATTATTGCCGCAACACCAGGTCTGTTTGCACCCCCTCCACCGGCAATGCCATGCATTCGTTGCGCCCGTTGCGCGGAGGCCTGCCCGGTAAACCTGCAGCCACAGGAACTTTACTGGTTTTCAAAGTCGGACAATTTTGAAAAAGCGCGCGATTACAATCTATTTGATTGCATTGAATGCGGTTGCTGCACTTATGTATGCCCAAGCGACATTCCACTGGTGCAGTATTATCGCTATGCAAAAAGCGAAGTTATTGCCGCAGATAAAGCTAAAGAAGCGGCAGACCTCGCGCGTGAGCGCAATGAATTTAGGTTGGCTCGTATCGAGCGCGAGAAATTAGAGCGCGCGCAAAAACATGCAGAGCGTGCTGCCAGCGCTAAAACGGAAGGTTCAAAAACTGAAGTTGAAAAACCTGCGAATACCGCCATCGCAGATGATGCAAAAAAAGCCGCCATTGCCGCAGCTGTTGAACGTGCAAAAGCGCTAAAATTAGCGGCAACCCAGGCTGGAGTAACGCCTGGAAATACTGAAAATGTAAGCCCTGCAGTGCAGGCTGAAATCAGCGAAATCGAGGCAATACGCAAAAAAGCCGAACAAACAATTGATACCCAACCATCAGATTAAGAACCGTTATTAAACCAGGATAAAACTTGAACCGCTCACCCTACATTACCGACGCCCCCACCGTTAGCATGATCATGCTCAAAGTGTTGCTGGCACTTGTGCCTGGCATTGTTGCCTATACATGGGTTTATGGCGGCGGCATTTTAGTGACTTTGTCACTCGCGACAATCACCGCTTTGGCTTCAGAAGCTATTTTGCTCAAAATCCGTCAACGTCCGGTTCGCCCTTATTTAACGGACTTGAGCGCCGTGGTGACCGCATGGCTGCTCGCGTTAGCACTACCCCCATTGGCACCTTGGTGGCTGGTTGTAGTGGGAACATTTTTTGCGATTGTTATCGCCAAGCAGCTATATGGCGGACTAGGTTACAACCCTTTCAACCCCGCAATGGTGGGCTATGCCGTGCTACTCATTTCTTTTCCTATCCTCATGACCAAGTGGCCGGCACCCTTGGTTTTGGCACAAGCAAAACTTGGATTGATGGATCAATTGCAATTCATTTTTGCCAATAGTCTGCCTGCCGGCGTTAAGATAGATGCCGTCACGTCTGCCACGCCGCTTGACCACTTAAAAACACAGCTGATGCTGAATCACGAAGTAGGCAGCATTACACGGGCACCTATCTTTGGCGTATTCGGCGCAAAAGGCGGCGAGATTGTCACCGGCGCTTATTTGCTAGGGGGCTTGTATTTACTGCAGCAACGTATTATCAGCTGGCATTTACCCACCGCATTTTTGGCAGCGCTGGCCGCGATGTCTTTAGCTTTCTACACCATCGACCCGGCGCATTTTGCCAACCCACTGTTTCATTTAATGAGCGGCGCATCCATGTTGTGTGCCTTTTTCATCATTACTGACCCGATAAGTGGACCAACAACGCCACGCGGCAAGTTGTATTTTGCGGCAGGCGCTGGTGTGCTCACGTATTTAATTCGCGTCTATGGCGGCTATCCTGACGGCGTAGCGTTTGCCGTGTTATTCATGAACATGTGCGTACCATTGATTGATGCCTACACACAGCCCCGCGTTTTTGGTCACAAAAAAGGCTAAATTTATTCTATGTCAGAGACTGTTATTAAACACGCTTTCAAAACAGCGATTACCCTGATTGCTTTTGCCTTCGTGGGAACGGCATTGCTCGCTTACGTGTTTGATATTACGCGCGCACCGATTGAAGCCAATGAGAAAGAAGCTCGTTTGGCACTTTTTCAGCAAATTATGCCTGAGCATGCCCACGATAATGACTTGTTAGCAGCAACTGTCGAGATCGCGCCTGACGCATTACTAGGCAACCGTTTACCGACAGTTGCCAACATTGCCAAGCTGAACAATCAATTTGCTGGGGTGATACTAGAGGCGGTCGCACATGATGGTTACAGCGGCGACATTAAACTGCTCATTGCAATTCATGCAGATGGCTCTATCAGTGGTGTGCGTGTATTGGCACATAAAGAAACCCCGGGCTTAGGCGATTATATCGATATCGCACATGGTGATTGGATCAAGCTATTTAATGGGGAATCTTTCAATAAAACGCCTGCCAAACAGTGGCAAGTGAAAAAAGATGGCGGTCAATTTGACTACATGGCGGGCGCTACCATCACACCGCGCGCTGTTGTAAAAGCTGTTTCCAAGGCCTTACAATTTTTTGAAAAGCACAAGCAAACATTGTTTGTAGCCAATATAGAAGCGCAGCCGCATAAGGATTAGACATGAGCAATTACAAAGAAATAACCGTCAATGGTCTGTGGAAGCAAAACCCAGGTGTGGTGCAGTTATTGGGGCTGTGCCCGACTTTGGCGGTAACGACAACCGCCGTCAATGGTCTGAGCCTAGGTTTGGCGACTGCGTTAGTGATGGCGGCGGCAAACGGCTCGGTATCACCGGTGCGTAAACTCGTGCCTAACGAAATTCGTGTTCCCGTATTTATTTTGGTCATTGCTGCATTGGTCACTGTCATTGATATGTCTATCAATGCCTTCGCACACCCACTGCATAAGGTATTGGGGATTTTTATTCCGCTGATTGTGGTGAACTGTATTGTTTTAGCCCGAGTAGAATCTTTTGCCGCTAAAAACACGCCCGTACCATCCATATTGGATGGCTTTATGATGGGATTGGGTGGAACTTTAGTGTTGGGCTTGCTGGGTGGTGTGCGAGAAATTGTAGGCAAAGGCACGCTATTCTCCGGCTTGGATTTAGTGTTTGGTCCGGGAGCAAAACAATTCGTACTCACGGTAATCCCTGATTATCATGGATTTTTATTAGCCATATTGCCACCTGGTGCTTTTTTAGGTTTGGGCGTTTTAATTGCGGTGCGCAACTGGATTGAAATCAGAAAGACAACGTCATCACCTGCATCTCAGCTTGAGCCAGCGCTGAGCCATTAGCACGAATGAACGCAGAAAAACGCTTCCAGATCTTCAAGCGCTTGAGTGTTGCCATTCCTGATCCAACAACTGAACTCAATCACAAAAGCACATTTGAACTGTTAATTGCAGTGATTTTATCAGCACAGGCTACTGACAAAGGTGTCAATCTAGCCACCAATAAACTATTTGCGGTGGCCAACACCCCGGAAAGCATTCTGGCACTTGGCATACACGGCTTAGAGGCTTACATTAAAAGCATAGGTTTATACCATGCTAAAGCCAAAAACATGCTGGCTACCTGCCAACAGTTAATGTCACAGCATCAATCACAAGTCCCCAACACGCGCGCCGCACTTGAAGCCTTACCCGGCGTAGGGCGTAAAACGGCTAATGTCATTTTGAATACCGCCTTTGGTGAACCTACCATTGCCGTTGATACGCATTTATTTCGCCTGGGAAATCGGATTAAACTCGCCACTGGGAAAACCGTGCTGGAGGTTGAAAAAAAATATCTCAAGACTATTCCGGCTGAGTTCATGAAAGATGCGCACCACCTGCTTATTTTACATGGCCGCTACACCTGCACTGCACGCAAACCCAAGTGCGGCCAATGCTGCATAGAAGACTTATGCGAATATCAGGCAAAAGAGTACGCGACAGTTTCTGCACAAACCAATACACTTAACCACCCATGAGTTTATACAACCCAAGCCGAGATCAAGCCCGCCAATTTATATTTGATGCCTGGGCTAAATTCAAACAGAATCTACTACTCACTGATTTAGAGAAAATTGCCATTGAAGTCATACAGATGCATCCTGAATACCATGCGGTGTTAAATGCACCAGAGCGCTATATGAATCAGCAATACTTCCCTGAAATGGGAGAAACTAATCCGTTTCTACATTTGAGCTTACATTTATCTGTCATTGAGCAAATCAGCATCAACCAACCCATTGGCATCACCAAGATCTATGATACATTACGAAAAAAACATGACGACAAACACATGGCTCAACACCATTTATTAGAATGTCTCGCCGAAACCATCTGGCAGGCACAGCGTAATAATGCACCTTTAGATAGCGCCCATTATCTCAGCCTGCTCAGCCAGAGAATCGGACCAGCCTAATGGCCGGCAATGCAAACTAATACGCGGGTAACCCACCTTCGATTTAATTGACCGGAATGCAGTTGATACCAACAGGAATGTTTTTTAATCCTATCATTTTGAAAGGCCTTTCCATGAACAAAACTCAAAAATCAATTTCGCTGACTATTGGCAGTACACTTGCTATCGGCAGTGCATTTGCACTCTCTGTAGCCGCCACAGCTATCAACGCAGCAGAAAATCCATTTGCACTGAAATCACTCTCGTCCGGTTACCAGGTAGCCGAAAATGATGCCAAGGCGAAAGATGGTAAATGCGGCGCTGGCAAATGTGGCGCTCACATGAAAAAAGAGAAAAAAGCTAAAAAAGATGCGTGCTCACCTGAAAAAATGAAAGAAGGCGCATGCTCTGCAGAGAAAATGAAGGAAGGCGCATGTTCAGCTGAAAAAATGAAAGAAGGTGCATGTGGCGGCGAGAAGAAATAAGCACTAGCCCCACGCTTCTGCCTCACCCAATCATGGCAACAGCAAGCCAAATTCACGGTGTTGGCCTAGGGTTAAAGCGTGAGCTGATCCCCCAGATTCAGGCGCTTTATGGACATCCACAGATTGCCAATATCAATTTTGTTGAAATTGCGCCTGAAAACTGGATAGATATTGGCGGCAAACCGGCAAAGCAGCTGGATTGGTTTGTAGAACGCTATCCTGTAGTTTGCCATGGCTTATGCTTATCTTTAGGTGGGCTAAGCCCGTTGAATATAGGCTTTCTAAAACAAGTCAAAAATTTTCTACATCAATACAACATTCCCGTTTATACCGAACATTTGAGTTATTCAACGGATGGTTATAAAGGTGAGCATGGCTATTTATATGACCTGCTGCCCATTCCATTTACTGAAGAAGCCGTCCATTACGTTGCAAAACGTATACGCCAAACTCAAGATATTCTAGGCCAGCGCATTGGCATTGAAAACGCTTCTTTTTATGTAGCGGCACCTGTGTCAGAAATGAGTGAGCTCGCATTTCTCAAGGCGGTGTTGAATGAAGCCGATTGCCTCTTGCACCTAGACATCAATAACATTTACGTCAATAGCATCAACTTTGGCTTTAATCCACTTGAATTCTTACGAGGCATTCCGGGCGAGCGTATTATTTATGGTCATGTAGCAGGGCACTACCAGCAAACACCAAGTTTATTGGTCGATACGCACGGTGAAGATGTGATTGACCCAGTATGGGCGCTGCTGGAAAGTGCATACCAACTATTTGGCACATTCCCTACGCTACTTGAAAGAGACATCAATATCCCGCCACTGGATGTCCTGATCAATGAAGTCAACAAAATTGACGGGTTACAGCGCCAACACAAGCAACTAACAACATCAGGCTTACAGGTTTAACGGAAATGGGCTCAAATTTACCTGGCTTTCAACGTTATCAGCAAGCGTTTACCGCTTACCTGCGCGACCCTCTGCATCAACCGCGCCCTCAAGGGGTAGTCGCAGATCGCATGGCGGTGTATGAAGAAATTGTATTTAACAATATTTTTGAATCGGTTTCTGCCTGTTTTCCGGTAGCCAGAAAGGTTGTGGGCAAACGCAACTGGCTAAAAATCACACAGGCTTTCTTGCGTGACCATGCGGCGAACACCCCCATTTTTCGTCAAATTCCAGAAGAATTCCTGTATTTTTTGGCTAACGCCAACCTGGAGATTCAGCAACGATTGCCACCATTTTTAGTGAGTCTTTGTCATTATGAATGGATAGAGCTACACGTTGCATCGATGGCAACTTCAGAAATTAGTACAGAAAATATCAACCAGAAAGGTGATTTGCTAGCGCACCAGCCCATTCTGACACCTACGACACAGCTACTCAATTATGAATACGCTGTGCATAAAATCTCGCCTCGTTACAAGCCAAAAGAGCAAGTAAGTACCCAACTGTTAGTGTTTCGGAATATTGAAGACAACGTGAAATTTATAGAACTGAACCCGGTAACTTTTAGACTGATAACGCTGTTGCTGCAAGGCGGCATCACTGGCAAGCAAGCACTCATTTTGCTTACTGAGGAGCTAGATTATCCACAACCTGCAAGCCTCATTCAATTTGGGCTGGAAATTTTAGAAGAACTGAGAGGTCATGGTGTGATTCTTGGCACTTCTGCAACGAAAAACTATTGATTCGACCTGACGAAATATCAATTTCATCGTGCCAAATCCAATGATGACTAAACTACACCTATCATCAAAACCTAGCCGTCAAAACTTACCGTCTGCAACTGTCGCGCTTCCAAGACTGAACGCAAGCTTTCTTGCTCTGCTTGGCTCATATCCCACCATGTTTTTATTTCAGCTACCGTGCGATAACAGCCGCAGCAACAACCTGTTTCATCATCCACGCTACAGACCCCAATGCAGGGGGATTTTATTTCTTGCACTGTGTTTTCCGACATACGCTCAACCGCTCACTATTAGCTTAAAACACCGTGACATTGCTTATATTTCCTGCCTGAACCACATGGGCAAGGATCATTGCGACCTACTTTCACGCCGTCACGCACAATCGGTTGGCCACTCGCCAACTGCGCATCTTCAGCGCTGACTGGATTAGCCAGCGCTTCATCGTAATCTGCATGCTGGTACTGCACATTTTCTACTTCCGCCGGTTTTTCAACCGCTTCGACATCGGCCTCAGTTTTAACTTGCACTAACATGGTCACTTTAGTCACTTCACTTTTTACTGTATTCAGCAAGGCTTCAAACAGCTCAAAAGCTTCGCGTTTATATTCCTGCTTAGGATTTTTTTGTGCATAAGAGCGCAAGTGTATGCCCTGACGCAGATGATCCAAGGCAGCCAAATGCTCGCGCCAGTGGCTATCTAAACTTTGCAACATCACAGAACGTTCAAATTGGCGCAGAATCTCCGCACTGGCCTGCTCTTCTTTTGCAAGATAGACTTGATTTGCCGCATCAGTAATGCGTTCGCGCAGGGTTTCTTCATGCAGATCAGGATTGTCCTCAAGCATTTTTTGCAGCGGGATATCCAAGCCAACTTCCGCTTTCAGTTCCCGCTCCAACGCGGGCACATCCCATAATTCTTCCACGCTGTCGGGCGGAATATGCGTCGCCATCATGGTTGCCAGTACATCTTCACGCATGGCTTTAATTGTCTCGCCCACATCGGTCGCGTCTAACAGCTCGTTGCGTTGCTCGTAAATCACTTTACGCTGATCATTCGCCACATCATCGTATTCAAGCAATTGCTTACGAATATCAAAATTGCGGCCTTCCACCTTGCGCTGTGCATTCTCAATCGCACGGGTAACCCATGGATGCTCAATCGCCTCACCATCCGGCATGTTGAGTTTGCCCATAATTGCAGAAACACGATCTGATGCAAAGATGCGTAATAATTGATCTTCCAAAGACAGATAAAAGCGACTGGAGCCGGCATCACCCTGACGACCGGAGCGACCACGTAATTGGTTATCTACACGGCGCGACTCATGACGCTCGGTACCCACAATATGCAAGCCACCTGCAGTTAACACACCGTCATGACGCACTTGCCACGCGGCCTTAATCTCGGCAACCCGCGCTTCTTTTTGCGCCTCAGTCAGCGTTGCATCTGCATGTACTTCAGCAATTTCAGGTTCCGGGTTGCCACCCAACACAATGTCAGTACCACGCCCCGCCATGTTGGTAGCAATAGTAATCACCCCTGGGCGACCCGCTTGCACGATAATCTGCGCCTCGCGTTCATGCTGCTTTGCATTCAACACCTGGTGCTCTAATTTAGCCTCAGTCAGCAAATTGGAAATCAACTCCGAATTTTCAATCGAAGTGGTACCAACCAGCACGGGTTGCCCACGGCTTTGGCAATCTTTAATGTCTAAAATGACGGCTTCATATTTCTCACGCGTTGTTCTGTACACTTTATCCATGGCATCTATACGCTGCATAGGGCGATGCGTAGGAATCACAACGGTTTCCAAACCATAAATCTGGCTGAATTCATAGGCTTCAGTATCCGCAGTCCCTGTCATGCCGGATAACTTGGCATACATACGGAAGTAATTTTGGAAGGTAATCGATGCCAGCGTTTGATTTTCTTTCTGAATCTCAACGCCTTCTTTAGCCTCAACCGCCTGATGCAGTCCATCAGACCAGCGACGGCCAGACATCATGCGACCGGTGAACTCATCAACGATGATAATTTCACCATCACGCACCACATAATGCTGATCTCTATGGTAAAGATTACGCGCACGTAATGAGGCGTATAAATGATGCACCAAGGTAATGTGAGAGGCTTCATACAGGCTTGAACCTTCAGCCAGCAAGCCGGATTCTGTCAGTATGGCTTCAGCATGCTCATGCCCTTCCTCAGACATCACCACATTTTGCGCTTTTTCATCTACCCAAAAATCACCTGCGCCCTCTTCTTCTGTTTGCGCTACAAGCTTTGCTGCAACCTCGTTGATTTGCTTATATAGTGCAATGCTGCCATCTGCCTGACCTGAAATAATCAGCGGTGTGCGTGCCTCGTCAATTAAAATAGAATCCACTTCGTCAATCAGCGCGTAGTTCAAGCTGCGTTGTACGCGCTCTTCTCGGCTGTACACCATGTTGTCACGCAGATAATCAAAGCCATACTCATTATTGGTACCGTAAGTAATATCCGCGGCATAAGCCAATTGCTTGGCATCATGCTGCATTTGCGACAAGTTGATGCCTATGGATAAACCCAGAAAGTTATACAGTTTACCCATCCACTCTGCATCGCGCTTCGCGAGGTAGTCGTTCACCGTAATGACGTGAACGCCTTTACCCGTGAGTGCATTCAAATAAACCGGCAAAGTGGCTACCAAGGTTTTACCTTCACCAGTACGCATTTCAGAGATTTTGCCAGCATTGAGCACCATGCCGCCAATCAACTGCACGTCAAAGTGACGCATTCCTAAAGCGCGACGACCACCTTCACGTACAACGGCAAACGCCTCCGGCAAGAGTTTTTCTAACGTTTCTCCATTTGTATATCGTTGCTTAAATTCTGCTGTTTTTGCTCTCAACGCCTCATCGCTCAAGGCTTGCATCGCAGGTTCCAGCGCATTGATTTGCTGCACTTTCTGCGCATATTGTTTAACCAGCCTGTCATTACGGCTACCGAATAATTTTTTGAACAACGTGGATATCATGAAATGAAAGACTTTCCGCTAGAGGGTAACAACTTAAATATAGTGAATGATGTGAAATTAAAAGTGAGATTGTAAACTTGAAATGCCAGAGAGGTAATTATTAGGACTTGCCTTTAGTTTTTTTAATATCCAACTTTAACTGCTGGCTTTGAGGTATTTTCTTGGATCCAAAACGTTGCCATTTAACCTGATTTCGTAATGCAGATGCGGTCCCGTTGAGCGGCCGGTACTTCCCACTTCAGCGACTTTCTGCCCTTTTTCGACACGCTCGCCTACTTTAACCGTTAATTTTGAAGCATGCGCATAGCGAGTTTCCAAGCCAGAACCATGATCAATAGTGACAATTTTACCATAATCAGGCGTTTGCGCTGCAGATGAAACGATACCGCCCGCTGCCGCATAAATAGGCGTGCCAGTAGATGCGGTAAAATCCAAACCTTCATGAAAGGCTTTATTTCCATTGAATGGGTCAATGCGCCAACCGTAGCTGGATGAATTAAATGCCGCAGCGACAGGGCTGCTATTAGGCAAAGTATCTTTTAACACGCTCTGCTGTAATAACTCGGCTTCTAAATCACTTAAATGCTCCGTGTTAAGCTCTATTTGCGCCATTAACTTAGCTATCTCTTTTTGCAACTCCACTTCAGACAATGGTGCATTGCGCACCAATGGACCGCCACGATTGACTGCTTGCGCTCTATTCAAAACCGGATTGGGGGATTGTGCTGCTTTTTGTTTAACATTGGCTGCATTATTGCGCACGGCCTTTTTTTCGCCAGCCAACTTTGCCAAACGTTCACTTTGTGCATCCAAACGCATCATGCGCGCCTGCATCTCACCCAACTGTAAGGCGTAAGCATCCAGATGCTTTTGTTGATTACGAAAAGAAAAATGAAGTTGCTTGGGAAGTAATGCCTTTACCCCCTGTTGCGTTGCGGTTTCCTGTGGCACAATCAGCATTAAGGCAAGCAGCAATGGCAAAAGCACCAGTGCAATCACAATCGCACTCACTTGCAGCACGGAAAGTGTTCTTGCTTTCGCCATGTTATTTGAGACTAAGATGATATTCATACTATTCCTGATCCCTGCAGATTTTAATATTAAAAATATAAATTAAAGCCATGCAACGATTTAACACATTACTTAATCAACCCGAGCTTGCCGCGCTTAATGCACGTAACCAAAAAACTCAAGCTGCACAAAAAATTTGGGGGGCAATTGTACCTGATAACTTAGCGCAATTCAGCCATGCATCCAGTATTAAAAATCAGCAATTCACCGTGTTCGCAGACAACAATGCGGTTGCCGCAAAAATTAAACTTTTAATACCTAGCTTATTGATTAAGCTAGAAAAGCAAGAGTGTGAAGTTACTGCAATTCGCGTGAAAGTGCAAGTAAAATCTACCCCACAACCCAAGCCGGCCACTTTAAAAAAGCTTAGCCCCAGCGCAGTCACCCAACTGCAACAACTCGGCAAAAAGTTATCAGGCACGACACTGGGCGACGCGCTAATCAAACTAGCTAAAAATGCCGAGTAAATCC
>CAMBZE010000031.1 GCA_945872425.1 Methylotenera oryzisoli | reverse complement strand
ATTTTCTGAAAATTGCATAATTTATTTCAGCCACAGAGTACACAGAGTACACAGAAAAAAGCTTATTCTATGTATTTTTGCTTACCTGCTGACTACCTGTTCCTTTGTTTATTAAATTGCAGCTTCATATTCTAGAAATATCTCTGTGCACTCTGTGCTCTCTGTGGCACGAATTACTTAAATTGAGATAAGAAACGTAAATCGTTATTGAAAAAGTGGCGTAAATCATTCACACCGTAGCGCAACATAGTGAGGCGCTCAACCCCTAGACCAAAGGCAAAGCCACGATATTTTTCGCTGTCAATATTCACGTGCTTAAACACTTCCGGATGCACCATACCGCAACCACCAATCTCTAACCAACCGCCGTTCCAGCTCATATCCATCTCAGCCGAAGGCTCGGTGAATGGGAAAAATGACGGCCTGAAACGTACCGTTAAATCATCGCGCTCAAAGAATTTTTGCAAAAAGTCCTGCACCACGCCTTTAAGGTTGGCAAAACTGATATCCTCAGCTACCCACAAGCCCTCGACTTGGTGAAACATAGGCGAATGCGTTGCATCAGAATCCACACGATAAACGCGCCCTGGCGCAATAATTTTAAGTGGCGGCGTTTTGTTATTGTTTAAAGCATTTTCCATATAGCGCACTTGTACAGGAGATGTATGCGTTCTCAGCACGTGAGTTTCATCAATGTAGAACGTGTCGTGCATGGCACGCGCGGGATGATCTTCTGGAATATTCAGTGCGGTGAAATTATAAAAATCCGTCTCAATTTCTGGGCCGGTCGCCACTTCAAAACCAATCGCATGGAACAACTCTTCTACACGCCTCAAGGTAAGCGTTACCGGATGTAACCCACCTTGCGCTTGAGCCCGCGCCGGCAAAGTGACATCTATCGACTCTTGCGCCAACTGCTTAGCTTGCTCTGCATTTAATATGGATTCACGTCGCGCAGTGAGTGCGGCTTCAACTGCCTGCTTAATCACGTTAATCGCAGCGCCCGCTGCCGGGCGCTCTTCTGCGCTTAATTTGCCTAAACCTTTTAATGCGTCAGTGAGTGAGCCGGATTTACCCAGATATTTTGCTTTGGCGGTTTCCAAGTCATTCATCGAAGCGCTATTTGCAAAATCCGCTTCTGCTGCTGCAATTAGGTGCGTTAAGTCTGTCATGTGCTCTGTTATCTTTAATTGTGATCAATTGACTGGTAAACCACCAGCATTATTTCATAATGCTTTGATTTAGCATAAAAAATTAAAGCAGGAATTTTACCGTAAAAAAAAGAGGCCGAAGCCTCTTTTTTTACTCGAACTTAAATTAAATTCGAAAACTTTAGCTTAAATATACTAAGCCGTTAATCCAGCTTTCGCCAAATCAACAAATTTGGAGAATGCAGCTTTATCAAATACAGCCAAGTCAGCCAACACTTTACGATCCACTTCAATCGCAGCCTTTTTCAAGCCATTCATGAAACGGCTGTATGTCAAACCACACTCACGTGCACCGGCATTGATACGCGCAATCCACAAGGTGCGGAATTGACGTTTCTTTTGACGACGGTCACGGTAAGCGTATTGACCCGCTTTCATTACCGCTTGTTTGGCAACGCGGTAAACGTTTTTACGACGGCCACGATAGCCTTTAGCTGCTTTTAATACTTTTTTGTGTCTAGCGCGAGCGATGACACCACGTTTTACTCTAGGCATGTTCTACTCCTATTGTGTTGGCATCATAGCGCGAACGCGCTTGACATCAGTTGAAGAAATGATCGCCGTGACGCGTAATTTACGCTTTTGCTTGTTGGTCTTTTTGGTCAGGATATGGAGTAAGTGGGAGTGCGTGCGTTTCACTTTACCATTACCCAAGAACTTGAAGCGCTTTTTGGCGCCACTCTTGGTTTTCATTTTTGGCATTTTGTTCTCCTTGAACTTAAAAATTATGAGTGCTTAGGCATGCCGTTAAGCCGTATCACTCGGGGCACTACTTTTACTGCTACTACAAACTTTCCAACACTAACTAAATTACTTAACTTTCTTAATCGGCCCCAAAACCATCACCATTTGGCGACCTTCCATTTTTGGGTACTGCTCGACCACTGCATATTCTTTCAAATCAGCCTCTACACGTTTTAACAATGCCATACCAAACTCTTGGTGTGTAATCTCACGGCCTCTAAAACGTAGAGTAATCTTCGCTTTATCACCCTCTTGTATAAAGCGAATAATATTTCGCACTTTAATAGCATAATCGCCATCATCCGTACCGGGGCGAAACTTAATTTCTTTAACAACCACCTGCTTTTGCTTAAGCTTAACTTCGTGCTGTCTTTTACTTTCGGCATATTTGAACTTGCCGTAATCCATCAACCTGCACACAGGCGGGGCTGCATTGGGCGCAATCTCCACAAGATCAATATCGGCTTCTTCTGCTTTTGCAAAAGCCTCTGCCAACGTCACGATGCCTAATGGCTCCCCTTCCACACCCACCAAACGAATTTGTGGCGCTGTAATGTCGCCATTGATTCGGGTTTCTTTGTCCTGTGCTATATCAAATTCTCCAAATAGTTAAGCCGTGCACCTGTTTGCTCAAACCTTAGCTTCAATCTCTGCTTTTAAGCGCTCAATCAACGCGCTAATCGGCATGGAACCTAGGTCTTCACCTTTTCTGGTACGCACGGCTAAATGTCCTGCTTGCATTTCACGCTCACCCGCTACAAGCAGGTACGGCATCTTCTGCATGCTATGTTCGCGTATTTTATAGGTAATCTTCTCATTTCTCAAGTCAAATTCGCATCGGATGCCATTTTTCTTCAAAATTTCAACTACTTGGCGCACATAATCCGCCTGACTTTCAGAAATATTCAACACCATCACCTGTACCGGCGCCAACCATAACGGCATCGCACCGGCATAATGCTCAATCAAAATACCGATGAAGCGTTCCATAGAACCCACGATGGCACGATGCAACATCACTGGGCGTTGACGTGAGTTATCTTCCGCCACGTACTCCGCCCCCAAGCGCTCTGGCAGATTAAAATCAAGCTGTATCGTGCCACATTGCCACATACGGCCTAGACTGTCTTTGAGCGTAAATTCAACTTTTGGGCCGTAAAAGGCGCCTTCGCCCGGTTGCAAATCAAAGGCCAGGTTATTTGCATTCAAAGCATTCGCCAGTGCGGCTTCAGCTTTATCCCAAGTCTCATCTGCACCCACACGTTTTTCCGGACGGGTTGACAATTTCACCAATACATCATTGAAACCAAAATTACCATACACTTGGTACAACATCTGAATAAAATCAGCTACTTCAGCTTCAATCTGATCTTCGGTACAGAAGATATGTGCATCATCCTGCGTAAAGCCGCGCACACGCATCAAGCCGTGCAATGAACCTGATGGCTCGTTACGGTGACATGAGCCAAATTCAGCCAGCCTTAATGGCAAATCACGATAACTATGCAAGCTGTTATTGAAAATCTGCACATGGCCCGGGCAGTTCATTGGTTTCACCGCGTAATCACGATTTTCTGACGAAGTGACAAACATATTGTCATGGTAGTTTTGCCAGTGCCCGGATTTCTCCCACAGCGTTTTATCCATCACGGTAGGGGTACGTACTTCTTGATAGCCGAAATCTTTAAACATCTGGCGCATGTACTGTTCAACTTCTTGCCAAATGCTCCAGCCACGCGGATGCCAAAACACCATGCCCGGCGCGTCATCCTGCATGTGAAAGTAATCCAATTGCTTGCCTAATTTGCGATGATCACGCTTCTCGGCTTCTTCCAACTGAAACAAATACGCATCCAACTCCTCTTTATTGCGCCATGCCGTGCCGTAAACACGCTGCAACATTTCATTATTGCTATCACCACGCCAGTAAGCGCCTGCTAATTTCATTAACTTAAAGGCTTTGAGCTTGCCAGTATTGGGCACATGCGGGCCGCGACAAAGGTCAGTAAACTTGCCTTCTGTATAGAGTGAAACGTCTTCACTTGAAGGAATGGACTCAATAAGCTCCGCCTTGTAATGCTCGCCTATGCTTTTAAAATACGCCACGGCTTCGTCGCGGGGCAATACTTTACGTGTGACTGGCTCATCTTTTTTAGCCAGCTCAACCATTTTCTTTTCAATGGCAACTAAATCTTCTGGCGTAAATGGGCGCTTATATGAAAAATCATAGTAAAAACCATTTTCTATAACCGGGCCAATCGTGACTTGTGCATCAGGGAATAATTCTTTTACCGCATAAGCCAGCAAGTGCGCAGCTGAGTGGCGAATAACTTCCAAGCCTTCTGGATTTTTATCGGTGATAATAGCCAAGTCGCTATCAGATTCAATGAGATAGCTTGTATCGACGATTTTATCGTTAACTTTGCCTGCCAATGCCGCTTTAGCCAGACCGGCACCGATATTCATGGCAACATCGGCGACCGTCACAGGCGCATCAAATTGACGTTGTGAACCATCTGGCAAGCGAATAACTGGCATGACATTTCCCGTATAAATAATTAAAGCCGTTGAATTTAAGGAAGCGCTGATTAAATGAGCGAACAGGATAAAGTGCTAGGCGCACGGAACGCAGAAACCGAGATAGTACGCCTTGTACAGCGAGGTTGCGAGTACCGCGCAACGCAGCAATTTGCCCGTGCAGCCATTTAATCAGCGCTTCCTTAACGGCTTTGGCTTTTGTTGTATGTTATTGGTAGGCAGTAGCAGATTCGAACTGCTGACCTCTTGGATGTCGACCAAGCGCTCTAACCAACTGAGCTAACCGCCTAAAACTTTTGAAGCGCCACCCCTAATTAAGAATCAGCCATTTCAAACAGAACGCGATTTTAGCTGATTGTGGCATTAGGCGCAAACGCAATCACAGGCAAACTTCAGGCGCCACGTCACTCATATGTTGCTGCAAATATTTTTCGGCTAGAAACAGCGCTACGATCGTTTTTCCATCGGTAATTTCACCATTTTGAATCATAGTTAAGCAATCTGCGAACTTAACTGTAAATACCTCTAAGTTTTCGTCTTCATCACGCTGATGCTCACCTGCCAGCAACCCTGTTGCCAAATAGACATGAATCACCTCATCGGAATAACCTATGCATGGGTGCTGATGACCCAGCTTAACCCATTGACTGGCCGTGTAGCCTGTTTCCTCCAGCAACTCACGCTGACCGGTAGTTAACACATCTTCACCTGCATCAATTTTACCTGCGGGTAATTCAATAAATACTTGATGCAGCGCATACCTAAATTGCTTCTCCAACACCACATCCCCGTTAGGAAGTATAGGCACAACGACCACCGCGCCCGGATGCATCACATATTCACGATAACTGGTGTTGCCGTTTGGCACGCGCACCAGATCACGCTTGACGCTGAGTACCTTCCCCTCGGCAAGGGTTTCAGAGCTAATGCAGTGTTCGGTTAAATCCATGTTTAAGTTTCTAAAAGGTTCTTTTCCACAGCACTCGATAGACAAAGCCAGGAAAAGCAAAGACAATAAATATGCAGCCGGTCACTGCATAAAATTCCCAGTCTTGCCGGGTGGCTTGTCCAAAGGTGGCGCGCTCTGCATACCAAACGATCGCTCCCATGGCAAAGTAAAGCACCAACAACTCAAGTAAACACCAGCCTAGATGCTTGCTTTCTGTAGGCTGACCGTCACGCTTTAGCGGGATAAGATAAAACAATCGGCTTGAAAACCAGGGTAAGTTTGCGGCAAAGAACACCAGCCCCAGCAAAGCCCAATTTGTCATTAACTTAGACTTCCAAGAACCGCATAAACACAAAGACTCATCAAACCCTGCGGCATTAAACCTATCACTAACAACGCACCAGCGTTAACACTTAATACAGCACGCATATCAAGCGGTGCTTGAATTGGGTGATGATCTAACGGCTCATCAAAATACATGAGCTTAATCACACGCAGATAGTAAAACGCGCCAATAACGGCCATTAGCACGGCAAACACCACTAGCCATAGAAAGCCTGCTTGCAATGCCGCTTGCAACACGGTGAATTTTGCATAAAAGCCTAAGGTTGGCGGCACCCCTGCCATGCTAAACATCACAATCAACATTAAAAACGCATACCATGGGCTACGTTGGTTTAAGCCCTTGAGGTCATCTAAATGCTCAGCTTCAAAGCCCTTGCGCGACAACAGTAAAATGATGCCAAAGCCAGCAAGCGTCATGATCACGTAGCTTGCGATATAGAACAGCGCTGAGGCAAAACCGTTAATGCTCGCGCTCATTAACCCAAACAACACAAAACCTACGTGTGAGATAGTAGAGTACGCCAGCATACGTTTTAGATTTGTTTGCGCGATCGCCGTGATATTACCGAGAATAATAGACAACACTGCCATAATCATCAGCATTTGTTGCCAATCAACAGCGAGTGTTTGCAAACCTTGCACCAGAAGACGGATGATAAAAGCAAATGCCGCCAACTTGGGCACCGAGCTAATCAGCACGGTAATGGCTGTGGGCGAACCCTCGTACACATCCGGCACCCACATCTGGAATGGCACCGCACCAAGCTTGAACGCCAAACCGGCCACAATAAACACTAAGCCTAATATCATGACCGAATGTATTTTTGCGCCACCCATCAAAGCATTATTGATGTCGGCAATGTTTAAGCTACCTGTCATGCCGTAAACCATACTCATGCCATACAGCAACATGCCTGACGCCAAAGCCCCTAACACAAAGTATTTCATCGCAGCTTCTGTGGCGCGCGGATTATCACGGTCGAGTGCAACCAATGTGTAAAGGCTCAATGACAGCAACTCTAGACCCATATAGAGCGTCAACATACTCTGGCCAGACACCATAATCATCATGCCAGCCACCGAGAACAGGACCAAAGCATAAAACTCACCACAGAACATGTTGCGCACTTGAATATATTGCCGCGTATATACAAAAATCAATGAGGTGCCCAGGTAAATCATGAGCTTTAACACATCGGATAGGGTGTCATCGACAAATGCACCGGTAAATGCATAACCAACGCCAGGGGTGTGAGTGCTGAATGTTACATAGGCCGCAACTAATAATGTCACCTGCGCCAACACATAAATAGCGATACGGTTTGATTGCTTCAAAAACAAATCTACCAGCAACACAAGCATGGCCATGCCTAAAACAATCATTTCAGGCACGGCGGTGATGAGGTCGTAACGTATATTTTCCATGACTTATAGACCCATATCTACTGGGGCAACTACGCCCAGCTTGCTTTGTGCTAAATGTGAAAGAAGTTGTGTCACTGTGGCATTGGTCATATCTGTCAGTGGCTGCGGATAAACACCCAGCGCCAACACCAATAATGCCAAAATGGCCAATATAAAGAATTCGCGCTTGTTGATATCCTTAAGTGCAGCAACATGCTGATTTGCAATTTCGCCATAGAACACGCGTTTTACCATCCACAAGGTATAAGCCGCACCAAAAATAAGCGTAAATGATGCCAGAAATGCGTACCAGAAATTCACTTGAATAGCGCCCAATATCACCATGAATTCACCCACAAAACCGGAAGTCCCCGGCAAGCCGCTGTTTGCCATGGCAAATAACACTGCGAAAGCGGCAAATACAGGCATGGTGTTCGCTACGCCACCGTAGGCCTCAATCTGGCGACTATGTACACGGTCATACAACACACCGACGCACAAGAACATCGCAGCTGAAATAAAACCATGCGACACCATTTGCACCATGGCGCCTTCCAAGCCTAAATGATTAAAGATAAAAAAGCCTAAAGTTACAAAACCCATGTGCGAAATAGAGGAATACGCAATCAGCTTTTTCATGTCTTTTTGCACCAGCGCCACCAAAGCAATATACACAATCGCAATGAGAGACAAGGTAATCATGAAGCCGGATAAATAATGCGCCGCATCGGGTGCGATTGGCATCGCGAAGCGCAGAAAACTATAACCACCCAATTTCAAGGCAATCGCTGCCAGCACTACAGAGCCGCCAGTAGGCGCTTCTACGTGAGCATCCGGCAGCCAAGTGTGCACTGGCCACATTGGAATTTTTACGGCGAAAGCGGCAAAGAACGCCAGAAAAATGAGTATTTGCACATTCAGTGACATTGGGAATTTGTAATAATCCACAATTTCAAAGCTACCGGTCTGGTGATAAAGGTAGATAAACGCCACCAGCATCAGCAATGAGCCGAGCAAGGTATATAAAAAGAATTTAATCGTAGCATATACGCGATTTTGACCGCCCCATATGCCAATGACTAGGAACAAGGGAATCAGCATGGCTTCCCAAAACACGTAATACAGAATTGCATCTAACGCGCTAAACACACCTATCATTAAACCGCTCATGATAAGGAAAGAAGCCATATATTGCGCCACACGCTTTTCGATGACTTCCCAGGCAGAGATCACCACAATCACCGTAGTGAAACTTGTGAGCAATATGAGTGGCACGGCAATGCCATCTACACCCAAGTGATAATTGATATTGAATGATAATATCCAGCGGAAACCTTCCTGAAATTGAAAGCCACCCTCCGCAAAATTAAAGTGTGTGTAAAGCGGGATCGTGACCGCAAAGCTAACAATACTGCCAGCTAATGCCAGCCAGCGCGTAGCGTTTGGTTTGCTATCATTTGCAGTCAATAGCACCACAATACCGGCTAAAACAGGTAGCCAGATGGAAAAACTTAAAATATGCTGGGTAAAATATTCAACCATTTTCTTTTTATACTTTACTTAAAATTTGAGCGAGTAGAACGAGAGCATAAAAAACACACCAATAATCATGGCAAATGCGTAGTGATAAATCAGTCCAGATTGCAACTTACGCACAATCCCTGACAATTTGCCAATCAAGTGCGCGGTACCATTGACCAGAGTGCCATCGATGATTTTCACATCGCCGATTAACCATAATTTGTTACCAATAAAACGCGAGCCTGCGGCAAAGACCCGATCATTAAAGCTATCGAATCCATATTTGTTTTCCAAAATTCTGTTGATGCCCGCAAAGCGCATCTGAATTGCAGCCGGAATATCTGGACGCTTCATGTAGAAGAACCACGCCAAGCCCACACCCGATGCAGCCAGCAAGAAAGGTAAAGTCATTAAGCCATGAATCGCCATGCCTGTAGCTGAGTGAAATACGGTATGCCAATGATGAGTCAGCTCATGCATCGCAGGGTGCGCGCCTGCATCTACAAAGATGACCCCTTTAAAGAATTCACCATACAACATCGGCTCAATGGCAATATAACCAATAGCTAACGACGGTATCGCCAATAAAATCAATGGTAATTTAACCACCCAACCCGGCTCATGTGGATCATCCGTTGGGCTTAAGCCGTGGTGATGCTCCTGATGATCGTCGTCATGGTGCGAATTCTCATGTTTAACTTCACGCCATTTTTCCTTACCATGAAATACCAGGAAATACATGCGGAAGCTATAAAAAGCTGTCACAAACACGCCGGTCAGCACTGCAAAATAAGCAAAACCGCTACCGGTGATGGTAGAAAATTTAGCTGCCTCAATAATGCTGTCTTTAGAATAAAAACCTGACAGGAACGGTGTGCCAATCAGCGCCAGCGAACCGATGAGCGAAGTAATCCAAGTCACAGGCATGTATTTTTTAAGATTACCCATATTGCGAATATCTTGATCATGGTGCATGCCCATAATCACCGCACCAGCGCCTAAGAACAATAATGCTTTAAAAAAAGCATGGGTCATCAAGTGGAAAATGGCGACCGAGTAGGCAGATGCACCTAACGCCACCGTCATATAACCCAATTGAGACAAGGTTGAATACGCAACAACGCGCTTAATATCGTTTTGAATAATGCCCAAAAAGCCCATAAACAGCGCCGTGATGCTGCCGATGATCAACACAAAAGACAGGGCGGTTGATGACAGCTCAAACAATGGCGACATACGTGCCACCATGAAAATACCAGCTGTCACCATGGTTGCAGCGTGAATCAGCGCTGAAATCGGTGTTGGGCCTTCCATGGAATCTGGCAACCACACGTGCAGTGGCACCTGTGCTGATTTGCCCATCGCGCCGATAAATAACAGAATGCAAGTTACGGTCATCAATGACCATGAAGCATTGCCGATCAGGTTGATTTTAGTATCTGCCATTTGTGGCGCTACTGAAAACACAGCGGCATAATCTAAACTACCAAAGTGAAACAACACCAAACCGATACCCAGCAGGAAGCCAAAGTCACCAACACGATTCACCAAGAATGCTTTTAAATTAGCGTAAATCGCCGTTGGGCGAGTGTACCAGAAACCAATCAACAGGTAGGAAACCAAGCCGACAGCCTCCCAACCAAAGAATAACTGCATGAAGTTATTACTCATCACCAACATCAGCATGGAGAAGGTGAACAGTGAGATATAGCTAAAGAAGCGTGCATAGCCCTTATCTTCAGCCATATAGCCAATGGTGTAGATATGTACCATAAGCGAGACAAAGGTCACTACCACCATCATCATGGCGCTGAGACGGTCAATCAAGAAGCCAATCTCAAATGAGAAGTTGCCGCTTTTTAACCATGAATACACAGTCTCATTATACGGTGCGTTAGTCATTGCGTGATTAAGCACATAAAGCGACAGAGTGAATGAAGCCGCCACCCCGGCAATGGTCACGATGTGCGCCGCGGCACGTGGCAATTGCCTGCCAAACAAGCCAATAATAATCGCTGCCAATAAAGGCAGTAAGGGAATTGCCAAGTAAATTTGCTGCATGGTCATGCTAATTACTTATCCTTTTAATGAATCCAGGTCGTCAACATTGATTGTGCGTAAATTTCTAAACAGCACCACCAATATTGCCAAACCAATTGCAGACTCAGCCGCCGCAACCGTTAAAATGAAAAACACAAATACCTGGCCTGCAATATCATTCAAATAATGTGAGAAAGCGATGAAGTTCAGATTGACTGCCAGCAACATCAACTCAATTGCCATCAATAAAATAATCACGTTTTTGCGGTTCAAGAAAATGCCAACCACACTAATAGCGAACAGCAGCGCCCCCAAAACTAGGTAATGAGATAAACCAACCATTATTTAGCCTCCTCTGCTGCTGCCGGTGCTTCCGCATCCTCAACCACCGCATCCATTTTCACAATGCGTAGTCTGTCAGCTTTTTTGACTAACACTTGTTTTGCCGGATCCATGGACTTGCTGTCCTTGCGGTCACGCAAAGTGAGCGCGATTGCAGCCACAATGGCCACTAACAACACGACTGAAGCCAATTCAAACGGCAATAAGTAATCGGTATAAAGCACGCGCCCCAATTCCGCCGTATTACTATAATCCGCAGGGCGTGCTGCTGGCGTGGCAACCACGTCAGCGCCGAAATTACGCACACCGACAATCATGACCATTTCAACTGCCATCAGACCACCCACTGGCAAAGCTACCGGCAGCGCTTTCCAGAAGCCTTCGCGTAACTTATCAAGATTGATATCCAGCATCATCACCACGAACAGAAACAGCACCATTACCGCGCCGACGTAAACCAACACCAAAGCAATGGCCAAAAACTCCGCTTCTAATAACAACCAGATACCGGCTGCGGTAAAAAACGCTAACACTAAATACAACGCGGCATAGACTGGATTACGTGTTGTAATCACACGCAAGCCGGCAATCAGTAAAATGATTGCCAACGTGTAAAAAACGATGTCTTGAAAATGTAAGCTGAAAAATGTCATATTTTTAATTTTAGATGTAGAAGCAGATTTATTCGCTTCTACAAAATCTATCATCTCTTCATATTTAAAAAATAATTATCTAAACTGTTTGTCTTGCTCACGGTCAGCAGCAATTTGTTTTTCATGTTTATCGCCTACCGCCAGCAACATTTCTTTGGTGTAAAGCAAATCACCACGCTGTTCGCCGTGATAATCAAATACACGCGTTTCTACAATCGAATCTACCGGACAGGATTCTTCACACATGCCGCAAAAAATACATTTAGTTAAATCAATATCATAGCGCGTGGTACGGCGGCTATTATCTGCACGTTGCTCAGACTCAATGGTAATTGCCAGCGCCGGGCATACTGCCTCACACAGTTTACAAGCAATGCAACGCTCTTCACCGTTTGGATAGCGGCGCAGGGCATGCAACCCACGGAAACGGTTAGATTGTGGCGTGCTTTCTTCCGGATATTGCACCGTGATTTTAGGCGCAAAAAAGTAACGGCCTGTGAGCGCCATGCCTTTCAGCAATTCCCACAGCATCAAACTACCTAGTATTTGTTTAATCGATTTAATCATGTTTTTTAATCAATAAAGCCTAAATTTGGATGACCTAGTGAAACAAGTGCGCCCAAGGGGTTTGCATCATGCCGCCTACAAACACAATCCAAACAATGGTGATAGGAATGAAAACCTTCCAGCCTAGACGCATGATCTGATCATAGCGATAACGCGGGAATGTTGCCCTAAACCACAAAAATAAGAACAACAGGAAGCCTACTTTAGCCAGTAACCATAAAAAACTATCAGGAATAAATGACACCGGTGACAACCAACCACCCAGGAACATCAAAGCAGTCAGCATGGAAACCAATATCATGTTGGCATATTCAGCCAAAAAGAATATAGCAAACGTCATGCCCGAATATTCAACATGGAAGCCCGCTACAATTTCAGATTCACCCTCAGCCACGTCAAATGGTGCGCGGTTGGTTTCTGCCACCGCACTGATAAAGTAAACAATGAATAAAGGAAACAATGGCAAGAAATACCAGTGCAACAAGCCGCCAGCCTGCCCCATCACGATTTTGCCTAGATTTAAGCTATTTGCACACATCAACACGCCAACCAACGCGAAGCCCATGGCAATCTCATAGGAAACAATTTGTGCAGCCGAGCGTAAGCTACCCAAAAACGCATATTTAGAATTTGATGCCCAACCCGCGATAATCACGCCGTACACGGCGACTGAGGTCATGGCTAAAATGTATAGCAAGCCCGCATCAATATCAGCCAACACCATGTTCATGTCAAATGGCACCACTGCCCATGCGGCAAAGGCCGGTGCAATCGCCAATACTGGCCCTAATAAAAATAAGGCTTTATTTGAAGCAGTTGGTAAGATGACTTCTTTGAATAATAGCTTGATACCATCTGCCAATGGTTGCAATAAACCAAAGTAACCAACACGGTTGGGACCTATACGCACTTGCATATAGCCAATGACTTTACGCTCAGCCAAAGTGAGATAAGCAACCGCACCCATCAATGGCAGAACAATGGCGACAATTTTAATCAAGGTCCAACCGGTGATTTCTACCGCTGGCCAGTAACTACCGAATAGATTTGATAACCATTCCATCAGGCACGCGCTTCCATAATGTTTGTTTTTTCAGCTTGCGATGGCGGTGGTGATAGCTTTTCCACTGTAATCTCACCCATCAAGTCGCCTAGGCCTATCGTATCTTCATGCGCTGCAGCTACGCGCACACAACCCATGGCCACATGATTATCTAAACGCACCGTCAACACCGCGCTACCCTTGTCTTGCTTTACCAATACCTGATCACCCTCTGCCAAACCCAGTGCGCTTAATTGCTGAGCGCACATACGTGCCATAGGCTTGATGTTGTATTTGGTTTTTTGTAGCGGTGGTGAACGACGCACAATCGGATCAGCCTCATATTGCGGCACTTCGCCAATGCGTTGCAGACCGTCATGTTTGATATTGATATGAATCTCCACTAACTCTCTCAAGTTATTATTCAGATTACGCCAGACCACCACTGAAGGCTTTTCACCGCCAAAAATCGCATCTTTTACTTGCTCACTTGATTCATAATCAAAGTCGTGCAGACCTAAGGTATTCGCCAGTACGCGTAACACTTTCCAGGCCGGGCGACATTCACCCAGCGGTTTTACTGCAGCGGCAAAACTTTGTATGCGACCTTCCATGCTCATGAATGTGCCGGATGTTTCTGTAAACGGCGCGATCGGCAATAAAATATCGGCATGTTCCAAAGCTTGTGATTTATAAGCGGTCAGCGCTACCACGCATTCTGCTTTTTCCATGGCCGCTTTTGCCAACGCGGCATGCTGGCAATCCAATTCCGGCTCAATATTTAACAGCAAGTAAGCTTTACGTGGCACCTCAAGCATTGCGCGCGCATGCATACCTATGCTTGATGGCATTACGCCCATCATATGCATGCCTGTGCTATTCGCTGCTGCCGGCAAAATGCCGCCTTTAGCCCCGGTAATGCCACCAATCGCCTCCGCCATACTGTACATTTCAGTAAAGCGCGGATCGCTTAATGCCATATTGCCTAAAAAGATACCTACTTTAGGCGCGACTAAATCATAGTCTTTACCATGACCCGCCAAGCTTTCAGCAATCGCTTGTGTATTAGGGCGCACTTTAATATCATCCAGCAGTTGAGTGAGCGACGATGGCAAGCATAGTGACAACCGCTGCAAACCAGACATGGCTTTTAATATTTGCCCTAACACGTTCACCATATCGTTAGGACGCACAATAACTTTATGCGCAACCTCCATCAATGGATCGTTATCCAACGGACTTACCACGGATAGTTCTGCACCATTGGCTACCGCTTTGCGGAAGCGATGTGCCAATAACGGATGTTCGTTACGCAGATTGGAGCCAATGATAATGATGCGGTCGAGCTCCTCAATTTCATTGATATTGCAACCCATCCATGGTGTTCCAAATCTCTTGCCATCCAACCTGAAGTCGGTTTGGCGTAAGCGATAATCCACGTTACCACAACCTAAGCCGCTAGCTAGTTTTTTGGCTAAATAACCTTCTTCCATGGTGCTGTTTGGAGAAACCAGCACACCCAATGCCTCACTGCCATATTCATTGATAATATCTTTAAGCTGCCCTGCGGCAAACTCCAGCGCTGTTTTCCAATCAGTCTCGACCCATGTACCATTGTGCTTAATCATCGGCACTTTAAGACGATCTGGGCTATTTAGCCCCTCGTAAGAGAAGCGATCACGGTCTGACAACCAGCACTCATTGATACTTTCTTTTGTTCGTGGCAATACGCGCATGACTTTATTGTCTTTGACCTGCACTTCAATGTGAGAGCCCAAACTATCATGTGGCGCAATGCTTGGGCGGCGTATCAGCTCCCAGCTACGTGCCGAATATCTAAACGGCTTGCTGGTTAGCGCACCCACTGGACATAAATCAATAATATTGCCAGAAAGTTCTGAATTCACACTTTTATCGACATAGGCGGTAATTTCAACGTGCTCGCCACGCCCAACTAGGCCTAACTCCTGCATGCCGCCGACTTCTTTCAAGAAGCGTACACAACGTGTACATTGAATGCACCGCGTCATATCGGTGCTGACTAACGGCCCAATATTTTTGTTAAAAACTACGCGCTTTTCTTCCGTATAACGAGAACCACTCACTCCATAAGCCACGGCGACGTCTTGCAAATCACACTCGCCACCCTGATCACAAATTGGGCAATCTAACGGGTGATTAATTAGCAAGAATTCCATGACACTCTGCTGCGCTTCAATGGCAGACTTGGAGCGTGTAAAAATCTTCATGCCATCGGCTACCGGCGTAGCACAAGCGGGTAACGGTTTATTAAATTTCTCAACCTGCACCAAACACATACGGCAGTTAGCCGCTACAGATAGTTTTGGATGGTAGCAAAAACGCGGGATCGGAATGCCGACCTTATCAGCCGCATCAATAATGGTGCTGCCATGTTCGACTGCTACTGCTTTTCCGTCTATTTCAATGTTTAACATTACTTGCCATCCACCATTGATTTGCCATGCTGTATGTAGTACTCAAACTCTGGCCTGAAATGTTTAATAAAACTTAATACCGGTGTTGCAGCCGCCTCACCCAGCGCGCAGATCGTACGCCCTGTAATGTTGTTACTTATATCTGTCAGCAAGTCCAAATCCTCCAACCTGCCTTGACCTTTTACAATGCGGTCAATCACGCGATAAACCCAGCCCGTACCTTCACGGCACGGCGTACATTGACCACAACTTTCTTCATAAAAGAAATAGGCTAAGCGACGCAAGGTTTTTACCATGCAAGTCGTTTCGTCCATCACAATCATGGAACCCGCACCCAGACTAGATCGCGCCTTGCTCAAACTTTCATAATCCATCGTGGTACCAAGAGCAACCGATGCCGGTATTACCGCAGTAGAAGGCCCCCCGGGAATGACCGCTTTCAACTGACGGCCTTTCCAAACACCGCCAGTCATTGCCAGCAATTCAGTAAAAGGCGTGCCCATTTTTACTTCATAGTTGCCAGGCCTTTCTACATGCCCAGAAACTGAAAACAACTTGGTACCGCCTGAACCCGGCACACCCAAATCGGCAAATGCTTGTCCGCCATGTTGCATAATCCACGGAATGCTGGCGTAGCTTTCCGTATTATTCACATTAGTTGGTTTACCAAACACCCCATAACTCGCCGGGAATGGCGGCTTAAAACGTGGCTGCCCTTTTTTGCCTTCAATCGATTCGATGAGAGCCGTTTCTTCACCGCAAATATAAGCGCCGTAACCATGCACTGCATATAAATCAAAACTAAAATTAGTGCCGAACAGATTTTCACCCAAGTAACCTGCAGCTTTGGCTTCATGCAGCGCCGCCTCAAAGGTTTCATAATCTTGCCAAATTTCACCGTGGATGTAGTTGTAGCCGACACGCGCACCTAATGTATAAGCCGCAATCGCCATACCTTCAATCAACTGGTGCGGGTTGTAGCGAATAATATCGCGGTCTTTGAATGTGCCAGGCTCACCCTCATCGGTATTACAGACTAGGTATTTCACACCATCAAAATAACGCGGCATAAAACTCCACTTAAGGCCAGTAGGAAAGCCGGCACCACCACGACCACGCAGACCTGAGTTTTTCACCTCAGTGATAATGTCGGTTGCTTTTACTTTCTCAGTCACGATGCGCTTTAGTGACGCATAACCACCAAATTTAAGGTAAGTTTCTAAAGAGGCTGGATTTTCTTCTGTTAGCGTTCTAAGCGTTAGCAGCGTTTGACCCGTTAAATCTGTCATCACCGGGGCTTTTGTAGAGGCAGTCATTATTTCAGCCCCTCTAAAATCGCATCTACGCTTTCAGTGGTTAAGAATTCATGCATTTGCGTATTATTCAC
>CAMBZE010000030.1 GCA_945872425.1 Methylotenera oryzisoli | reverse complement strand
AGTTTGCGTTTATTAGGCTCCGTGGGCGAACCGATCAACCCGGAAGCATGGATGTGGTACTTTGAGCAAGTGGGCGGCAGTCACTGCCCGATTGTCGATACTTTCTGGCAAACCGAAACCGGCGGCCACGTCATCACCCCGCTACCAGGCGCAACGGCTTTAGTGCCTGGCTCATGCACACTACCCTTCCCCGGCATTGATATTGATGTCGTGGATGAAGCAGGAAAAAACGTACCTTGGGGCACAGGTGGTTTATTGGTGATCAAAAAACCATGGCCAGCCATGATACGCACCATTTATAACAATCCTGAACGTTACAAAACCAGCTACTACCCGGCGGATTTAGGTGGCAAAACCTACCTCGCGGGTGATGGCGCAGTGCGCGATGTCGTCACCGGCAACTTTACCATTATGGGGCGTATTGACGACGTGCTCAATGTATCAGGCCACCGTTTAGGTACCATGGAAATTGAATCTGCACTCGTTTCTAACCATCTGGTGGCAGAAGCCGCCGTGGTGGGCAAGCCACACGATGTAAAAGGTGAAGCTGTGGTGGCCTATGTGGTGCTTAAAGGTGCCCGTCCTCAAGGCGAAGAAGCGAAGAAAATCGTTGCCGAACTACGCGACTGGGTAGGTAAAGAAATCGGTCCGATCGCCAAGCCGGATGAAATCCGTTTTGGTGACAACCTGCCAAAAACCCGCTCTGGCAAAATCATGCGTAGACTGTTGCGCACCTTGGCTAAGGGCGAAGAAATCACTTCGGATATCTCTACTTTAGATAACCCAGCGATTTTGGAGCAGTTAAAAGAAGTGGTGAAATAAACAATGCTTTCATCAAACTAGGTCGACACTTATATGATGACCTTCTGGAACAATATTCCCTTCAAACTTAGGATCCCTTAACAATGGCCGGCGCTAGTCTTTTAACCTTGATTGATGACATTGCAACCATTTTGGATGACGTTTCTGTTATGACCAAGATGGCCGCAAAGAAAACCGCGGGTGTTTTAGGGGATGATTTAGCGCTTAACGCGCAACAAGTGGCTGGCGTGAATGCAGACCGAGAGCTCCCTGTTGTTTGGGCAGTGGCTAAAGGTTCCGCCGTTAATAAATTGATTCTAGTACCCCTAGCGCTGGTGATTAGCGCCTTGGCTCCGTGGTCAGTGACGCCATTGCTAATGCTGGGCGGTTTGTTTTTATGTTTTGAAGGGGTTGAAAAACTGTTTCACAAGCTATTTCATCCAGAAGAAACCCATCACCTAAAATCACAAAAACCAATAGGTCAGAATGAGAGCAAGTCATTAGAAGCTCTGGAAGAAGAGAAAATCAAAGGGGCTATTCGTACCGACTTTGTGCTCTCTGCTGAAATTATTGTGATCACACTGGGCACCGTTGCCACAGCGGAATTTACACAACAAATCGCAGTGCTGGTCGGCATTGCCGTCATGATGACAGTAGGCGTATATGGCTTGGTTGCAGGTATTGTTAAGTTGGATGATGGCGGTTTGTATTTGGCCGAATGCCAAGGTAAAAGTTTAGTCGCCGCGCTAAAGCGAAAATTTGGATTTGCAATTCTGGGATTTGCACCTTACATGATGAAAGCTTTGTCAGTGGCGGGTACCGCCGCCATGTTCTTGGTAGGAGGTGCTATTCTTGTACACGGCATTCCGAGCGTACACCACGCGATTGAGCATATCGCCAGCGAGATAAATAATGGTTTTCTGCAAGCTACTGCACCCATATTATTAAACGGCGTGTTTGGTGTTATGGCAGGAGTGGCAGCATTGTTGGCAATGCTTACCTCTAAAAGGTTACTGGGCTTAGTGAAATCGAGATCCATATAAATGAACACCACAGATTTAATCGGCTACTTTTCAGCATTTTTAACCACACTCGCTTTTGTGCCACAAGCGCATCATTCATGGAAAACGCGTGATTTGTCTGGTGTTTCACTGCCAATGTATGCCATGTTTAGTTTGGGCGTGCTTGGTTGGTTAATTTACGGCGTGATGATTAACAGCTGGCCTATTATTGTGGCCAATAGCATCACGCTGGTATTGGCTTGCGTAGTGCTTTACTTAAAAGTGACCCATAGAGACTAAATTTGCGTGGATACCGCTATACTTACAAGGTAACATTCGCACAGTCAAATTTACAAACCAGTCATCTTATGGAGCCGTCATGAACGAGCGCATTCAGCAGTTACTAGACCAAATCACCGCCCTAGAAGATGATCTGCGCACGGCACTGAGTGAACAACCTTCCAGCATGTTTTTTCAGATTAAGGGCAAACGTGTTGAGTTCGAACAATCCATCAAAGAAACGCACCGCCGGCTTAAAACAAACTTCTTCCGCTGGCTGGTGACTAATCGCCCGCAAAATCTGCTGACAGGCCCGATTATTTACGCAATGATCATCCCTTTAGTGATTACAGATATCTTCATCACTTTTTATCAGCTGACGTGCTTCCCCATTTACGGCATTAAGAAAGTGCGCAGATCCGATTATATTATTTACGACAGGCAGCATCTCCAATACCTTAATTTCATTGAGAAATTTCACTGCACTTATTGTGCTTACGGTAGCGGCATGATTTCTTATATCAGTGAAATTGTCGCTAGGACAGAGCAATATTTTTGCCCAATAAAACATGCTCGAAAGATTTTAGGCTCGCATGAGCGTTATGCGCGCTTTCTGAATTATGGCGATGCGGACAACTACCAGGCAAAGCTTGAAGAGTACCGCCAGTTGTTAGCGCGAGAGAAATAACACATTTATTGAGAGGCGCTTTTATAGTGAGTGCCAAAAAACTCCATCATCATAAAATCCTCCAGCCCGGCGTTATCTTCCAGACGCGCAGATTGCACCACCGAGCGCCCCAGACGGTGGGACTGCCAATTAAAGTCGCCCTGATAATGCTCGCGTATCAAGGCAATCATACGTTTAACCATGACCAACCTTACATCCTGACCTGAGGATGCCTCTACTTCAAAAAACTGCCGCTTGGATATGCTAAAATCATTAGTCCAACCACGAAATACAAACGTCGCATTGCGTGAACCTAAACTGGTAATTTCAAATATGCCATTAGTGCCATTTTGAAAATTACGCTTGATGCGCTCCGCTCTGACCTGCTCTTCACTTGGCCCGCGCTCACGCGCCGCCGCTTCAGCATTCTGCCGTGCGGCACTATACTCGGAGCCTTGTCTGCGCTCCTGCATTGCCCTGACGTAAGCAGCCATGTCCGTAAATTTCTCTTCAACGACTGCTTCCTTCTCAACAACCGCCTTAGGCAAGCTCTCGACACTAGGTTGCGGCACTGCAATGACATCAGGCAGCATCAAGGCTGGCTTTGTGGGCTTCTTGGCGATAACTTTAGGCTTTTCTTTAACGCTAACCGGCTGCTCAGGCAACACCTCAGTGATAGATTCAACTGCTGGCGGCGCTAATGGTTGGTGGGGTGCCAAACTCACTTCTATTGACGTTGCCGGCGGAGTTGGTGGAACATCGAAGTTGATTTTAGGTGCATAGAAAAAAATAAGCGCATGCAATAGCAGAGAAAAAATAACTGCAATGAGCGTGTTGCGGCGGATATGAAAATAAATAAAATACTCACCGCGCGGCTTGGTCACCGTGTTAGATAAAAACTGATCAAAAGTTTGCTCTAACAATTTTTGATCTAAGCCTTGCTTGTTCAGTTGATTAAGATGCATAGCCAATTAAAAACGCATATCTGCCCAGATTTTTTCTAGCCGCTTGATAGACACAGGGAACGGTGTTTTTAACTCCTGCGCGAATAACGAAACCCGCAATTCCTCAATTAACCATCTAAATTCCTGCAAGTTTTGCGGAATATCCAAATGCGCTGAATTTAAGGCATTGATTTTATCCTGCCATTTTTGCCAAATCAAACCCACGCTACCGGCATTCTTGCCATCACGGTCAGGGTTAGCTGGGTGTTTTTCTATGCGTAAACGCAAGGCTTTAAGGTAACGCGGTATGTGTTGCAAATATTCCCATGGCGTTTGACTAAAACAGCCCTTATACACCAACAAACCTACCTGCTGCTCTAGGTCACGTTTCAGCCTGTTTGCGGTTGCAGCCATTTGACCTTGTTTTTGCGTAAGCAGTTGATATTCCGTTGCAATTGCCTGAACCTGTCGCGCAACCGCTTCCGTGACAGCGGGCAATCGCGTTCTGGCGCGTTGTTTCAACTTCATAAAATCCGCGTTGCTACGCGGCAGTTCGTCTTCACCAATAAAAGCCCTGTCTGCGATTGCACGTATCATGTCCTCGCGCAAATCGTCTGGCGACAGCACATTACGCAACGTCAGCGCGTACTGGTTAAAATTTGGCAGACTTTTTTCCAATTGCTTCATTTGTTCTTTTAACTCGAAACGCATCAAACGACAGACCCCTTGACGATGACTTTGTTCGGCAACACTTGCCGTATCAAACAGTTTTACCGAAATGCTGTCATCAGCATCTTCTAATGCCGGGTAGCCTGTCACTTTCAAGCCATCGCGCTCAAAACTCAAAGTTTGCGGCAGGTCGCCAAAATCCCATTGTTTGAGGCCGGCTTTCTCAATATCCGGCGAAGTGTTTCTGAAGGTAAGCTGGGCTGCCGAGCCCAACTGTTTTTTGAGCAGATTCCAGTCACGCCCCATCGCCAACTCACGCCCAGTGTCATCAATAACACTAAAATTCATTAAATGATGCGGTGGTATCTCGTTTAAGTCCCAGTCTTCTTTGCTGATTTTTAAAGTGGTTTTGTGTTGGATATAAGCAGCCAGGGTTTCAAGTAACGGCAATGGGTTTTGCTCTACATACTCCAGAAAACCAGTGACGAATTCCGGCACTGGCACACACACTCGACGGAATGTCTTGGGCAAGACTTTAATCAGGTAAGTCAATTTTTCGCGCAACATGCCCGGCACCAGCCACTCGGTTTGCATCGGGTGCAATTGATTTAGTAGCACCAGTGGAATGGTCGCGGTTACACCATCCAGAACATGGCCTGGTTCAAAACGATACTTTAGTGACAATTCCACGGCTTTCCCCTCTCCCGCACTGCCGTGCTCCCCTCTCTCGCCTGCGGGAGATGGGCTGGGGGAGAGAGTAATCTTTTCAGGAAACTGCACCGCAGTGATCGCATCCGCCCCGTGACGCATCAAATCATCACGCGTTAAATATAATAACTTGGGATTTACTTTTTCAGCCTCGGCACGCCAATTTTCAAAACTCGCCGCGTTAAAAATATCCGCAGGGATTTTGGCATCATAGAATGCAAACAACTGATGTTCATCCACCAGCACATCCTGACGGCGCGCCTTATGCTCTAACTCCTCAACTTCGGCGATCAGGCGTTCATTTGCCGTGAAAAATGCGGACTTAGTATCAAACTCACCATTAGCTAAGGCTTCGCGTATAAAAATATCGCGCGACTCTACCGGGTTAATCGGCCCGTAATGCACACGACGCTTGGGAATAATCGTCAGCCCATACAAACTCACGCGCTCCCAAGCATTGACCATGCCCATTTTTCTATCCCAGCGCGGGTCAGAGTAATGGCTTTCGGTTAAACCACGCGCCAAAGGCTCAATCCAGTCTGGCTCGATTTTAGCCACGCAGCGTGCGTATAATTTAGTGGTATCTACCAACTCAGCCGCCATTACCCATTTAGGACGAGATTTTTTGAGTGTAGAGCCGGGCGCGATATGAAAACGAATACCGCGCGCCCCTGCATAAGATTCGCTCTCGCCATCTTTGAAACCGATATTGCCAAGTAAGCCCGCCAACAGCGCCTTGTGAATCTGCTCATAGTTGGCTTCCTTTTCATTCAACTTGAATTCCATCTCCGAGACAATTTCCAACAATTGCCCGTGCAATTCACGCCATTCTTTTAATCGCAGAAACGATAAAAAGTGCGTGTGGCACTGATTAAGTAAGTCTTTGTTCGACTTTTTGGTTTTAAGCGCGCTATCGAAGAAGTCCCACAACTTGAGATAGCTCATAAAGTCTGAGCCTAGACTTTCTGATGTGTTAGTTTGGGCAAACTTGGCATGTGCATTATCTGCCGCCTCGCGTTTATCCATCGGGCGTTCACGCGGATCCTGTATGCTCAGCACACTGGCAATAATGAGCATCTCTTTTAAGCAATGTTCACGTTTGGCTGCTAAAATCATGCGCCCTACGCGCGGATCTAGCGGCAGTTTTGCGAGCTGCAAACCTGTTTCAGTAATCTGGCGCTGCGTGTCTACCGCACCCAGCTCTTGCAGCAACAGATAGCCATCGGCAATTAAGCGTGAAGATGGCGCCTCAATGAAAGGGAATTCGGCAACATCACCCAAACGTAACGCCGCCATACGTAAAATCACACTGGCGAGTGAGCTGCGTAGAATTTCCGGTTCGGTAAATTCAGGCCTGCCATTAAAATCTTCTTCTGAATAAAGCCTTACGCAAGTGCCATGAGATACCCGCCCGCAACGCCCAGCGCGCTGTTTGGCTGCCGCCTGGCTGATTTTCTCAATTTGCAATTGCTCAACTTTGGCACGTGGGCTATAGCGATTGACCCGTGCCAAACCGGCATCAATCACGTATTTAATACCCGGTACGGTGAGTGAGGTTTCCGCTACGTTAGTTGCCAAAACAATCCGTCTGGTACTGTGACTTTTAAAAATCTTCTGCTGGTCTTCAATTGATAACCTTGCAAACAATGGCAACACTTCAATATGTTTAAGCTTGGCAGAACGCCCTTGATATTTACGCAAATGGTCAGCCACATCGCGAATTTCACGCTCACCCGGCAGAAACACCAAAATATCGCCGTCACCCAACCTGAGCAAATCATCAGCAGCGTCTAAAATCGCCTCCTCTATCGCCTCTTCCTCATCATCTTCCTCCAGCCAGCGTGCTTCAGTTTTGGCTTTGCGTGCGATACCAAAGATAGTGTCGTCATCTGAATCAAACTGTGCATTATCAGGATCAGCCATTTCTTTCGCCAGAAAACCAGCTTTACCTAACGGGCGATAGCGGATTTCTACAGGATAAGTACGTCCAGAAACTTCAATTACAGGCGCATCGTTAAAATGCTGAGAAAACCGATCCGCATCGATCGTGGCAGAGGTCACAATCACTTTCAAATCTGGACGCTTGGGCAATAACTGTTTTAAATAGCCCAAAAGAAAATCAATGTTCAGACTGCGCTCATGCGCTTCGTCAATAATGATGGTGTCATAAGCATTGAGAAACTTATCTCCCTGCGTTTCAGCCAGCAAAATACCATCCGTCATCAGTTTGATGTAGCTGGATTCTGATAATTTATCGTTAAAACGCACCTTGTAACCAACCACTTCACCCAATGCTGAATTCAACTCTTGCGCGATTCTCGAAGCCACGGAGCGCGCTGCGATGCGGCGCGGTTGCGTATGACCGATTAAACCTGAGACTCCTAGTCCTAGTTCCAGACAAATTTTGGGTAACTGCGTAGTTTTGCCTGAACCGGTTTCGCCGCAAACAATGACCACCTGATTTTTAAGAATAGCCGCAGAAATTTCATCCCTCCTGCTGCTGACCGGAAGCTCCAAAGGATATTCCGGCTTAGGCAAAGCCAGCAGGCGTGCTTGGTACTTGGCTTGAGATCGGTTTACTTTGTGGGCAATTTCGCTCAGTGATTTGTCAATCGGCTTATTCTGCTGTAGCAGCGTTTTAGCCTGATTCAGCCTATTTTTAAGCGAAAAGCGATCTGCCAACATACAGGTGGGCAATTGCTGCCATAACGCATTGATGCGCTGTGTCAGATTTGCAGATACATGGGTTTTAGATTGCTGATTACTGAGATTCATATCAAAAAACGTGGCCGCATAGATTCTAAATTGAGTTCTTGCAAGATATATGCGATACGTTCCGCAGCATTCTTACGTGGCTGACCAATATATTTAGCAATAATCAACTCATTTTTCATGGAGTGCTCCCAGCCCACGAGTTCAGTCACCGTCAAGCTATAACCTGCCGCCTCCAATTGCAAACAACGGAGCACATTGGTAATTTGACTGCCAAATTCGCGCGTATGTATCGGATGGCGCCAAATCTCGCTTAATGGCGTTTTACCAAAACTTTCATTTTTATGCTGTCGCAATACTTCTGCCACCTCGGCCTGACAGCAAGGCACCAGCACCATGTATTTTGCCTGCTTTTTTAGCCCAAACTGAATCGCGTCATCGGTCGCGGTATTACAGGCATGCAATGCCGTAACGATATCCACCTTATCCGGAATAACTTTGGAAACTGTCGATTCCTCTACCGTTAAATGTTCAAAGCGCATACGCGAAAAACCTAACTGCTGCGCAAGGCTGCGTGACCGCTCAACCAATTCGGCACGCGTTTCAATACCAATCACTTCACCAGAGTTGAGTTGCTTTAACAATAAATCATACAAAATAAAGCCCAAGTAAGATTTACCAGCACCATGATCCACCAACGTTGGGTTGGAGTTATGCGCCAACACCTCATTAAACAGCGGCTCGATAAAATTCACCAGGTGATACACTTGCTTGAGCTTACGGCGACTGTCCTGGTTGAGCTTGCCGTCACGCGTTAGGATATGCAGCGCTTTAAGAAGCTCGATAGATTGATTGGGTTTGATTTCAGGGATGTTTTGCATGCTGCTATTTTAATGTAAATAAATAATCTAAAGAAGAATCGCAGATATAAACTTGAATCGTGGCGCGCAATGTTAAAATAGCGCCATTAGTTACAACCTGATTTTGTTTCATCATCGAAAGATGGCGAGGCGGCAAAGTCAGATTCAATGAGGAAATGAAATAGATGGCAATTCAATGGTATCCGGGTCACATGACCCAAGCGCGCAAAAAAGCTGAAGAGACCATGGAATTCACCGACATGGTCATTGAAGTATTAGATGCCCGTGTACCGGCGGCCAGCCATAATCCCATGATTGATGAAATGCGCCTGTTTCGCCAGCGCCCGCAACTTAAAATCTTGAATAAAGCGGATTTAGCTGACCCGGCAGCCACACAAGCCTGGCTCAATTATTTTAATGCACAACCCAACACCAAAGCAGTTGCACTGTCATGTAAAAAAGCCGGTGACGCTAAAAAGATTCCGGCGATTTGTCGCAAAATTGCGCCCCACCGTGGCTCGCACTTAAAACCATTACGCATGCTGATTATGGGCATCCCTAACGTGGGAAAATCCACTCTGATGAACGCCCTGCTCAACCGCCGTGTTGCAAAAGTAGGCGATGAACCAGCCGTGACAAAAAGTCAGCAACGCTTTGATTTAGATGACACCATGAGCATTACCGACACCCCAGGCATGATGTGGCCGAAAATCGCGTATGAATCAGATGGCTATATGCTGGCAGCGAGCCATGCCATTGGCAGAAACGCGGTGATTGATGAGGATGTAGCCGTATTTTTAGCCGATAATTTGCTGAAAAATTACCCTGCTCTCCTCAATGCCCGTTACAAACTAGATGCAATGAAACTTGATGTCACACAGATGGATGGCGTTGATTTGCTGGAAGCCATCGCCAAACGCCGCTCTTACAAACGCCATGATGGCTTGTGGGATACTGAAAAAACCGCTGTCGCTTTCTTAACGGATTACCGCAGTGGCGCGATTGGTCGTGTGAGTCTGGAAACGCCCGCATCAAGAGCAGAAATGACATCGAGCACACAAATCAATAATACGTCAGAAAGCGGCTCAGAGACCAATAGCCCCACTGACGCACCTCAATAAAACTCTGCAATGCCCAATAATATGAATGCGCCTCAACGTGAGGCTGTAAAATACTTGGATGGTCCGCTACTCGTGCTCGCAGGTGCTGGCAGTGGCAAAACGCGCGTCATTACGCAAAAAATCAGCTATTTGATTAACGAAGCGGGCTACGCCCCTAAAGAAATTGCGGCGATTACCTTTACCAACAAAGCCGCACTGGAGATGCAGGAGCGTGTAGCCAAGCTCATGCAGGGCAAAAGCATCAAAGGTTTGACGATTGCCACTTTCCACTCACTTGGCCTGCAAATGCTGCGTGCCGAGGCGGCTTTACTGGGCTACAAGCCGCAATTCTCTATTCTGGATTCATCCGATAGTTTCAAGATTTTAGCCGATGTGCTCGCCACCACCGATAAGCAATTGCTACGCAAAACACAATGGCAAATATCAAACTGGAAGAACTCATTTATCAATCCAGATCAAGCCAAAGCACAAGCCGATGAAGAGCTCACGCACGCTGCCGCCAAGGTGTATCAAATTTACCAGCAAACGCTAAAAGCCTATCAGTCGGTAGATTTTGATGACCTGATTAAATTACCGGTTGAATTGTTTGAGCAACATGAAAATGCGCTCAATAAATGGCAACGCAAACTGCAATATCTGCTCATAGATGAATACCAGGATACCAATGCTTGCCAGTACAAACTGGTGAAAATGCTCACCGGACACCGCGGCCAATTCACGGCGGTGGGTGACGATGACCAGGCCATCTATGGCTGGCGTGGCGCGGATGTAGAAAATCTACGCCAACTCACCACCGACTTTAGCCAATTAAAAGTAATTAAATTAGAGCAAAATTACCGCTCTAGCGTGCGCATATTACGTGCGGCTAACCAGGTTATTTCAAACAACCCCAAGTTATTTGAAAAGAAACTATGGAGTGATCTTGGTATGGGTGATTTGATTCAAGTTACCGCAGCCATGAGTGAAGAACATGAGGCTGAAAGCGTGGTGATGAAACTGCAGGCGCATAAGTTTGAAAGCCGCACCTACTACAAAGACTACGCCATCCTCTACCGTGGTAACCACCAGGCACGTATTTTGGAGCAACATTTACGACACCATAAAATCCCCTACACCATTTCGGGCGGGCAATCTTTTTTTGATAAAGCTGAAATTAAAGATTTAATCAGTTATTTACGTTTAATCGCCAATGAGGATGACGACCCTGCATTCATTCGCGCCGCCACCACACCGAAAAAAGGCATCGGCAACACCACGCTGGAACGTCTTGGTGAGTATGCCAGCGCACATCAAACATCACTGTTTGCCGCAGCGTTTGAAGGCGGATTTCAAAGTGAAATCGGCAATAAACAACTAGAAGATCTACTCAATTTTTGCCAATACATCAACAAACTCCAGGAACGTGCAGTGCGCGACCCGGCAGGTGAAGTATTAAATGATTTACTCGCAACCATTCAGTACGAAGCGTTTTTATACGACAGTGAAGAGCCGCGTGCTGCTGAAGTGAAATGGACAAACGTGCTGGATTTTATAGGCTGGCTCACCAAAAAAGGTGAACCGAACACTGAATATGGCAATGAGGCAGAGGGTAAAAACCTACTCGAACTGACACAAATGGTATCGCTGATGAGCATGCTGGAAGGCCGCGAAAATGGCGAGCCGGATGCGGTTAAACTATCCACCCTGCACGCTGCCAAAGGGTTGGAATTCGGGCACGTTTTCTTGATTGGTGTGGAAGAAGGCATTTTGCCGCACCGTGAATCAGTCGATGCAACGGACCCCAGTAAAATTGAAGAAGAGCGGCGTTTAATGTATGTAGGCATTACCCGTGCCCAAAAGTCCCTTAATATTTCATGGTGCAAAAAACGTAAACGTGCGGGCGAAATGGAAATGTGCGAACCCAGCCGCTTCATTGCTGAAATCCCCAAAGATGACGTGCGCCACTTCGGCAACCCGTTTAATAAAGACGCAGAAGCCAGCAAAGATTTTGGTAAATCAAAAATGGCAGGCATTAAGGCCATGCTGGGTAAGAATTAGCATTTTTTATAGTACCTGATGTACACAACCATCTAAAATACTCACGTAATAAATTTGAGAGAAAACCATGCCTTACATTACCCTCGATAATGCTTGCCTCGCCTTTGGTCATCACGCCCTGCTTGATCATGCCGCTTTTCAACTGGATGCAGGTGAGCGCGTAGGCTTGATTGGCCGTAATGGCGCAGGTAAATCCAGCTTATTAAAAGCGATTGCAGGCACGACTAAGCTAGACGATGGCACAGTATGGCGCGCACCCAATGTGCGCGTAGTGTATGTGCCGCAAGAGCCAGAATTAAACGCTACACACACGGTATTTGAAGCCGTGGCTGAAGGGTTAGGCAACCTGCAACAAATACTGGTAGATTATCACCAGGTCACACACGACATGGGCATGCCTGATGCAGACATTGATGCACTCATGACCAAAATGCAACACTTGCAGCATGACCTGGATGTGCAAAATGGCTGGGCAGCACAATCGCGCGTAGAGGCTGTATTGAGCCGCTTGAATTTAGATGCTGATGCGCTGATTAGCACCCTTTCTGGTGGTTGGCGCAAGCGCGTGGCGCTAGGCCGTGCGCTGGTAGCAGAGCCTGAAGTGCTGTTATTGGATGAGCCCACCAACCACCTGGATTTAAGCGCAATTGAATGGCTGGAAGATTTACTGCTCGGTTTTAACGGCAGCGTGTTATTTATTACCCATGACAGACGTTTTTTAGACAAGCTCGCTACGCGCATTACCGAATTAGACCGTGGCAACCTGACAGACTTCACCGGTAACTTTAGCGCTTACCAAGTTAAAAAAGAAGAGTTATTAGCGGTTGAAGAAACCCATGCTGCCAAGTTTGACAAGGTTTTAGCACAAGAGGAAGTCTGGATCAGGCAAGGCATCAAAGCGCGCCGCACTCGCAATGAAGGCCGTGTACGACGTTTAGAAGCTCTACGCCTAGAGCGCGCCGCGCGCCGTGATCGTCAGGGTAACGTTAAACTCAATATAGATACGGGTGAGCGTAGCGGAAAACTGATTGCGGAGCTTGAAAACGTAAGCAAAGCCTATGGCGACAAAGTGCTGATTGAAAATTTCAGCACACGCATTTTACGTGGCGACAAAATAGGTTTGTTGGGGCCTAACGGCATTGGTAAAACCACGCTGCTCAAGCTGATTTTAGGTGATATTGAACCGGACAGTGGCAAAATTGAACGTGGCAGCAAGCAAAGCGTGGCTTATTTTGACCAAATGCGTGAGCAACTCAATGAAGAAGCCACGCTGGCTGACACCATTAGCCCGGGTTCTGACTTTGTTGAAATTGGCAATGAGCGCAAACACGTGATTAGCTACCTGGAAGATTTCTTATTTCCACCACAACGCTCACGCTCACCGGTTAAATCACTGTCAGGAGGTGAACGCAATCGCTTATTACTGGCACGGTTATTTGCACGGCCAGCCAATATATTAGTGCTGGATGAACCCACCAACGACTTGGACATTGACACCTTGGAGCTATTGGAAAATCTGCTGCAAGACTTCAATGGCACGCTATTTTTAGTGAGCCATGATCGCGCATTTCTAGAAAACACGGTGACACAAGTCATTGCTTTTGAAGGCAATGGCGTACTGACTGAGTTTGGCGGCGGCTACGATGACTGGCAACGCTATACAACGCAACGAGAAACTGAAAAGTTTGCGCAAGCCAAAGTGCTTGCCAGTAAACCAGCCGTGAAAGAAGCCCCCACTAAAGCCGCAGTAAGCAAACTTAGTTTTAAAGAACAAAAAGAATTGGGGGCTCTCCCGCAGGCTGTTGAAAAACTTGAATCTGAACAAGCTAGTCTCAACGAAACGCTAGTAAAACCAGAAACTTACACCAACGCCGAGTTAATCAAAACATTACAAGCACGATTAAGTGAAGTTGAAACGGAAATTGAAATCAAGCTATCGCGCTGGGATACATTAGAGAAAAAAATGTAATATAACGCCATATTTACCTTTATCTTCAATAAATTAAATGGCGGATTTAGATAAAACCCTACTTGTCTTATTGATGTTTCACTGCGTATAATCAGACTCAAAGGGGAAACTGAATGGCTGCAGCTAGCTTTTATGTTGCACAAGATGACCAAGGCCGGCACCATGTCCAGCTTTTTGGTCAGTGGTCATTACGAGCACCATCAAATGACTTTGCCAAACTTAAAAAATCATTGCAGCCCCTTTTTGCAGATACATTCACCAAGTGGGATTTGCTGGCAGTAGAACAACTGGATGCCGCCGGGGCGTCTACTCTCTTATCTGGCTGGGGCAACAAACTCGATGACAACATATCACTCAGACCGGAACATACAGCGCTTTTTAATACACTGATTGGTTTAGCAAAACCTCCTACCAAAAAAACCGAATGTGACTGGTTCGCGCCGTTTGTTGGCATTGGTAAAGGCGTGCTCCACATCTTGCACCATTTCATCGAATTTACTCGGTTACTCTTTTCACTTTTAATCGAAATTGCCTACTTGTTTCGCCATCCACAAGACTTTCCATGGCGCGAATTCAGCGCCAATGTATTCAAAAGCGGTGTGAATGCCTTGCCAGTGACAGCACTGCTCGGCTTTATGATTGGCGTTGTCATGGGTTATTTAATGTCAAAGCAACTGCATACATTCGGCGCCGATATTTATATTGTGAATATTTTAGGGCTTAGCATCATTCGCGAACTCGGTCCCGTACTGATGGCAGTATTGGTTGCGGGGCGTTCAGGCTCGGCAATGACAGCACAAATCGGCGTAATGCGCGTGACAGATGAGATTGATGCTCTAACCACGATGGGAATTTCACGTATTTTACGGATTGTTCTACCCAAAGTCCTAGGACTGACTTTCGTGGCACCTTTACTGGTGTTATGGACGTCTGGCTGGACGCTTGCTGGCGGTGCCTTTGCATCGAATATGGAACTAGGTATCAGCTTTCGCTTCTTCTTTGATTATTTACCGTTGGTTGTTGAACCGATAAACCTCACGCTTAGCCTGATTAAAGGTCTGATGTTTGGTTTCGTTGTAGCATTAGTCGCCTGCCACTTTGGCTTGCGTATCAAACCAAATACCGAGAGCTTAAGCAATAGCACAACAAGTTCAGTGGTAACGGCAATATCCGGAGTTATTCTGGTCAATGCCGGGTTTGCAATTTTGACACGTGGCATCGGCGTATGAGCAAGGATTTCATTCAAACCCGTGCAGGGGATAATAGCCCAAGCCAAGAGATCATCTGCGATGTACAAAATGTTTGTACGGAATTTGACGACAATATTGTGCACCACAATCTTAACTTAAAAGTTAAACATGGCGACATCACTGCCCTAGTGGGTAGATCTGGCTGTGGCAAAACCACATTATTGCGTCACATCATAGGGCTAACCAAGCCTAAAAGCGGCAACGTGCTGTTGTTCGGAGAAAATCTGCATACCATGGAACGGGTTGCACAGCGACGCTTGATGAATCGCTTTGGCGTGCTGTTTCAGCAAGGCGCACTATTTTCAGCACTTTCAGTGTTCGACAATATCGCTTTTCCGTTACGTGAATTAAAACAATTTGATGAAACTATCATTTATCAGTTAGTGATGCATAAACTAGCACTGGTAGAGCTTGAGCCGCGCGATGCAAATCTGCTGCCTGCCGAGATTTCAGGCGGCATGGTTAAACGCGTAGGGCTAGCGCGTGCACTTGCGCTGGAGCCAGAATTGCTGGTGCTTGACGAGCCCACCGCAGGGCTGGATCCTGACCGAAGCCATAATTTTATCGATCTGGTTAAACAGCTCAAAAAATCCTTGGGATTAACCGTGCTGTTTGTTACCCATGATATGGATACTCTGGCCTCACTAGCTGAACGTGTGGCGGTATTAGAAGATAAACACATTATTGCAGATTGCCCATTACGGGAACTCGCTGAAATTGATCATCCATTTATAATCAATTTCTTCCAAAGTATCCGTAGCAGACTTGAGAGATTATAATAAGTCATGGAAAACCGAGCTTATGCAATTGCAGTTGGTATCTTCACCTTGGCGCTTGGGATAGGCGTAATAATCGCCTATTGGTGGATCAGTGGCTCACAACAGGCTCGTACTGAGTACACCATAAGCTCTCAATTGCCTGTCACCGGCTTAAGCTCGGAAGCTACAGTTAAATTTCGTGGTGTAGATATCGGCAAAGTAGTGGAAATATCACTAGACCCTTCCTCTCAAACCACCGTCTTGATTGACATTGCGGTTGCACAAAACTTAAAACTCAGTAGCGAAGCTTATGCCGAACTTCGCCGACAAGGGCTAACCGGACTCGCTTATATTGATTTAAATGATGAAAGCAAAAACGCGCCTGCGCTGCCAGCCGGCAGCATCATTCCGCTTCGACCAACGCTTGTGGACAACTTAATATCCAAAGGACCGGAACTTCTTGCTCGAATTGAAGCGCTTCTACAAAGCGGTAGTCAGCTTACCGAGTCTGCCAACCGTGTTTTGACAAATGTTGATATTCAGCAATTGAATAATACGATTGCAAATTTTGAAAAGGCATCCGAAAATGCCCTACCAGCAATCGATTCCGCAACAAATATGTTCAACAATGCCAATAAAATGATGTCTGATAAAAATCAGGCACAACTCGTACAAACGTTGGAAAGCGCACAGCAAACTTTTGATGCTGCAAGACCACTCTTCGATGAATTGACCCTAACGACTAAAAAGGTCCACAACACAGCTAATCAAATTGAAATTAACGCCAATCAACTCACCAACACGCTAAATAATGAAACCTTACCGCAGCTACATACACTGTCCCAAAATATGAATAAGAGCGTAACTCATTTCGACCATCTGGTTGATGCTCTGGAAGACGATCCACAAAGCATCATTTTTGGAAAGCCGGCTTTGCCGCCAGGACCTGGTGAAGATGGATTTTCGAGTAAGCCATGAGGACTAAAATGCACCCTATCATTTTATTGTTAACTGGCAGCCTGATTGCAAGCAGTTTGATCGCTTGCGTCGGTATAAACAAAACCAAAAAAAATACGACCGTTTATGATTTTGGTTTGTCTGTTCTGGGCAAGAGTTATCAACAAATTACTTCAAAAATAACGTTAGAAGAACCCGTTGCAGCAGAGCCTCTCAATCATAATAAAATTCGTTATCGGCTTAATTATCAGCATCCTTCACGCGTTTTTTTCTATACAGAGAGTCGTTGGGCAGCCACACCTTCAGAACTGTTTTCGAACAAACTGAATACATTAGTAAATATAGTAAGTAATCCTATGAACTGTGGCTTAAAGCTGAAAATAGAAGCTTTTGATCATGTATTTCAAACTGAAACCACCAGTGAAGGAACTGTTCAGGTAAGCGCGTTACTGATTGAAAAAAAATCCAATAAAATTATTTCAAACCAACTTATTACAGAAAGCATTACCGCACACTCACCTAATGCACAAGGCGGAACAGCAGCGCTGCATCAGGCAAGCGAAATTGCATTAAAAAAAGCTATTGACTGGGGAAACATGATGGCTGAGAGCAACACGCTTTGCCGATAATCATTAAAAAAATCTGTGGCGCCCCCGACACGAATCGAACGTGTGGCCCTCCCCTTAGGAGGGGGATGCTCTATCCACTGAGCTACGAGGGCAACTGCCTTTTACGGTCACGCCGGTCACAACACCCACTACATCCGGAAGCATTACCCCATATTCAAGATAAAT
>CAMBZE010000029.1 GCA_945872425.1 Methylotenera oryzisoli | reverse complement strand
AAGTGCGTAATCTATTACGCCGTGATTATGGTTTTACGAACGGCCATAGCGCAAAGGGCAAGTCATCAAAGCTGGGTGTTCAGTGTGTTTATTCCGACGAAAATGTTATTGAGCCGGATAGTGCCTGTGAGGTAACTGAACGTGCGGTTACCGGGTTGAATTGTGCGGGTTATGGCTCCAGTGTCTGTGTCACCGCGCCATTTGGTTTTATAGCGGCGAGTTTGTTGTTTCAGCGGCTGTTAAACGATTCGGCCGTAAGCAACCAAGTTTTATAGTTTCATCAATTTGTCACAATCGGCGCATAACATTAAAGCATTATGCATATAACTTATCCTCCCCTAAAATTACTCAATCGCGATAACAGTATTTTGGCGTTTAATGAACGTGTGTTGAGCCTCGCGCAAAATACAAATTATCCGCTGTTAGAGCGCTTGCGCTTTCTTTGTATTGTTTCTTCAAACCTTGATGAGTTTTTTGAAGTGCGCGCCGCGCCGCATGTGGATGCCATGCGTGACGACGATCAATACGGTGATATCAATGTGCAAAGTTATCAGGCGATTGCCGAGGCTGCGCATGTGCTAGTGGATAAGCAATATCAGATTTTTAACAAAGAGTTGATGCCGGCACTGGCAGAGCAAGGTGTGCATTTGGTGTCACATGGCGAGCGTAACCTAGAGCAGAGGCGATGGGTGGCGCGGTATTTTGAATCTGATGTGCGCCCGTTGCTCGTGCCCATTGCGCTTGATCCTTCACATCCATTTCCACAGGTTGCCAATAAGTCGCTTAACTTTATTGTGCTGCTTGGTGGTAGCGATGCCTTTGGCCGCAATAATAATATTGCCATTGTGAGAGTGCCTAGAGCCTTGCCGCGCTTGATTAAATTGCCTAAAAATTTAAGTAATCGGCAGCAAAAATTTGTGTCGCTATCAAGCGTGATTCGTGCGCACCTGGCAAGTTTATTTGCTGGGCGAGAAGTGCTCAGTTTTTCACAATTTAGAGTGACGCGTCATTCAGATTTAGCCGTAGATGAAGATGATGTAAAAAATTTACGGACCGCGTTAAAAAAAGGTTTGGTACATCGTAACTTTGGTGAGGCCGTGCGTTTGGAAGTGTCGCATAGTTGCGATGAGCAATTGATCAAGCTTTTGTTGCAACAATTTGATTTACCGCGGCAATCGCTCTATTGTGTGCAGGGCCCCGTTAATCTGGCGCGATTGATGCAGTTGGCAGATTTAGCGGATGGCAATGCCCTTAAGTTTCAGCCGTTTGAAGCTAAAGTTAGCCGGCAGCTTGTTCCAGGTCAGTCATTTTTCACGCAGCTAAAACAGCGTGATATTTTAATTCACCAACCATTTGAGAGTTTTGACTCGGTCATTGATTTCTTGCGCGAGGCCGTGAATGACCCGGATGTGTTGGCTATTCAGCAAACCATCTATCGAACCGGTTCGGATCCGCGCATGCTTCAACTTCTACAGGAAGCCGTGCGTCGCGGTAAGGAAGTGATGGTGGTGGTAGAGCTAAAAGCCAGATTTGATGAAGAAGCCAATATCAACTGGGCAGAGGCACTTGAGTCAGTAGGGGCGCAGGTGGTGTATGGCATCGTTGGCCTTAAAACCCACGCCAAAATGTTGTTAGTGATGCGTCGTGAAGATAAACGTCTAAAGTATTATGGACATCTATCAACCGGTAATTACAACCCCAGAACGGCGCGTCTTTATACCGACGTGAGTATGTTCACCGCAGATATTAAAATAACGCATGATATGGAGCACTTGTTCCGGCACATTGCCAGCCAGGTTGAGCTGCCGCGCTTGCAAAAGTTATTGGCTGCGCCTTCTAATTTACATAAACAAATGCTCGCCAAAATTAGATCGACAGAGCTTGCCGCAAAGGCCGGCAACCCAGCACATATTATCTTGAAAATGAATGCGCTGACTGATGAGGCGTTAGTTAAAGCTTTGGTAAGGGCGGGGAGGGCCGGCGTTGAAATAGATTTAATCTTGCGTGGCGCCTGTATATTACCGGTTGATGCACCGGGGTTGGATGGACGTATTCGCGTGCGGTCTGTGATTGGCAGGTTGCTAGAACATTCTCGCGTTTTTTATTTTAAAATTGGGCAAGCAGAAAGCATGTGGTTATCTAGTGCGGATTGGATGAACCGCAATATGATGCGACGTGTCGAAACTGCGTGGCCGATTACAGATGCTGAGAATCGCGCCCGTATTTTGCGCGAGTGTTGCCAATTGTATTTGGATGATAATCAGGATGCCTGGCTGTTAAAGGCCGATGGCACCTATGTTCCGAGTGCGCAATGCGCATCGTCGGCTGAATCAAAATCACGGGCACAAAAGCAAGTGTTTAGTGCGCAACGACAGTTATTGCAGCAATATGCTGATTAAATAATTTTTCAGGAAATCACATGGCGAATTTAATATTGTGGAGACATGCGGATGCCAAAGTTGAAAGTGCCAGCGGAAAAGATTCTGACCGCGAATTAACCAAAAGCGGCCGTAAGGATGCGGCAAAAATGGCGCAGTGGCTCAATCAGTATTTGCCTGCCGATACAGTTGTGTTCTCTAGCCCGGCACGCCGTTGCCTGCAAACTGCAGTTGCTTTATCTGATTTGCGTCAGGTTGATATAAAAGTGGCTGAGTTTTTAAGTATAGAAAGCACGGTAGAGCGTATCGCTCAAGAGATAACAACTGCGGATAGCTCTGAAACCATACTGATCGTTGGGCATCAACCTAATCTTGGGCTGCTGCTTGCCAAGTTGCTGGGAATAAACGATAGCGCTTGTGTGGTTAAAAAAGGCGCGGTATGGTGGCTACGCCAGCGGTTTGTGGATGGTCTTGCACAGCATTATATTTATGCTGTGCAACAACCGGAGTATTGACCGGCGCAGCTTTCGTGCCAATGTCTCTATTATTTCTTTTTAGGCCTGCCAGTTTTGATGGTAGGCACTTTGCTCAAGGCGGCTTTTAATGCGGCATCAGTCATGGCGCTCAGTTGCATGATTCCGGCGCGTAACAATTCACTTTTTTTCGCCGGCTGATTTAATTTCTCCAATCGATCTTTCAGCACATTAAGCTGCGCATACTCGGCTTTAGGCATGGTGAAACTATCGCGTTCCATTTTGAGTTTGGGTGTTTTTTCTTTTATAGCTTTTACAACTTTTGCCGGTTCTGTTTTTTCTGCAACAACTTTTTTTGCGGCGGCATTGGCGGCTACTTTCGCTACAACAGGCTTAACCGCAGGAGCTTTTGTCGAAACAGTTTTGATTGCAACTGGTTTTGCAGGGTTGGTTTTTTTTACCGGTGTGTTTAACGCGGTGGTTTTTACGGGGTTGGTTTTTGACATGGTGACATCCTCAATTGAACGGTGAAAACAGTTTATACTGTTTAATTGGTGTTGCAAATGAAATATTTATGACAAATTCAGCGTGTTTGTTAGTTGCTAATCGTTACAAAACGCCAAATGGTTTTTTGCCAGGCTAATGATTCTTCATCTAGCAAATAATTGGATTGCGGGTATTTCTCTGCCCAAGAATTAGGGGTGGTCAGGAATATGGTGTTGTTTTCCATGCGTAGCTGCATGCCCCGCAAATTAGGCATTTGGCGTGCGTGGCACAAAATAACAGCCAAACGTAAACAGATGAGTTGCATGACAAAAATACGGTCAGAGAAATCGGCTTCTATTCGTTTTAATTTTGCTCGATGCCCTAATATCAGCGAACTTAGGCGATGAAGCTCGCTTTGAGCAAAACCAAGTGGCTCGGTATGCTCCAGTAGGTATGCGCCATGCAAATGGGCGTCTATGGGGGAAATAAAGCTGCCTATTTCGTGCAACAAAGCCGCCCAACGCAGTTTTCTGGCATGAGTTTGACGTTCGCCAACTGCAAAATTGACGTCATCGCTGATTTTTTCAAAAAGCTTTCCGGCGACAGTAGCGACCATATCGGCCTGATTTTCATCTACTTCAAATTTGCGTGCCAAACGCTGTATGGAGGCGTTTCTTAAATCCAGCATATCATTTTTGCGTGCCAGCATGTCATACAGCAGGCCATGTCTTAATGCCCCTTTTGCAACATTCAACGTTTCAATTTGCAAGAATTCAAATATCGCAATAAGAATAGATAAGCCGCCTGCAATCACGGGTTTGCGGTCTTCTCTCAGGCCTTCAAGGCGCAGTTTTTCAGCATAGCGTGTACGCAGTAATTCTTCACGTAGCCAATGCAAACCCTCTTTGGTGATGGTGTCCACCGGTCTGCCGTATTGCACCAGAATATCGGCAACAGCGCCTACCGTGCCCGATGCGCCATAAGCAATATCCCATTGCTTGTGATTGAAATTGGAACCTAGTGTTTCAAAGATGGATTCAGCCGCAATTTCGGCACGAGTGAAGGCTTTTTCGGTGAACTCACCGGTAGAAAAATGTTTGAGCGACCATGCGACCGAGCCAACGTGCAATGACGCGGTGTGGTGCGCCTCAAACCCTTGCCCCAAAATAAACTCGGTAGAGCGGCCACCGATATCAAGCACCAGTCTTTTTTCATTGGATTGCGGTAGAAAGCGATTAACCCCTTGGTAAATAAGCCTAGCCTCCTCCATGCCTGAAATGACTTCCACATCAAAACCCAATGCTTTTTTAGCAAGCTTGAGAAATACCTCGCGGTTATTGGCCTCACGCAGTGTTTGTGTTGCCACGGCGCGTACATGTGCGGGATCAAAGCCCTGCAGGCGTTCGCCAAATCTGGCTAAACAGCGAACACCACGTTCAATGGCTTCAGGGGTGAGGTTGCGGTCTTCATCCAAATCACCCCCCTGACGGACGGCTTCTTTCAAATATTCAACGCGCTCGATATGACCGCTGTCCAGTCGGCCAATTTCTAACCGAAAGCTATTGGAGCCTAAATCAATCGCAGCTAATAAAGTCTTGTTTGAAGGGGTGTTATTGGGTTGATTATCCATAAATTGGGGTGATTATCTGACTTGAGGTTTTAATGAAAACAGTATTACTGTTTATTTTGTAATTATAGTTTGAAAGTTTTATGACAAACATAAATAAAACGTAATCTATTCTGATAGCGCGCTCAATTATTTGTCATAAATATGTCACGCAGCAACGCGTCGTATTTAGCTAGAATGTCAAAAATCTAAATATCCTAGAGGGCGTGATCATAATGAAAATTAAAGTTGCAAGTGACGAATATCTCGAAAAGGCAAAGAGTTTAACGCAGGAAGAGTCTGACCGGTTACAAAGCAGAATGCGTGGAAAATTGCCCCGCAGATTGGAAAATAACAAGTTGGATATAATCGAGGCGCTGGCAATACAATTGGAGTTGGATGATGATCAGCTCGATGAGTGGCGCGAGAAGATGCGCGAAATCAGTAGCAAGGAAAAAAATAAAAAAGCGGATAAAAAGTGAATTTAAGGAAGCACTGATTAAAGGTTGAGTTTGATAATATTGGAGCTAGATTTATGAGAAACATTTTGGTTGCCAACACCAAAGGAGGTAGCGGAAAATCTACTTTGACTACTAATTTGGCTAGTTACTTTGCCATGATCGGACACCGTGTCATGCTTTCTGATCTGGATCGTCAACAATCATCAGCGCAGTGGCTAGAACGCCGTTCATCAGAGTTTCCCTATATTCATGTTCAAACGCCACGTGCCAAAGATCAGGATTTTGAACCGGATTGGCTCATCGCAGACTCACCTGCAGGGTTTAAGGACGATAAATTGTCGGCCGCCGTGAAAGCTGCAGACTGCGTCATTGTGCCGGTACAGCCTTCTGCTTTTGATATTGGTGCAACGCGCGATTTTCTGGAAATGCTGGCTGAAGAAAAGTCGATTCGTAAAAACAAGACCTTTGTCGCTTTGGTCGGCATGCGCGTCAATAGCCGTGCAAACTCAGCAATTAATTTGGCTGAATTTATGGAGCAGGCAGGTTTCCCAGTGTTGACTTATTTGCGAAATGCTCAGGTTTACGTCACGGCTGCAGAGCAGGGGTTGGGTATTTTTGATATGCGACCTTCCCTAGTTGAGCAGGATTTACAGCAGTGGGAGCCTTTGCTGCAATGGATTCTTGAATCGACAGAAAATCGCGTTTGATCGCCAGCAGGTATTTAATCAGTGCTTTCTTAAGGAAGCACTGATTAAATCACCATGAGCCACGTTGCGAATAAATTTGTGATGATTGCGAGGCGTGCGACGCAGGTCGTAGTTATTCTACGAAGCCAAGGAGCACAACAAGGTAAGCACACAAATTTATCGCAACCCTGATGGGCACAGGGTTTGCGAGCGGTCTGCTGTGTTAGGCTCCTCGTCAAGGGAATAACCATTAACCTCGTCGCCTGCCTAGCATCCCATCCCGCAAACCTCATGTGCGTGGTCATGAGGATTTAATCAGTGTTTCCTTAACGGCGCTCCCCTTGTTTATGGGGCTTGAAAAAGCATATCCCAACCCCCAACTAAGCCCTATCGTTTTATTTTTAACATTAGGAGCTTGATCTATGTCCACCGAGACAGCGCAAAAAGAAACCCCTCAAAAAGAATCCATGGCTTTTCAGGCAGAAGTGAAACAGCTTTTGCAATTGATGATTCACTCACTTTATAGCAATAAGGAAATTGTGTTGCGTGAGTTGATTTCCAACGCGTCAGATGCCGCAGACAAGTTACGTTTTGAAGCATTGGCAAACGGTGCTTTGTATGAAAATGATAGCGAATTAAAAATCCGTATTGCCTTTGATAAAGCCGCACGCACGGTTTCTATTGTTGATAATGGCATCGGCATGAGTCGCGATGAAGTGATTGCCAATATCGGTACGATTGCCAAATCTGGCACAAAAGAGTTTTTTAATGCGCTCACTGGCGATCAGGCAAAAGATGCTAATTTGATTGGTCAGTTTGGTGTGGGCTTTTATTCGTCATTTATTATTGCAGATAAAGTGACGCTGACTACCCGTCGCGCCGGCGCTACTGAAGCCGTGCGCTGGGAGTCGTCAGGTGAGGGAGACTACACACTTGAAGCAGCAGAAAAAGCAAGTCGTGGTACTGAAGTGGTGCTGCATCTGCGTGAAGGGGAAGATGAGTTTCTAAGTGACTGGAAACTGAAATCGATTATCCGCAAGTACTCTGACCACATCACTTTGCCAATTGTGATGAAAAAATCCGAATGGAAAGACGGCGCTGAAGTTGCCACAGATGAAGATGAAACCGTCAATAAAGCTTCTGCTTTATGGGCGCGTAGCAAGAACGACATCACTGAAGATGAGTATCAAGAGTTCTATAAACACGTTTCACACGACTTTGAAAATCCGCTGGCTTATACCCACAGTCGCGTGGAGGGTAAGCAGGAATACATTTCACTACTTTACATTCCGGGCAAAGCGCCGTTTGATTTGTACGACCGCGATCGCCGCCACGGCATCAAGCTCTATGTAAAACGCGTATTTATTATGGAAGATGCTGAAAAGCTCATGCCGCAATACCTGCGTTTTGTGCGCGGAGTGATTGATACATCAGATTTGCCGTTGAATGTGTCGCGCGAGATTTTGCAATCCAGCCGCGATGTTGAGGCCATTAAAGCGGGCTCTGTGAAAAAGGTGTTGGGTCTGCTGGAAGATATGCGCGACAACAAGCCGGAAGATTACGCTAAATTCTACCAAGAGTTTGGCCGCGTATTGAAAGAAGGCCCGGGCGAAGATTTTGCCAATAAAGAAAAAATTGCGGCATTGCTGCGCTTTGCTTCAACTAAAGCAGATACCGAGGCACAGGATGTGTATCTGAAAGACTACGTTGCACGCATGCAGCCAGAGCAGGATGTTATTTATTACATCACCGCAGATAGTTTTGCTGCGGCACAGCACAGCCCGCATTTGGAAATCTTCCGCAAAAAAGAGATTGAAGTATTGCTGATGAGTGATCGCGTGGACGAGTGGTTGTTGAGCGGTTTGACGGAGTTTGAGGGCAAGAAGCTGCAATCTATCGCTAAAGGCGACTTGGATTTAGGTAAGCTTGAATCAGACACTGAAAAAGAAATTCAAAAGAAAATTGAAGAAGAAACCAAAACCTTGGTAGAAAGAATCAAGCAAACTTTGGGTAATCAGGTGAAAGATGTGCGTGTGACACATCGCTTAACCGATTCTCCGGCGTGTTTGGTGAGTGATGCACAAGATTTGTCAGGTAACTTGGCGCGTATTCTAAAAGCGGCGGGTCAGAGTGCGCCAGAGACTAAGCCTATTCTGGAAATCAACCCGACGCATAAGCTGGTGAAGCGTCTTGAAAGCGAGGCTGCGGAGGCTTTATTTGGCGATTTGGCGCATGTGCTGTTTGATCAGGCGTTATTGGCTGAAGGCGGCACGCTGGATGACCCTGCCAGCTTTGTTAAGCGGATGAATAGCTTAATAGGTTAAGGAAGCACTGATTTATTCCATATACGTCATTCCGGCGAAAGCCGGAATCCAGAAAAATCAAGACACTAGACACCGGCTTTCGCCGGTGTGACAAATAAATCAGTGTTTCCTTAAGGATAATATCAATCCATGCCAGAGATATTCAATGTCTATGTTGCCGGAGTGATGGTCGATTCAATGAACGGGTCATCGAAGTTGCTATCATGCTCTGTAAACAGGTCTGAAAGTGTTTTGTGAAACCGACTGAATACTTTGGCGATATTGTCTTGATTTCTCAGTGATAAACATTCGTCAGACAGTGCATATAATTTTTGCATAATGTCAGCATGCGCTTGTTTGTGAATGCGAAAATACTTGTACTCTGTTGTTATGTGGGGTCGGCTTAACATGATGGCCTCTTCGTTAGCAAAATGCCTGTGTGCTAAGTCAACAATGGCAAACAAGAAAGAGGCTAGCCGACCTTGGCATGAAGCCTGTTTTTCCTGATCACAGAGCTGGCAATCGGGCAAATTCTCCGTGTTGCTGCATGTGCAGGCATCGCGAAGATCAGCTAAGTACTTTTCCAATAACTTATGTTCGTTTTCAATAACGAGATAATCGGCGGAAGCCAATTTCTTAATTGCCTGGCGATGGATTGACATGGATTGCTTTCATTATAATTTATGTTGGAGTGAGCAATGTCGGTGTTTGCTATGGATTACTATACGCGAGCATTCTGAAGTTTTATAGCTGAATGTCTGAATCAGGCTCAAATTTTGCTAGAATAGCAGGGAGTTCATTACGATAAGACCAGGAAAAATGAAAGCATCAGACGAAACAAAAGCTAAACCTAAAAAAACGGTGAGATCTAAAGTGAGCGTAGTTCCTAAGCTCGCGCCGGTGGGTCAAGCTTTACAAAATCATTTAATTTTCTCCAGTTTCAAGACCAGCAACGCCGCAACGCCTAGGGATTGGTATGACGCCGCAAGTTATACCGTGCGCGACCATGTGGTTGCGCGTTGGATTAAAACGGCGGAATCTTATTATCGTGATGACCCTAAGCGCGTTTACTATTTATCGCTAGAGTTCTTAATTGGGCGCATGCTCAGCAATGCCGCACTTAATCTGGGCATTAATGATGAGTTAAAAGAAGGCTTGGCATCATTGGGGCGCAATTTGGAAACGACGGTTGAGTGGGAAACGGATGCCGCATTAGGTAATGGTGGCTTGGGTCGCCTTGCTGCATGTTTTCTGGATTCAATGGCAACCATGGATATCCCGGCAGCTGGTTATGGTATTCGTTACGAATACGGTATGTTTAGGCAATCTATAGAGAACGGTCAGCAAGTAGAAAACCCGGATAATTGGTTGCGTTACGGTAATGTTTGGGAATTTCAACGTCCTGAGGCTACTTACACTATCAAATTCTACGGGCATGTACTGAAATACCCAGGGGATGCTGGCGAGGCTCAGCGCTGGGTAGATGCTGAGCATGTGATCGCGATGGCTTACGATGTCCCCGTGCCTGGTTACGGTACCGATACGGTGAATAATCTGCGGCTATGGTCAGCTAAAGCTGCACGTGAGTTTGACTTGCGTCACTTTAATGACGGTAATTATGAAAAGGCAGTAGAGGAGCGTAATAGCACAGAGAGTATCTCCAAAGTGTTATACCCGAATGATTCGTCTGTGTTGGGTAAAGAATTACGCTTGAAACAGCAATATTTCTTTGTTTCCGCTTCTATTCAAGATATTTTGCGTCGCTTTTTAAGCGCGCACGCAATGAAAAAACAGGCGGATTGGGAGATTTTGCCAGAAAAAATCGCAATCCAGTTAAATGATACACATCCCTCTATTGGTGTGGCAGAGATGATGTATCAGTTAGTGGATATGCATGGGTTATCTTGGGATTTTGCTTGGGAATTAGTGGTGAAGATTTTTGCGTACACCAATCACACCTTGATGCCTGAAGCTTTGGAAACGTGGTCGGTAGATTTATTTGGGCGCTTATTGCCACGCCATTTGGAAATCATTTACCAAATCAATCATGAATTTTTACACATGGTAAACCATCACTTCCCGGGGGATACCGATTTGCTGAAACGAGTATCCATTATCGACGAGTCACATGGTCGTCGTGTGCGCATGGCGCATCTCGCGGTGGTGGGCAGTCATACCGTCAATGGTGTGGCTGCTTTGCATAGTGAGCTGTTGAAAACAACGTTGTTTGCAGATTTTGATCGCATCTATCCGGGCAAATTGACCAACGTGACGAATGGCATTACACCGCGCCGTTGGCTGAATCAAGCCAACCCCGGTTTGACTGCACTCATTGAGAAAGCAATCGGTGCAGGCTTCAAAAAAGATCTAACACAAATTAAAAAAATCACGCCTTTGGCAGATGATGCTGATTTTAGAAAAGCATTTGCTGCAGTCAAGCACGCGAACAAAGTCAGGTTGGCGACCAAAATTGAACAAAAAACAGGAATTAAACTTAATACCAATAGCTTGTTTGATGTGCAGATTAAACGTATTCACGAATATAAACGTCAGTTGCTTAATGTGTTGCACGTGATTACTTTGTATAACCGTATCCGCAGTGGTGAAAAAGGTATTACTCCGCGCACTATCATTTTTGGCGGTAAAGCGGCGCCGGGATATTGGATGGCGAAACAAATTATTCGTTTAATTAACGATATTGCCAGTATTGTGAATGAAGACGTAACAGTGGGTGATCAGCTCAAGGTCGTGTATTACCCTAATTATGAAGTTTCAGCGGCTGAGATTTTATTTCCGGGCAGTGATTTATCTGAGCAAATTTCAACCGCAGGCACTGAGGCAAGTGGCACCGGCAACATGAAAATGGCCTTAAATGGCGCGCTGACCATTGGCACATTAGATGGTGCCAATGTTGAAATTAAAGAAGAAGTTGGTGACGAAAATATCTTTATTTTTGGCTTAACGACCGCGCAAGTGGCTGAGGTGAAAGCGAATGGTTATCGACCGCGCGATTATTACAACGACAATCCAGCGTTGAAACAAGTGCTGGATATGATCGCGAGTGGCTATTTCTCGGTGGATGAGCCGAATCGTTATCAAGCGATCGTGGATAATTTGCTCAACAATGATCAATACTTGCTGTTAGCTGATTATGCAAGTTATATCGAGGCGCAGGACAGGGTTGCTAGTTTGTACCAGAAACCGGATGAATGGACACGTTTGGCTATTTTGAATGTAGCGAATATGGCCAAATTCTCCAGCGATCGTGCGATTGGTGAGTATGCTAAAAACATTTGGCAGGTAACGTCTAATACAAAGGCTAAGGCTTAATTGTCGCTAATCTGTTAAAATTCAGCTTTATTTAAATCATTGATATTTAGGGAAGCACTGATTAAGTGAGTGAATGGGATAAAGTGTCAGACGCACGGAACGCAGAAGCCGAGATAGTACGCCTTGTACATCGAGGTTGCGAGTGCCGCGCAACGCAGCAATTTGCCCGTGTAGCCATTTAATCAGCGCTTCCTTAGCTTAAGTTTACATGAGCCAACCAAAACCCGATTCCCAAATGATCAGCCTGCGTGGTAGCGCTGCTTTATCACCTTTCCGTATTGAAAAAATCCAAAAAAACCTAGACGACATTTGCCCCAACATCGGGCATGTCTATGCTGAGTTTTGGCATTTTGTGTGGACTGAGGGTGCGCTAAGCACTCAGCAAAAAAATAGCCTCAATCAGATTCTGACTTACGGACCAAGTCTTCACGAAGCAAGTCTTCAGGCAGAAGAGCCTCAAGGAGAGCTGATTCTGATATTGCCTAGAGTAGGTACGATTTCGCCATGGGCATCACGCGCCACGGATATTGTGCAGCACTGCGGTTTGCCGGAAGTTCAGCGTGTGGAGCGTGGTATCGCTTATTACATGCAAACTAAAAATGGGCAGGCTTTAACGGCGCTTGAACGTCAGTTACTGTTGCCTTTGATTCATGATCGCATGACAGAATCTGTGTTTGCAGATATGCAGCACGCGGCGAAGCTCTACCATACTGATGCTCCTAAACCGTTAAGCACGGTGGATATTTTGGTGGGTGGCAAATCCGCGCTGAATCAGGCAAATAGCGACATGGGTTTGGCTTTGTCGCCGGATGAAGTGGATTACCTGTTCGATAACTATACCAGGATGCAGCGCAACCCTACCGACGTTGAGTTGATGATGTTTGCGCAGGCGAACTCTGAGCATTGCCGTCATAAAATCTTTAATGCGGACTGGATTATTGACGGCGCGCAGCAGGAGATGTCGCTGTTTGGCATGATACGCAACACACATAAGCTCAACCCCGGCAAGACGGTGGTCGCTTACTCTGACAACGCTTCAATCGTGGCGGGTCAAAAAAACGGTGAGCCGACCAAACGTTTTTATCCGGATGAAACCGGCAGTTATCGTTTTATTGAAGAGGATATGCACTTTTTAATGAAGGTGGAAACGCATAACCACCCAACCGCAATCTCGCCATTTGCCGGTGCCGCAACGGGCGCGGGCGGTGAGATTCGTGACGAGGGTGCGACTGGCAGCGGTTCTAAACCCAAGGCTGGATTAACTGGTTTTTCGGTTTCAAATTTAAACATTCCAAACTTCACCCAACCTTGGGAGTCTGATAGTTACGGCAAACCCGGGCGCATTGCCTCTCCGCTGCAAATCATGGTGGATGGCCCTTTGGGCGGCGCTGCCTATAACAACGAGTTTGGTCGACCGAACATTGCCGGTTATTTCCGTACACTGGAGTTAGAGGTTGGCAATGAAGTGCGTGGCTATCATAAGCCGATTATGTTGGCGGGCGGCATCGGTAACATTTCTGCGCAACACTCTAAAAAGAACCCAATTCCGGCGGGTGCCGCGTTGATTCAGCTAGGTGGTCCGGCCATGCTGATTGGTTTGGGCGGTGGCGCGGCTTCAAGTATGGATACTGGCAGTAATGTCGAAAACCTGGATTTTGACTCTGTGCAACGTGGCAACCCTGAATTGGAGCGTCGCGCACAAGAGGTGATTGACCGCTGCTGGCAGTTGGGAAAAGATAATCCGATTTTGAGTATTCATGATGTGGGTGCGGGCGGTATCTCTAATGCATTCCCTGAATTGGTGAATGATGCAGGCGTGGGCGCAATATTCCAGTTGCGTGATGTCCATAACGAAGAGCCGGGGATGTCACCACGTGAATTGTGGAGTAATGAGGCGCAGGAACGTTATGTGATGGCGATTGCGCAGGAAGACCTGCCGCGCTTCCAGGCGATTTGTGCGCGTGAGCGTTGCCCGTTCGCAGTGGTAGGTTACGCGACTGAAGCGCGTCATTTAACAGTGGCGGATAGCCATTTTGATAACAAACCGGTCGATATGGATTTATCTGTACTGCTGGGCAAACCGCCAAAAATGACACGAGATGTAAAAAGTGCGGCAAAACAATTACGCACTTTTGATGCAAGCCAAGTGGATTTGAAAGACGCAGCTGCGCGTGTTTTAAGGTTGCCGGGGGTTGCGGATAAAACGTTCCTGATTACGATTGGTGACCGCTCGGTGACGGGTTTGGTTGCCCGTGAGCAAATGGTAGGCCCATGGCAGGTGCCGGTGGCAGACGTTGGCGTAACATTGGCAGGTTATGAAACCTACAGAGGCGAGGCTTTTGCCATCGGCGAAAAAGCGCCGTTAGCGCTTATTAACGCGCCAGCTTCAGGGCGTATGGCGATTGGTGAAGCCATTACCAATATTGCCGCTTCATTGATAGAGGACATCAGCGATTTAAAACTTTCCGCCAATTGGATGGCGCCAGCGGGTCATGCGGGTGAAGATGCCGCCTTGTTTGAAACCGTAAAAGCGGTGGGTATGGAGCTTTGCCCGCAACTTGGGGTAAGTATCCCGGTTGGTAAAGATTCAATGAGCATGAAAACGGTCTGGAATGATGATGGCCAGAATAAGGCAGTGACTTCACCCATTTCATTGGTGGTAACGGCTTTTGCGGCAACCCCGGATGCGCGACAAACATTGACGCCACAGCTGCAAACCAATGTGGCATCCAAATTGATTGTGATTGATTTGGGCGCAGGCAAAAACCGTATGGGCGGCTCAAGCCTAGCTCAGGTGTATGGTGAAGTGGGCGATGTTGCGCCAGATGTAGATGATGCCAATCAGCTTAAACATTTCTTTAATACTGTTCAGCAATTGAATAAATCGGGCAAGATTTTAGCCTACCATGACCGTTCAGATGGCGGTTTATTTACGACGCTGGTTGAAATGGCGTTTGCCGGGCATTGTGGCTTAGATGTTGATGTATCTGGTTTGCCGGGCAATATCGTAGAAGTGCTATACAACGAAGAGTTGGGTGCGGTCATTCAGGTGCCAGCGCAGGATGCGCCGGCGATTGTTGCACAGTTTAATGGCTTGGCGCACATCATTGCCGAAGCCACTGCCGCTAACCAAATTGAGATCAAGCAACACGGTAAAGTCGTGTTCAGTGATACACGCGTTAATCTACATCGTATGTGGTCTGAAACAACTTACCAAATGCAAAAGCTACGCGATAACCCGGTGAGTGCCCAGCAGGAATATGACAGGCTGCTCAATGAGAATGACCGTGGTTTGTTTGCTGAGTTAACTTACAACCCGAGTGAGAATGTGGCTGCGCCTTATATTTCGACTGGTGCACGTCCTAAAATGGCCATCTTGCGTGAACAAGGCGTGAATGGCCACGTGGAGATGGCGGCCTCGTTTGATCGCGCCGGATTTGCTGCTTATGATGTCCACATGAGCGACATTATTGCTGGTCGCGTATCGCTTAAAGATTTTGCCGGCTTTGTGGCATGTGGCGGTTTCTCTTACGGGGATGTGCTGGGTGCGGGTGAGGGTTGGGCAAAATCGATTCTGTTCAATACCCGCGCGCGCGATGAGTTCTCGGCCTTCTTTAATCGCCAGGACAGCTTTGCGTTAGGTGTATGTAATGGTTGTCAAATGATGAGCAACCTGCGTGAATTGGTGCCAGGGGCCGCGCATTGGCCGCATTTTGTGCGCAATAAGTCGGAACAGTTTGAAGCCCGTTTAAGTATGGTTGAGGTGCTGGAATCGCCATCACTATTTTTTAATGGCATGGCCGGTAGTAGAATGCCCATTGCCGTTGCACATGGTGAAGGTTTTGCCGAGTTTTCTAAAGAACCTTCCCAAGCGAATGCTGTTAACGAGTTGTTGGCGCAAAAACTGGTGACGATGCGCTTTATCGACAATGCATCGACGCCTACTGAGGTGTATCCGTTCAATCCAAACGGCTCATCGCAAGGCATTACCGGATTAACCAGCACAGATGGACGTTTTAGTATTATGATGCCACATCCGGAACGTGTAATTCGCAATGTACAGAATACCTGGCAGCGTTGTGATAGCGCAGAAGATAGTGCCTGGTTGCGTATGTTCCGCAATGCAAGAAAATATATGGATTAGTGTTCAATGTGGAAGTAAATTTTAATAAATGACCTTGGAGAAAAGCAGCATGAAATTGTTGAAAGTATTATTAGCAGCGTTGATTTTTAGTTTTTCATTGAACGCAATGGCGGCTAAGGCGCTGACAGATGACGAGTCTATAGAGTTTGTCTCTGCAATTGGCGACGGTGACATGAAAGTGATTAAAAAATATATGGAGTCAGGTGTTGATGTCAATGCCGGTTATTTTGCCTGGACACCACTTTTGATAGCTGCGGCCAAAGGGCAATTGGAAGTGGTAAAATATTTTGCCGAGCATGGCGCAAATCTTGATTATGTACATCCAATCACCAAGTGGACAGCTTTTCATCATGCGGCTTATGATGGTAAACAGGAAATGGTGAAATATCTTGCCGAAAAAGGCGCAGATATCAACAAAAAGATGCGTGGTGATGTTGATATTATTCGTGTGGTAGGGGATGCAGGTAATGCCAAAATGGTGGAATTTCTGATTTCTCTTGGCGTTAAAAATGATGGCTGCCAGGAAAGTAAATGTTTATAAACAAAAGTTGATTTTCAGCGGCAATATTTTTAAGGAGGCGCTGATTTATTCCATGTACGTCATTCCGGCGTGACCGTAAAGGTTATCACCACAGAATATATCTGCTAAAGCAGATTATTCTGCGAGAAAAGCCGGAATCCAGAGAAATCAGACACTAGACACCGGCTTTCGCCGGTGTGACAAATAAATCAGCGATTCCTTAAGGAATATTGTTTGAAAAAATCCAATCTCATCGTAACAATCATCGGGCTATTTAGCCCGATGATTGTTTTGGCTGCAGAATTAAATACTCCGCCCAATGACATTGTTGTTAGCAATGTTCATATTCGCAGCCTGGCGGCCTCGTGTGCGGCTTGCCATGGAACCAATGGCAATCATGCCGGTAGCCGCCTCAGTGAAGGTCCAGTGACGCTGGCGGGTATCGCCAAGGCAGATTTCTTATCAAAAATGCTGGCGTTTAAGTTCGGTGAGCGGGCAGTCACGGTGATGCATCATCATGCCAAAGGTTTAACTTCACAGGAGATTGTGAATTTAGCCGAATATTTTTCAGCTCAAGTAGCCCGCCCGCCAATTTCCCTGCCTTCACAAAAGTTATTAGCTGACCATGCAAACTGATCGCCGCGATTTTATGAAATTGGCAGGCATGGGCGCCACCATGAGCATGCTGGCCGTTGAGCTTCCCGCGCTTGCCAAAGCGACTAGGCCGCCGATGGGCAGGGTAGTGGTGATTGGCGGAGGCTACGCCGGAGCAACCGCGGCAAAATATCTGCGTATGTGGAGCCTGGGAGCGATTGAAGTGGTTGTGGTTGAACCTAACCGGCAGTTTGTTTCATGCCCATTAAGCAATCTGGTATTGGGCGGTAGTAAATCAATGGATGATTTAACTTTCGGCTATCAATTGCTCAAATCAAACCATGGCATTCAGTGGGTGCAAGACCATGTCACCGCCATCGATGTTGATGCCAAGCAAATTCGCATGGCGCGCGGCAGCCTGAATTACGATCGGTTAATTATCGCCCCCGGGATTGATTTTATCTACGACACTTTGCCCATGCTTTCAGGGGTTGATGTGCAACAACGCATCCCGCACGCATGGAAAGCCGGTTGGCAAACGGTTAACCTGCGTAAGCAGCTTGAAGTCATGCCGGATGGCGGTGTTTTTGTGATGAGCATTCCTAAGGCGCCATACCGTTGCCCGCCAGGACCTTATGAACGGGCATCACAGGTCGCGCATTATCTCAAACACAATAAACCCAAGTCTAAAGTTATTGTGCTGGATGCCAATGCTGAAATTATTTCCAAAAAAGGCCTATTTACTCAAGTCTTTAATGAGATGTATGCAGGCTTGATTGATTACCGCCCGAATAGCACTCTGGTTGATGTGGCGGTGGCGACAAAAACGGTGAAAACGGAATTTGATACGGTCAGTGCCGATGTGCTGAATGTTATTCCGCCTCAACGTGCGGGTAAACCTGCGCAAATGGCGCAACTGAATAATGTAGATAAGCGCTGGTGTGAAGTGGATTTTTTAAGCTACGAGTCGAAACAAGCCCCCAATGTCCATGTGATCGGCGATGCGGTTTCGGCTGCGCTGCCTAAATCTGCGCACATGGCCAGCAACCAGGCCAAAATATGCGCGAATGC
>CAMBZE010000028.1 GCA_945872425.1 Methylotenera oryzisoli | reverse complement strand
AGAAATGGTCATGCCAGGCGACAACGTATCCATCACCGTTACATTGATTGCTCCGATTGCGATGGAAGAAGGCTTACGCTTCGCTATCCGTGAAGGTGGTCGTACTGTGGGTGCCGGTGTGGTCGCTAAGGTTATTGAGTAATATTTGTAGTTAAATCAAACGGCAGGGTAAACCCTGCCGTTTCGCTCTTTTGAAAGGCAGTAAAATGACAAACCAAAAAATCCGTATTCGTCTTAAAGCTTTTGACTATCGCTTGATTGATCAGTCAGCTCAAGAAATCGTAGAAACTGCCAAACGTACCGGCGCTGTTGTAAAAGGTCCAGTACCATTGCCAACGCGTATCGAACGCTTCGACATTTTGCGTTCACCACACGTTAACAAAACGTCACGTGACCAATTTGAAATTCGTACACATCAACGTTTAATGGATATTGTTGATCCAACAGATAAAACCGTTGATGCGCTAATGAAATTGGATTTGCCGGCTGGTGTGGATGTTGAAATTAAGCTGTAAGAATTTAAGTAGTAAAATCTTGTTGTAAAAAAAATAGGGGTTCGGTATAATCCGGCCTCTTTCACAGAAGTCGGTCAATTGTAATCGGCTTTTTAACTAAATAATAAGGAAACGATCATGAGCTTAGGGCTTATTGGTCGCAAAGTGGGTATGACCCGCGTGTTTACTGAGGATGGCGCAAGCATTCCGGTAACCGTGTTGGAAGTCGTACCTAACCGCGTGACACAGATCAAGACGACCGCAAGCGATGGCTATACTGGCCTTCAAGTAGCTTACGGTACACGTCGTGCCAGTCGTATCAATAAAGCACTGACCGGGCATTATGCCAAGTCGGGTTCAGCTGCGGGCGCTGGTATTCATGAATTCTCAGTCGGTGACGACGTTTTGGCTAATTACACTGCAGGCGCAAATATCACTGTTGATATTTTCGAAGCGGGTCAAAAAGTTGATGTTACTGGCACTTCTTTAGGTAAAGGCTTTGCTGGTGCGATTAAGCGCCATCACTTTAAGTCTAACCGCGCATCTCACGGTAACTCTAAATCACATAACGTGCCTGGTTCAATCGGTATGGCGCAAGATCCTGGTCGTGTTTTCCCAGGTAAGCGTATGCCTGGCCACTTGGGCGCTGTTAAAGTAACCACTCAGAATCTTGAAGTGGTTCGCGTTGATGTTGAGCGCAACTTGTTATTGATTAAAGGTGCTATCCCTGGTTCTAAAGGCGGCGATGTTGTTGTGCGTCCAGCTATTAAAGCTAAAGCTACAAAAGCACAGGGAGGTTCTAAATAATGGAACTTAAACTAATAGATAAGAATGGCAAAGCTGCTAAAAAAGGCGTAACTGTATCTGAAGGTACATTTGGCCGTGAGTTTAACGAAGCTTTGGTGCATCAAGTAGTGGTTGCTTATATGGCGAATGCCCGTACTGCGACACGCGCACAAAAAGGTCGTGATACTGTAGCGCATACTACACACAAACCATACGCACAAAAAGGTACAGGTAACGCTCGTTCAGGTATGAGCTCAAGCCCAATCTGGCGTGGAGGTGGTCGTGCATTCCCTAACTCACCTAACGAAAACTTTAGTCATAAAGTAAACCGTAAGGCTTACCGCGCAGGTATGCAAACAATCTTGTCAGAATTGGTTCGTCAAGATCGTTTGAGCGTGGTTGAAGATTTCTCTGTGGATACGCCAAAAACAAAAGCGCTGGCAGAAAAAATTAAGGGTATGGGTTATGCAGGTGGCGTATTGGTGCTAACTGATAGCTTTAATGAAAACTTATATTTATCTTCACGTAATTTAACTAACGTAATGGTGGTTGAGGCTCAATATGCTGACCCAGTTAGTTTGGTTCGCTTCCCGAATGTGGTTGCCACAGCAGGTGCAGTGAAGAAGCTTGAGGAGATGTTAGCATGATGACCGCTATTACTAAAACTCAAGATCGTTTGTTGCAAGTGATTTTAGCTCCGCAAATTACTGAGAAGGCAACTTACATTGCTGACAAACATCAACAAATCGCATTTAAAGTGCGTACGGATGCTACTAAACCAGAAATCAAGGCTGCAGTTGAGCTTGTTTTCAAGGTTGAAGTGGATAAAGTCGCTGTTATTAATGTGGGTGGTAAAACAAAGCGCGCTGGCAAAAGTATGGGCAAGCGTAAAGACTGGAAAAAAGCTTATGTAAGCTTGAAGCCAGGCCAAGAAATTAATTTCGCAGCGGGCGAATAAGGAGAGAAGATATGGCATTAGTTAAAGTCAAACCAACTTCCCCCGGCCGTCGTGGTGTACTCAAGGTGGTAACACCTGATTTGTACAAAGGTAAACCGCACGCACCGCTGTTGGAAAGTCAAAGTAAAAACGCTGGCCGTAATAATAACGGTCATATTACAACCCGTCATCAAGGTGGTGGTCATAAGCAGCATTATCGTTTAATCGACTTCCGTCGCAATAAAGATGGCATCCCGGCAAAAGTGGAGCATATTGAGTATGATCCAAACCGCACTGCGCACATTGCTTTGCTATGTTATGCAGATGGTGAGCGCCGTTACATTATTGCTCCGCGTGGTGTGGCAGCTGGAGCGCAATTGATCAGCGGTTCAGATGCGCCTATTAAAGTGGGTAATGCAATGCCGTTACGGAACATCCCGGTAGGTAGCACCATTCATTGTATCGAGTTGCAGCCTGGTAAAGGTGCGCAGTTGGCTCGTTCTGCTGGTACTTCAGTGCAGTTATTAGCGCGTGAAGGTAGTTATGCGCAGTTGCGTTTACGTTCTGGCGAAGTTCGCCGCGTTCACGTTGATTGTAAAGCTACGCTTGGCGAAGTGGGTAACGAAGAGCATTCACTGCGTTCAATTGGTAAAGCTGGTGCGATGCGCTGGCGTGGTGTCCGCCCAACCGTTCGCGGTGTGGTGATGAACCCGGTTGATCACCCGCACGGTGGTGGTGAAGGCCGTACAGCTGCTGGTATGAACCCAGTAAGCCCATGGGGTGTTAAAACTAAAGGTTATCGTACACGTAGCAGCAAGCGTACTGATAACATGCGTATTAGTCGTCGTCCGAGAGGCGTAAGGTAATCATATGGCACGTTCACTTAAAAAAGGTCCATTTATTGATGGTCATTTGGCAAAAAAAGTAGAAGTTGCTGCGGCAACGCGCGATCGTAAACCAATTAAAACTTGGTCACGCCGCTCTACAATTTTCCCGGATTTTATTGGTCTTACTATTGCAATTCATAATGGTAAGCAACACATCCCTGTGTTGATTTCTGAAAACATGGTAGGTCACAAGCTTGGTGAGTTTGCGTTAACGCGTACATTCAAAGGGCATGCAGCCGACAAGAAAGCTAAGAAGTAGGAGTTGATGATGCAAGTATCTGCAATATTAAAAGGTGTTCATCTCTCTCCGCAAAAGGCTAGATTGGTGGCAGACCTTGTTCGTGGCAAGAAAGTGGATCACGCACTCAACATTTTGAACTTCACACCTAAAAAAGGTGCTGAAATTATCAAGAAAGTTGTTGAGTCTGCGATTGCTAATGCTGAACATAACAATGGCGCTGATATTGACGAGTTGAAGGTGACTTCAATCTATGTTGATAAAGGCATTGTGCTTAAACGTATTCGTCCACGTGCAAAAGGTCGTGCGGGTAAGATTACTAAACCAACCTGTCACATTCATGTGACCGTCGGTAACTAAGGGATAATCCAAAGGAATATATATGGGTCAGAAAATTCATCCAATTGGTTTCCGTCTGAGTGTTCAAAAGAACTGGGCCTCACGTTGGTATGCCAATAGCAAAAACTTCCCTGCAATGTTGCAGGGCGACATTAAAGTGCGTGAGTTCTTAAATAAAAAACTTGCGAGTGCTGCTGTAAGCCGTATTTTGATTGAGCGTCCTGCCAAGAATGCAAAAATCACCATCTACAGTGCACGCCCAGGCGTTGTTATCGGTAAAAAAGGTGAAGACATTGAGTCTTTGCGCGCTACTTTGCAAGGTTTAATGGGCGTTCCTGTTCATTTAAACATTGAAGAAGTGCGTAAGCCTGAACTTGATGCAACCTTGATTGCACAATCAATCGCTCAGCAACTTGAAAAGCGTGTGATGTTCCGTCGTGCCATGAAGCGCGCTATGCAAAATGCAATGCGTTTAGGTGCTCAAGGTATCAAAATCATGAGTTCAGGTCGTTTGAATGGTATCGAGATTGCACGTACCGAATGGTATCGTGAAGGTCGTGTGCCACTACATACATTGCGCGCTGATATTGATTATGGTGTAGCTGAAGCTTCAACTACCTACGGCATTATCGGTATCAAAGTGTGGGTATTCAAAGGCGAAATATTTGCAGGTAATGCGCAAGCTGCTCAGGCTGTTGCCACTCCAGCTGCTGAACCTGAAAAAAGAGTAAGAAAGGCGAGGGCTAAAGATGCTACAACCGTCTAGACAAAAATACCGTAAGATGCAAAAAGGCCGCAACAAAGGCATTGCAACTACGGGTAATAAAGTAAGTTTTGGTGATTTCGGTTTAAAAGCGATTGGTCGCGGACGTTTGACTGCACGTCAAATTGAAGCGGCGCGTCGTGTGATGACTCGTCATATCAAACGTGGTGGTCGTGTGTGGATTCGTATTTTCCCAGATCAACCAATTTCTAAAAAGCCTGCTGAAGTACGTATGGGTAACGGTAAAGGTAGTACAGAGTACTACGTAGCTCAAATCCAACCAGGTAAAATGTTATACGAGATGGACGGTGTTAGCGAAGAGCTAGCGCGTGAAGCGTTCCGTTTGGCTGCAGCTAAGTTGCCAATCGAAACTACATTCATGACACGCCAACTTGGTAGTTAAGAGAGGCATGCTAATATGAAAGCAACCGATTTAAGAGCGAAAAGCGTTGAAGAGCTAAATGCGGAGTTGATTGAATTGCGTCGTGCGCAATTCTCTCTACGCATGCAATTGGCTACTCAACAGTTAAATAAAGTAGATCAGCTAGGTAAAGTACGCAAAGATGTAGCGCGTGTTAAGACTGTGTTGGCTGAGAAAGCAAAGCAGGCATAATATGACCGAAACAACAAAAGTAGTGCGTAGTCTTACAGGTCGTGTAGTTAGCGACAAGATGGATAAAACAGTGACGGTTTTAGTTGAGCGTAAAGTTAAACATCCTTTGATTGGTAAAGTTGTACGTCAGTCTAAGAAGTTTCATGCGCATGATGAAACAAACAGCTGTAAAGAAGGTGATGTGGTGACGATCGTTGAAAGTCGTCCTTTGTCAAAAACTAAAACTTGGGTAGTTAAACAAGCTTAAGTTGAATTGTTGCGCAATTACCTTTAAAAGTAATTGCGCAAGTAGTTTAAGCAATATATAATGTTTTGTTTTTCGGCGAGCGACTTTTATAAGTCATAAAGCTCTCGCCCCAATACTGACCGTGGTCTGTCGGCCTACATAGTTTTTAACTATAAATGGCCGGTGTTGGTTTTAACGGATTAAGTTGGAGATTATTCTCATGATTCAAATGCAATCTCGGCTGGAAGTTGCCGATAACACTGGTGCACGCTCTGTGCAATGCATCAAGGTGTTAGGTGGCTCCAAGCGTCGTTACGCCGGTATAGGCGACATCATTAAGGTCAGCATCAAGGATGCTGCCCCGCGTAGTCGCGTTAAAAAAGGCGAAGTGTACAGTGCGGTTGTTGTGCGTACTGCTAAAGGTGTGCGTCGTCCAGACGGCTCTTTGGTTAAGTTCGACGGTAATGCAGCTGTGTTGTTGAATAACAAGCTGGAACCGATTGGCACACGTATCTTTGGGCCGGTGACTCGTGAATTACGTTCAGAAAAATTCATGAAAATCGTTTCATTAGCGCCAGAAGTTTTGTAGGAGCTCACATGAATAAAATTCGCAAGGGTGATCAAGTCATCCTGAACACAGGTAAAGATAAAGGCAAGCAAGGTACAGTGTTAAGTATTCTTGAGTCTGGTCATGTTGTTGTAGAGGGTCTTAACCTAGTTAAGAAGCATGCAAAACCTAACCCGATGAAGGGTATCGCTGGTGGCATCATTGCTAAAGAAATGCCAATTGACATTTCAAACGTTGCTTTATTTAACAGTGCGACCCAAAAAGGTGATCGCGTAGGCTTTAAGACATTGGATGACGGTCGCAAAATTCGCGTATTCAAATCTAATGGCGAAGCTGTGGACGCATAGGAAGAATCATGGCGCGTTTAAAACAATTCTATAAAGACTCAGTTGTTAAATCTATGACTGAGCAATTTGGTTACACTTCTGTCATGCAGGTGCCTCGTATTGAAAAAATCACACTTAATATGGGTGTTGGTGAGGCTGTTGCTGATAAAAAAGTGATGGAGCATGCTGTTGGTGATATGGAAAAGATTGCCGGTCAAAAAGCAATTGTAACCAAAGCCAAAAAGTCAGTGGCTGCATTTAAGATTCGTGACGACTATCCGGTTGGCTGTAAAGTTACTTTGCGTCGTGAACGTATGTATGAATTCCTGGATCGTTTAGTGACTGTTGCGATTCCACGTATTCGTGACTTCCGTGGTATTTCTGCGAAATCTTTCGATGGTCGCGGTAACTACAACATGGGTGTTAAAGAGCAAATCATTTTCCCCGAAATTGAATACGACAAGATCGACGCAATTCGTGGGATGAATATCACTATCACTACTACTGCGAAAACGGATGAAGAGGCAAAAGCTTTGCTTGCTGCATTTAGTTTTCCTTTCAGGGGTTAAGACATGGCTAAAACCTGTATGACAGAGCGCGAAATTAAACGTCGTGCAACTGTAAGTAAATTCGCTGTAAAGCGTGCTGCATTAGAAGCGGCGATGAATGATGTTAATGCGACAGCTGAAAGTCGTTTTGAAGCACGCATGAAATTCCAAGCGTTGCCGCGCAATTCAAGTCCAGTGCGCCTTCGTAATCGCTGTGCATTAACTGGTCGCCCACGTGGTGTGTTTAGTAAATTCGGTATTGGGCGTAGTAAACTGCGCGATTTGATGATGAGTGGCCAAGTGCCAGGCGTCACCAAGGCCAGCTGGTAATAGGAGAATAGATCTATGAGTATGAGTGATCCAATTGCCGACATGTTGACGCGCATTCGTAATGCGCAAATGGTCAATAAAGCGGTTGTTACTATGCCTTCTTCTAATGTTAAGTCTGCTATTGCTAGCGTGCTTAAAGATGAAGGTTACATCGAAGACTTTGCTGTGCAAAAAGAAGGTAGCAAAGCAACGTTAAACATTAGCTTGAAATATTACGCTGGTCGTCCTGTAATTGAACGCATCCAACGTGTAAGCAAGCCAGGTTTGCGTATTTACAAAGGAAGCCAAGAGATTCCTAAAGTAATGAATGGTCTTGGTGTGACAATTATGTCTACATCCAAGGGTGTAATGACTGATCGTAAAGCTCAAGCTGCCGGTATCGGTGGTGAAGTGCTGTGCGTAGTGGCTTAAGGAGAAGCAAATGTCACGTGTTGCTAAGAATCCGGTAGCTATCCCAGCCAAAGTTGAAGTTGTATTGAGTGCTGATGCAATCAATATCAGCGGTCCTTTAGGTAAATTAACTCAGCCTTTAACTCAGGCTGTTGTGCTCAAGCGTGAAGGTGATGAAATCACTTTTGCTGCTGCAAATGATGCGCAACACTCACAAGCTATGTCAGGTACATTGCGTTCCTTGGTAGCGAATATGGTTAAAGGTGTATCAGAAGGTTTTACGCGTAAATTAACACTGGTAGGTGTTGGTTACAAAGCTGCTGCACAAGGTGCTGTATTGAACCTAGAGCTGGGTTATTCACATCCGATTAATCACAAAATGCCATCAGGCGTTACTGTTCAAACCCCTACGCCAACAGAAATCGTGTTGACCGGTGTTGATAAGCAGGTGATTGGTCAAGTTGCGGCGCAGATTCGTGCTTATCGTGCACCAGAGCCATATAAAGGCAAAGGTGTTCGTTATTCTGATGAAGTTGTTGTAATTAAAGAAACCAAAAAGAAATAAGGCCTAAAAAATGAACAACGTAAATAATCGCTTGCGTCGTGCACGTAAAACCCGTGCCAAAATTGCAGAGCTAAAAGTTACCCGTTTAAGTGTGCATCGTACTAATACGCACATCTATGCACAAATTATTGCTGAAACAGGCGATAAGGTAATTGTCAGTGCTTCTACAGTAGAGGCGGATGTACGCAAGAAAATCAAGAACGGTGGCAACGTTGAAGCTGCTACTGCAGTCGGTAAATTGATTGCTGAAAAAGCGAAAAAAGCTGGTGTTACAACCGTTGCTTTTGATCGTTCTGGTTATAAATATCATGGCCGTATTAAAGCGTTGGCAGATGCTGCTCGCGAAAACGGCTTATCCTTCTAATTGGTCTTTGCTGACGAGGTAAATGATGGCAAAAGAAATTGAACAACAGCAGCAGACTGATGGTTTGCGCGAAAAGATGATTGCAGTTAATCGTGTAAGTAAAACGGTTAAAGGTGGTCGTATTATGAGTTTTGCCGCACTTACAGTGGTAGGTGATGGTGATGGCGCAGTTGGTATGGGTAAAGGTAAAGCGCGTGAAGTTCCGGTTGCGGTACAAAAAGCAATGGATGAAGCACGTCGCGGTATGTTGAAAATTAATTTAACAAACGGCACATTGCATCACGCTGTTACCGGTGTGCACGGTGCGGCTAAAGTGTTTATTCAGCCAGCTTCAGAAGGCACCGGCATTATTGCTGGTGGTGCAATGCGCGCTATTTTTGAAGTGATGGGTGTAACTAACGTTGTGGCCAAATGTATCGGTTCAACAAATCCATACAATTTGGTTCGCGCTACTTTAAACGGCTTAGAGTCTATGAATACGCCTGCGGAAATCGCAGCTAAACGTGGCAAATCAGTCGAAGAAATCAGAGGCTAATCATGGCTAAAGCAAAAAAAGAAGCATCAACTATCAAAGTAACGCTGGTCAGAAGTGTTATCGGTCGTATTGAAGCGCATAAGGCTACTGTTAAAGGTCTAGGTTTACGCCGTATGCACCATACAGTTGAGTTACAAGATACACCAGCAATTCGCGGCATGATCAATGCCGTTAGCTATCTCGTTAAGGTAGAAGCATAATGCAATTAAATTCGATTAAGCCTGCAGAAGGCGCAAAAAAAGAACGTCGCCGCGTTGGTCGTGGTATCGGTTCTGGTTTAGGTAAAACAGCTGGTCGTGGTCATAAAGGTCAGAAATCACGTACGGGTGGTTTTCATAAGGTTGGTTTTGAAGGCGGTCAAATGCCAATTCAACGTCGCCTGCCAAAACGTGGCTTTAAGTCAATGACAAAAGCTAAAACGGCACATGTACGTACTAGTGAGCTTGCGCTTATTCCGAACGAAGTGATTGATTTGCTGGCATTAAAAGCAGCTAATATCGTTTCGGGTACAGTGAAAAATGCAAAGATTTATCTATCAGGTGATGTGGCTAAGCAGTATAACATCCAGGGTCTGCTCTTGACTAAAGGCGCTCGCGCTGCGGTTGAAGCGGCTGGTGGTAAAGTTCTAGAAGTAGCATAAGAGCAGTTATCTTGGCACAAGAAGGTATTTTAAAAGCAGCAGCAAAAATGGGCGAACTTAAAAGCCGCCTATTTTTTGTTTTGGGAGCATTGATTGTGTACCGCTTGGGTGCGCACATCCCTGTTCCAGGTATTGATCCTGTTGTTTTGGCTAAGCTGTTCGAGTCGCAAAGTGGCGGTATTCTGGGAATGTTTAACATGTTCTCCGGCGGCGCGCTTTCTCGATTCACCGTGTTTGCTTTAGGGATTATGCCGTACATCTCTGCATCTATTATTATGCAGTTGATGGCAGCGGTTTCGCCACAATTGGAGCAGTTAAAAAAAGAGGGTGAAGCCGGTCGCAGAATAATCACTAAATACACGCGCTATGGTACGGTGGTATTGGCTACTTTCCAAGCATTAGGTATTGCAATTATGTTGGAGGGTCAACCTGGTTTGGTGTTGGATCCGGGCATGGCGTTTAGATTGACCGCGGTGATTACACTGGTTAGCGGCACCATGTTTTTGATGTGGTTGGGTGAGCAAATCACTGAACGCGGTATTGGTAATGGCATCTCTATCATTATCTTTGCAGGTATTGTTGCTGGGCTACCTAGCGCGGTGGGATCCACTGCGGAAATGGTTAATACCGGTGCTTTCAGCATCCCATTAGCATTCTTCCTGTTAGTGGCAACCGTATTGGTAACTGCATTGGTGGTGTTCGTAGAGCGCGGCCAACGTAAAATTACCGTTAACTATGCTAAACGCCAAGTGGGTAACAAGGTTTATGGAGGGCAAACGACACATTTGCCGTTGAAGTTAAATATGGCGGGTGTAATTCCTCCGATTTTTGCTTCTAGTATTATTTTGTTTCCAGCAACTTTAGCTGGATGGTTTGGTGGCAGTGAAAGCATGTATTGGTTGAAGGATATTGCGGCAGCGCTATCACCAGGTCAGCCTATTTACATTCTGTTATTTGCTGCAGCGATCGTGTTTTTCTGTTTCTTTTACACTGCTTTGCAGTTTAATCCGAAAGATACCGCAGATAACCTTAAGAAAAGTGGTGCGTTTGTTCCAGGAATCAGACCTGGCGACCAAACTGCGAAATATATTGACCGTATCATGGGACGCCTCACATTAGTTGGTGCTGCTTATATTACGTTGGTATGTTTGTTACCTGAGTTTTTGATTTTGAAATTTAATACACCATTTTATTTCGGCGGCACTTCATTGTTGATTATTGTGGTTGTAACAATGGATTTTATGACACAAGTGCAGTCTCATTTGATGTCCCATCAATATGAGGGGTTGCTGAGAAAAGCCAATTTCAAAGGTAACGCGCTAGGCGCCAAGTAGTTTTAAGATGGCGAAGGAAGACAGAATTGAAATGCAAGGTGAGATTTTAGAAAATCTTCCCAATGCAACGTTCAGAGTTAAGTTGGAAAATGGTCATGTTGTTTTAGGCTATATTTCTGGAAAAATGCGTATGCACTATATTCGTATTTTGCCTGGTGATAAAGTCACCGTAGAGATGACCCCTTATGATTTATCTCGCGCGAGAATTACATTCCGCGCTAAATAAATATATTAAGTAAGTTGTAATACATACAGTTTAAGAAGTAATGGAGTGAAATATGAGAGTTCGTGCATCAGTAAAGGCTTTATGCCGTAATTGTAAAGTTGTTCGCCGTCGTGGCGTAGTGCGTATCATCTGTACTGATCCACGTCATAAACAACGCCAAGGTTAATTGATTTATTTTAATGACCAAGTTAGTAACAGAATTTCTGCTTACTAAAAGTTGATCAAGTGTATTGCGTTGATCAGAAGATTAGCTAATTGATAAAAAATGGTTTACCTGTTAAAATCACCGGCTTTTTTAAGCAAGCGATTTAGGTTAGCCTAATTTGGAGTAATAGTATGGCGCGTATTGCAGGGGTAAATATCCCGAATAATAAACACACGGAAATTGCATTAACTGCGATTTACGGTATTGGACGTAACACAGCTCAAAAAATCTGTGCTGCAGCTGGTGTTCTAGCTACTGTAAAAATTAAAGATTTGAATGATGCGGATGTGGAAAAGCTCCGTGATGAAGTTGCCAAATTCAAAGTTGAAGGTGACTTGCGTCGTGAAGTTTCAATGAATATTAAGCGCCTGATGGATTTAGGTTGCTACCGCGGTATTCGTCATCGTCGTGGCCTGCCAGTGCGCGGTCAACGTACAAAAACAAATGCCCGTACACGTAAGGGTCCGGTTAAAGCGATTAAACAATCTAAGTAATCTTGTTTAAGACTAGATAGTTTACAAATTTTAGTAAGATTTATTGGTAAGGAAAGTGCAACATGGCAAAAGCTAATGTACGCGTAAGAAAGAAAGTTAAAAAGAATATTGCAGAGGGTATTGCCCACGTGCATGCTTCTTTTAACAATACCATCATCACCATTACTGACCGTCAGGGCAATGCTTTGTCATGGGCAACTTCAGGTGGCCAAGGTTTTAAAGGCTCACGTAAAAGTACTCCATTTGCTGCGCAAGTTGCAGCTGAGGTTGCTGGTAAATCAGCTCAGGAAAATGGTGTTAAGAATTTGGAAGTGCGTATCAAAGGCCCAGGTCCAGGTCGTGAATCTGCTGTGCGCGCACTTAACGCCGCTGGTTTTAAAATCACCAGTATTACCGATGTGACGCCGGTTCCGCATAACGGTTGCCGTCCACCTAAGAAACGCCGCATTTAAACTAAGCGAATTGCTTGGTTTAGTAGAGATAACAGGAGAATCCCTTGGCTAGAAATTTAGACCCTAAATGCCGTCAGTGCCGTCGTGAAGGCGAAAAGCTGTTCTTGAAAGCTGAAAAATGCTTTACAGATAAATGTGCAATTGAAAAACGTAACTTCCCACCAGGTCAGCATGGTCAACGTCGTAATCAACGTTTGTCAGATTACGGTGTTCAATTACGTGAAAAGCAAAAAGTACGTCGTATTTACGGCGTATTGGAAGCGCAATTCCGCAGCTACTACGCTGAAGCTGACCGTAAAAAAGGCATTACTGGTGAAAACTTATTGCAATTACTTGAGTGCCGTTTAGATAACGTTACTTACAGAATGGGTTTGGGCGGCTCTCGTACTGAGGCACGTCAGATCGTTCGCCATAACAGCATTTTGGTCAATGGTAAGCGCGTTAATATCCCTTCATATCAAGTTAAAGCTGGTGATGTGATTAGTGTTGCTGAAGCGTCTAAAACGCAATTGCGTATCAAAGGTGCGCTTGAGGCTGCTGAGCAACGCGGTTTCCCGGAGTGGTTGGAAGTTGACGTAAAAGCATTGAAAGGTACTTTCAAAGCTAAGCCGCAACGTGATGAATTGCCACCAACAATCAATGAATCATTGGTCGTTGAGCTTTACTCTAAGTAATTAAGGTATAAATTGCGAGATTAGTGAGTCAGTTAATGGCTCGCTAATTTATGCATTTAGTGGCTAAAAGCCAGCGTTTATTAAAAAATTAAAAGGTATCACTATGCAAAACAGTCCTACCGAATACTTAAAACCACGTGTCGTTGATGTTGAGGTGTTGTCTCCATTGCGTGCCCGTGTGACGTTAGAACCAATGGAGCGTGGCTTTGGCTACACACTTGGTAATGCGCTGCGTCGTGTTCTACTTTCATCAATTCCTGGCTTCGCAATTACAGAAGTTAAGATTGACGGCGTAGTTCATGAGTATTCTACTTTAGATGGCGTGCAAGAAGATGTTGTAGATATTCTACTTAACCTTAAAGGTGTTGCACTAAAACTCAACACAAAGTCTGAAACGATTTTGACACTTAACAAATCTGTAGAAGGCGTTGTTACGGCAGGTGATTTTGAAGCTGGACATGATGCTGAGATTGTTAATCCAAACCATGTGATTGCTCACCTCACAAAAGGCGGCAAGCTCAATTTGGAAGTTAAGGTTGAAATGGGCCGTGGTTATCAACCAGTTCCATCACGCCAAAAAGCAAATGATGAAGATCGTGTATTAGGCTTCATTATGGTTGATGCTTCATTCAGTCCAATCAATAAAGTGAGTTACTATGTTGACAGCGCACGTGTTGAGCAACGTACCGACTTAGATAAATTGGTGATGGACGTTGAAACAAATGGTGTCATTGAGCCAGAGCAAGCAATTCGTGATGCTGCCCGCATTTTAATGGGCCAGTTGTCAGTATTTGCTGATTTAGAAGGTGCGCCAAGTGAAGTTGAAGTTAAATCAGCTCCACAAGTAGATCCAATTTTATTGCGTCCAGTTGATGATTTGGAGTTGACTGTACGTTCAGCAAATTGCCTCAAAGCTGAAAATATATTTTACATTGGTGATTTGATCCAACGTGCTGAGAATGAGTTGTTAAAAGCACCAAACTTAGGTCGTAAGTCACTGAACGAAATCAAAGATGTTTTGGCTACTCGTGGCCTTACATTGGGGATGAAATTAGAAAATTGGCCACCAGTTGGTCTAGAAAAAGCTTGAGTTACAAGCTAACTATTCAAGTTAAAGAAACTTTAAGGAATTACTATGCGTCACGGTAATAGCAATCGTAAATTAAATCGTACTAGCAGCCATCGTGCAGCGATGTTCCGTAACATGACAACTTCATTGTTACGTCATGAAATTATTAAAACAACTTTGCCAAAAGCAAAAGAATTGCGTAAATTCGCTGAGCCTTTGATTACATTAGGTAAAACAGCTACTTTAGCAAATCGTCGTTTGGCATTCGATCGTTTACGTGATCGCGACATTGTTGGTAAACTGTTTGGTGAACTTGGTCCACGCTACAATGCACGTAATGGTGGTTATTTACGTATTTTGAAATGTGGTTTCCGTAATGGTGACAACGCGCCTATGGCTCTGGTTGAGTTGGTTGATCGTCCAGATACAAGTGCTGAGGCAGTGGTAGCTGAATAAGTTACGTTCTAACTGATGTATAAAAAGCCAGCTTGTAGCTGGCTTTTTAATTTGTAGAAATAAAATTAAGCGTGATTTGCTACTGTGATAAATTCTTTAATTTCCACATCAGTAAATGGCCAAGTAATTTCTGCGTTGTTGTCTAGGCGCTTAATCACGGGGATCTTGAGCCCATAGCTTTCGAGTAGATCGCTATCTTCAGTTATTTCGATTACCTGCCAATTGATGTCATATTGAGCTGTTAAATTGACGAGCAGGGTCTCTGCCTGTTCACACAAATGGCAATGTGAGGTTGCGTAGAGATTCAGTCGTAGCATTGTAATTGTGATTCCTGAGTTTGGTATTTGGTAAGCGCTAATTATCATGAATTGTCGTAATTTTAAGCCAAATGTTTCGAGTTTCTGCCAAAAATAAATCATAATGGCATATTGGTAACAGTAACAGTCAAACATCGGCAACTAATATCATACACGGGTCAACATGGCAGATATTCAAGAATCCAAAGATAGCTTAAGCGAAAGCCTGCAACAGGTGATTTCACTTTTGAATAAACACCGATTGGTTGAGAGTATTGTGCACAATCAATCAATGCCAAATCATGAGCTTGTTGAATCTCTTGTACATAAACAAAACCTGACGGTACTACAAAATAAGCTGGATCAGCTTCACCCAGCTGATATTGCTTATATTCTCGAGGCATTGCCGCTGGAGCAGCGTCTCGATGTTTGGGATCTAATCAAAGCAGAGCGAGATGGTGAGGTCTTGCTTGAGGTGTCTGATGCAGTGCGCCAAACGCTTATCGCGGATATGGATTCCGATGAGTTGCTGGCTGCAGCTGAGCAATTGGATACAGACGAGCTGGCAGATTTGGCACCTGACCTGCCTAAAGACGTTTTACAGGGCTTATTGGATAGTTTGGATGCGCAAAATCGCGCACGTTTGCAGTCTGCATTATCTTACTCGGATGATACCGTCGGTTCGATAATGGACTTTGATATTGTTACCATACGCGAAGATATCACGCTGGAAGTGGTATTGCGTTACATGCGTCGTTTAGGCAGTTTGCCGGATCATACTGACAAACTGTTTGTGGTAGATAGGCATGATATATTACGTGGTGTCTTGCCGCTTAAACGTTTAGTAGTGAGCGATCTCGATGCTAATGTTGCTGATGTGATGGCTGAGGATGCCGTTATTTTTCACCCAGAAGACATTGCAGATGAGGCGGCTAAAGCCTTTGAGCGTTATGACTTAGTCACCGCACCGGTGCTAGATGAAAATGGCAAGCTGGTAGGGCGTGTGACCGTAGATGCGGTGATGGATTTAATTCGAGAAGGGGCCGAAAGTGACATGCTCTCGATGGCAGGTTTACGCGAGGAAGAAGATTTCTTCGCATCCGTATGGAAATCAGTACAAAACCGTTGGGCATGGCTAGCGATTAACTTAGTGACAGCTTTGGTTGCTTCTCGCGTGATTGGGTTGTTTGAAGGATCAATCGAAAAGATAGTAGCTCTTGCAGCGTTGATGCCAATTGTGGCTGGAATTGGCGGCAACTCTGGCAATCAAACCACAACCATGATTGTACGCGGCTTAGCCCTGGGGCAAGTTGCATCTCATAATATGAATTCGCTTATCACTAAAGAGCTAGGCGTGTCACTGCTAAATGGTTTGTTGTGGGGTGGTGTGCTGGGGGGCATTGCTTACGCGCTCTATGGGAGCTACCCATTAGGTTTGGTGCTAATGGCAGCAATGACCATTAACCTGCTATTGGCTGCGCTGATGGGTGTAATGATACCGTTAGTGATGAGCAAGATGGGCCGTGACCCTGCCGTAGGTTCTAGTGTGCTGATTACAGCGATGACCGATAGCGGCGGTTTCTTTATTTTTCTTGGATTGGCAACAATATTTCTTATTTAACATGCCAATTTATCTCAAGGCGTAGCTACTGATAATATGAATCAAGACATACAGTTAGTTTGGCAGGAAATACGCGCTGATATCTCTACAGAAGCTGCGTTATGGCAGTTAGCCATCATTGTTGCGGCATGTACTATTGCCTGGACAATCAATGGCGCGCTACGCGCTTATGTGATGCGCAACGCCCCCGAAGACTGGAAGTTGGGAATAGGTGGCGTTAATCGTGCGTTGTTTCCACTATCAACCCTTATTTTTGTTTCTATCGCAGAGTTAGCACTTAAGCATTGGCAACATACCAGCTTATTGCATCTGGCCAGCAAGCTATTATTAGCGATGGCAGCTATTCGTTTAGTGGTCTATGTTGTGCGTTATATTGTTGCGCCAGGAGGGATGCTCAAAACACTCGAAAATACCGTTGCAGGTTTAATTTGGATGATGATGGCCTTGCATCTGAGTGGCTTGCTACCGGAAATATTAACTGCGCTGGAAGGCATTAAATTTAGTGTTGGTAAAAACCCTGTCAATTTACTATTAGTACTTCAGGCATTGCTGACCATCATCGTGACGATATTTATCGCACTATGGGTAAGTCGTCTGGTCGAAAATAGATTGATGCGCGCGCAGGACATCAATATGAATTTGCGCGTGGTCTTTGCGAAACTGCTACGCGTTTTATTGTTGTTTATCGCAGTACTCATCGCGTTATCTGCTGTTGGCTTGGATATTACGATGCTGTCAGTTTTTGGGGGCGCGTTGGGAGTGGGATTAGGATTCGGCCTCCAGCGCATTGCGAGCAATTATGTGAGTGGATTTATTATCCTGCTGGATAAATCCATGCAGATTGGCGACGTGGTAACGGTGGATAGTCATTACGGTGTTGTAAGTGATTTGCGCACGCGTTACCTTGTGCTACGTAAACTTGATGGCACAGAAGTGATCATTCCCAATGAAATTTTGATTACCAATCCAGTCATCAATCATTCATTCACAGAACATAAAGCCAGAGTACAAATGCCCATACGAGTGAGCTATGACAGTTCGTTGGAGCTTGCAATGCAATTGATGCAAGAGGTGGCGGCGCGGCATCCGCGGGTTTTAGTTGATCCTGAACCTACAGTGCAAATTAAAGGCTTTGGTGAAAACGGCATTGATTTGATGCTTTCGATCTGGATTCCAGATCCGGAAGAGGGCTCATCCGTATTGCAATCTGAAATTTATTTAGAGGTATGGCGTACGTTTCAGGCGAATAAGATTTCTATACCGTACCCGCAAAGAGAAGTGCGTATTCTTGCGAATTAGTTGTGGGGTATTCATGCCCAGTGATGGGTGAGCAAAAATAGCAAGTTCATAAAAACAAAAAAGCCTGCTAAATTGGCAGGCTTTTTAGTACTTAAATAATTGCTTATTTCAGTTTTGTTTCTTTGTACATCACGTGCTTGCGTGCAACTGGATCAAACTTTTTGATTTCCAGTTTGCCAGGCATAGTACGTTTGTTTTTAGTCGTGGTATAAAAGTGACCTGTACCAGCACTAGATTCTAATTTAATTTTTTCGCGCATGGCTTAACTCCCTAGATTTTTTGACCAGCTGCGCGCATTTCTGCGAGCACTGAATCAATACCGTTTTTGTCGATAGTGCGCAAAGCGGCATTAGTAATACGCATGCTTACCCAGCGATTTTCGCTCTCAACCCAGAATTTGCGGTTTTGCAAATTAGGTAAGAAACGGCGTTTTGTTTTGTTTTGTGCGTGAGAAACATTGTTACCCACCATTGGCTTTTTGCCTGTTACCTGACATACACGTGCCATGGTTATCTCCGAAGAACTCTGTTTTTGAGAAAGAGCGTGATTATAGACTATAACGTTTACTTTATTCAAGCTAAATATGTGATTATTAATAGATGGCGGCGCATTAGTGTTTGCCGGTGCTGCCAAAGCCACCTTCGCCGCGTTCAGATGACTCAAAATCATCGACGACATGAAACTCCGCCTGCACCACAGGTACGATAACCAGTTGCGCAATGCGCTCCATCGGATTAAGTTCAAATGCAGTTTTGCCACGATTCCAGCACGACACCATGAGTTGACCTTGATAGTCGGAATCAATCAAGCCTACCAAATTACCGAGTACGATGCCGTGCTTATGCCCAAGTCCTGAACGCGGCAAGATGATCGCTGCATAATAGGTGTTATCAATGTGAATCGCCATGCCTGTTGGGATGAGTGTGGTTTCGCCTGGCTGCAAGATGATAGCAGACTCAATGCAAGCACGTAAATCCAGGCCAGCAGAACCGGGTGTGGCATAGGTTGGAAATTGACTACGAATGCGGTCGTCTAGAATTTTTAAGTCGATGAGAATGGACAT
>CAMBZE010000027.1 GCA_945872425.1 Methylotenera oryzisoli | reverse complement strand
ATAAATGACCTTTAAGCGCACTTAGCTATTGCGACTCCCAATCCTAAAACCGCTTATTTCTTTGTAGCTGCCTGCAACATACGTTCAATTTCTTTGTAAGGTTGCGCGCCTAACATGCGTTTCCCGTCAGAAAAAATCAGGGTTGGCGTACTGGTTACGTCAATTTTCTTGGCTAACTGCCCTACTTTTTCCAGCGGGACATCACAATTACCCGCTGCGTTCGGTAATTGATCCCTTAAAATCCAATCTTCCCATGCTTTTAAGCGGTTGCTTGCACACCAAATAAGTTTGGACTTATTCGCTGCATCTGGATGTAGCTGCTCAATTGGATACAAAAACGTGTAAACCGTGACATCGGTAATATTAGCCAGCTCATTGCGCTCTAGGCGTTTGCAATAAGGGCAGTCCACGTCAGAAAACACCACCAATTTCCGACTGCCGTTACCTTTGACCACCTTAATCGCCTGATCAAGAGGTAAACTGGAGAAGTCAATTTTCGTAAGCTCTTCTAAACGCTCACCCGTGATGTCTCTTTTGGTTTTTGGATCAACTAAACGTCCTTCAGCAATTAAGAATGTCAGCTTCTCATCTGTGTAAATAATTTGCCCACCCATAAACACCTCATACAAGCCCGCATAAGAGGTTTTTGTCACTTTTTCTACTTTAATCTTGGGGTAAGCCGCTTCAACTGCTTTTTTAAGGCTGGCTTCATCCGCGATGGCAGTTATTGCAAATGCGCTCATGAATAATATGCTGACTATTTTTTTTAACATTCAATTTCCTTTAGATAATACCCATGTTGAACTAGCAGCCTGTCGGCGCATTAAAGCGCAATTGCACTTGCTACCAGCTTTCTTTTAATTGTCGCGTTATTGCTTGCAGATAATCCCCAATTTCTTACTTTTTGCACCACGGCACTCTGACTATTAAACAAATGGTATAAACCATTGGTGAGCGTTGTCATATTTAACAAATCTGCTTTTCTTACTCGCTCATAATGCTTTAACAGGGCAGCGTCATTAAGACTTTGATACTTGTGCCTTGCAGTCAACACTTCCAGTAGGTCAATAACATCTCTAAAGCCTAGATTGACGCCCTGCCCTGCCATCGGATGAATGCGATGTGCGGCATCGCCAACCAACACCACCGAATTTTTAACCGCCTGATTCGCTTTTTTCAAGACCAGAGGGAAGGCGGCCGGCGTGGCCATTAAATCAAACTTACCCAACATTGAATTTCCAACGGCCATTACCTGCTGCGTAAATTCATCAGCATTAAGTTTTAACAGTGTTTCAGCATATTGCGTTGACGCTGACCACACAATAGAAATTTTATTTTCTGGCAATGGCAACCAAGCCAGAATGCCGCAATTTCCGCTTGCGTCTTGGGTGAACCATTGTCTAGCAATATTATCGTGCGATTTTTCGGTGACAAAATTCGCCACGATTGCCGTTTGATGATATGGCTTTTGTTGTACGCCAACCCCTAATTGCTGACGCACCCATGAATTAGCGCCATCTGCCGCCAGTAGTAAGGTGCTTTCTATGGTTTGTTGATTTTCCAATTGCAGCACAGTTTGTTGCACCGTTGTTTGAAGCGCCACACACTGCTGACCCCACACAGTACGCACATCACTGGCTTGTATGCGTTGCAAAAGCGCATTTTTTAGAGCGCGCTCCTCTACAATAAAGCCCAAACTATCAGCATTCACATCTTCAGCCAATAAGCGTAATGGCTCGGGTGTCGCATCACCCCATATTTCCATTGCCTGCATCTCAGCAATTCGACCTGCATCTAACAATTGCCAAGCGCCCAAACTGGTCAGCCATTGAACATTTTTAGGGCTAATGGCGTAAATGCGCTGATCCCAATCGCTTGGATTATCATTCGACTGAGGCGACTGACTATCCACCAACACCACGTCATAACCGGCCTGATTCAAAGCTACTGCGGCAGCCAAGCCGACCAAACCCGCGCCAACGATAGTCACATCTGTTTTTAGTGGTGCAGTGCTATTGGTCATTTTTAATCATTTACCGAAACTCATTTTGCTCACCAAGTGCCGTTTGACTGGTTTTACTAAATCAAACAGGCCTAAACCTGCACTTCTTAATGCAGATATTCCCAAAATATCATTTGAGAAAATATTGACCAAAAAATCGGTAAATAACAAGCCGTTTTTCGTGTCAGTTTTTCTGTTTGCACGATATGCTGCGAGCATTGCCTGACCACCCAACTCAATTGCCGTATCAGCAATATGTCGCGCCAACACTTCTGCATCACGCAAGCCCACGTTAAACCCCTGCCCTGCCACGGGATGCATGGTTTGTGCGGCGTTGCCAATCACCACCAAATGCGGCGTATCACCCTCTTGTAACTGGGATAATTTTAGCGGAAAGGTCATGCGCTTTTCTACGCTCAAAAATCGCCCAACCCTATCGCCAAATTGGGCATGAAATTGGGTTAGAAACTCGGTATCACTCACGCTCAGCAAGGGCGCAATCAGCTCTTTTTTACCCGTCCAAACCAATGAAAAGTCACGCTCGCCATTGGGCAGCAATGCCATCGGACCATTCGCGGTAAAGCGTTCATAGGCAATGTTGTTATGCGGCAATTCCGCGCGCACCTTGGTAATTAGCGCATCATGCCCATACTCTTTGGTATCACGCTTTAATCCAGGCACTTCTTCCAAACTACGGCCACCGTCTGCCAACACTGCCAATGCGCTCTCCAGCTGAGACAACTCGCCATGACGGTTATAACGCACCGTGGCACACGTAGCAGAGTGGGTAATAGCCTCTGCTTGCGCTTCGTCGATAAATTGAATCATTGGAAACTGCATAACTTCTGCATTCAATGCAGCGCACAACGCACCATAAGACAGCACATAACCCAATGCTTCTTGGTTGTAATCATGCGCATGTAAAACACTGCGGCCCATGCTGCCTTTTTGCGATACATGAATAGTGTTAATCGCCGTAGCATGCGGCGCCAACGCCTGCCAAATGCCAAGTTTCTCTAAAATCTTCCTTGTGCCAAAAGACAATGCCAACGCGCGCGTATCCTGATTGGCAGCGCCCTGCTTACGTGCCTCAAGTAAAGTACTTGCGATATTCTTTTTAGCCAACAATAACGATAGCACCATACCTACTGGGCCGCCGCCGACAATGACAATGTTTTCAGATTGATGCATGGCTTGTTAACTACGCATGAGCGCTTCAATATCTGCAACCGTTTTAGGTGCATCAGCTGTGATAATTTCGCAGCCGCTTTCCGTCACCAATGCATCATCTTCAATACGAATACCGATATTCCAGAAATGCTCCGGCACATTATCCGCAGGGCGAATATAGCAGCCAGGCTCCACCGTCAGCATCATACCAGCATCGAGTTTACGCCACGCACCCGCTTTGTCTTTGTACTCACCCGCATCATGCACATCCAAGCCTAGCCAGTGCCCGGTGCGATGCATATAGAACTGACGATAAGCGCCACTTTCCAGCACTGCATCTTTACTGCCTTGGCACAACTTCAAATCAATAAAGCCTTGCACGAGCACATCCAGCGCAGCATCATGCGGTGCATTCCAATGACTTTGCGGGTTTACTTGAGCAATTGCAGCCGCCTGCGCGCTCAACACCAATTCATACACCTCTTTTTGTGCGGCGCTAAATTGTCCGTTCACGGGAAAAGTACGCGTAATGTCCGACGCATAGCCATCCAGTTCACATCCTGCGTCTATGAGCAGCAAATCGCCATCTTTTAGCGCTGCATTATTGGCGTTGTAATGCAGGGTACAGGCGTTAGCTCCGCCTGCGACGATACTCGCATAGGCTGGTGCCTGACTGCCCTTACGGTAAAACTCATGCAAGAATTCCGCCTCGATTTCATACTCCATTTTGCCGGCACGTACTTTTTGCATGGCGCGCTTATGCGCACCCGCCGCAATTTTGGCTGAACAGCGCATCACATCAATCTCGTAAGCCGACTTGTATAAGCGCATTTCATCCAGCATCTTACGCACATCTACAATCTCATCGGGCGCACTCGTGCCGTTTCTTACTTGTGCTTTAATCTGGTTCAACCAAGCCGTTACACGCGCATCCCAAACCGCATCTGCGCCTAAGCTATAAAATAATTTAGACTGATTAGCCAACAATTTAGGCATCAGCTCATCCAGTTGTTTGAAACTATAGGCTTCATCAAAACCAAATTCCGCTTGCGCCGCATCTGCACCGTAACGAAAGCCGTCCCAGATTTCACGCTCAACGTCTTTATCGCGACAAAAAAGAATACTTTTTGGCTCGACGCCTGCAATTAGCACCAGCACTGCCTCCGGCTCTTTAAATCCGGTGAGGTAATAAAAATAGCTATCAAACCGATAGGGATAGTGACTGTCACGGTTGCGAATCAACTCAGGTGCGGTTGGAATAATGGCGATGCCATCACGCATAGTGTGCATCAACTTTTGGCGACGCGTTTTAAATTCGTTGAGATTAACCATTGTCAGCTCACCTCTCTAATTACAACCAATCAACTGCTGATTAAGCGCCATTAAACGTTCTGGCGTACCAATGTCGTGCCAAACCCCTTGAAAATGCTCGGCTGTCGCTTTATTGTCAGCGACTGCCTGCCTTAAAAGGGGCGCAAGCTTTGCAGCTGCACCACGTTCAATATCGACAAACAAGGCTGGATGATAAACGCCTACACCTGAAAAAGTAAGCTTACTCATACCTTCTGATTTAATTTCACCCGCTTCAAAAACAAAATCACCTTGACTATGCTGCGGTGGGTTATCAATTAACACCAGATGCGCTAAATGATTGGGGGCTAACTGAAGATGCGCGAAGTCGATGTCTGTAAACACATCGCCATTCACCACTAAAAATGGCTCATCGCCTAGCAAATGCAAGGCATTGGCAATGCCCCCTGCGGTCTCCAAAGCCGTTTTCTCAGGTGAATATTGAATATGCACGCCCCATTGGCGACCATCTCCTAGTGCTTGCTCAACCTGTATTCCGAGATGTGCGTGGTTAATGACAATCTCTTTAAAACCGGCTTGCGCCAAACGCTCCAAATGCCAAACAATCAACGGCTTGCCACCCACCTGCAATAGCGGCTTAGGCGCATGGTCAGTGAGTGGGCGCATGCGCTCACCGCGACCCGCCGCTAAAATCATCGCCTTCATAGTTTCAGCAAGCTTTTATAATTCGCATCAGGATGTTTATCATTCCCACTTAAAACATCTAATAATCGCAACATAGGTCGCAATTCTACATAGCGCTCACAAACTTTACGCAAATACATCATCACCAAAGGCATATCTTTTAGGTAGCCATCTTTGCCGTCACGATGATACAGCCTGGCAAAAATGCCCAGCACCTTAATGTGACGCTGAGCGCCCATGTATTCAAAATCACGGTAAAACTCACTAAAGTCGGCTGGCACGGGCAAGTTTTCTTTGCGTGCGACCTGCCAATAGCGCACCAGCCAATCAATAATTTGCTCTTCTTCCCACTCAATATAGGCATCTTTAAGCAGCGACACTAAATCGTAGGTAATCGCGCCATAAACGGCATCCTGAAAATCTAAAACGCCGGGGTTGTTATCACACACCATGAGATTGCGCGAGTGATAATCACGATGCACGTAAACCTGCCCTTGTGCCAGAATGTTGCGGTTAAGCAGTTCAAAAGTTTTTTGCAAAACCGCTTGCTGCTTATCATCCAAGGCAACATCTAAATGTTTGGCAATGTACCAATCAGGAAACAATTGCATCTCACGCATGAGTAATGCCGCATCGTAATTGGGCAACACATCCGGCTTGCTTGCCAACTGCAGCTTAATCAATGCCCTATTGGCATCATGATACAAACGTGGTGCAGTGTCTTGATTTAACTGGCTCAAATAGGTGACATCGCCCAAATCGCTCAGCAACAAAAACCCCTGTTGCAAATCTTGCGCGATCACTTTAGGTACATGAACACCCGCATCGCCAAACAATTTAGCAATGCGGACAAAAGGCTCACAATTCTCCTGCGGCGGTGGCGCATCCATCGCAATCAACGTTTTATCTGCGCTATTTTTTGCCTCCAGATGCACTCTAAAATAACGTCTGAAACTTGCATCTGCCGAGGCGGTTGTCAGCCTAAATTCTGAATGTTGCAATGCGCTTGATAACCACGCACCAAGCTGCTGCTGCCTAATATCCTGTTGACTGTTACTCACGACTATCTTTCTAAAAACCTTAAATTTAAGATGCCCAATAGAAAATCCGGGTTTAACGGGGCTGATTGCGATTTATTGATTGCCAAAAAGTGCAATTTATGAGATTTTATCATTGATAAAATAAAACCGTTTGCCTATATACCCGTGCCTTCAATTTCACTGCTCTATCCTGCGCTTATTTCAATGGTAATCTCATGCTAAAAAATTGTATTCTAGCTGGCATTACCACTGCTTTGTTTGCGTACAGCCTAGCTTCCCAAGCAGATGAATCCTTGCCAACGAATGAAGTGCCGGATGATGGCGTTATCATTGATGGTGACAAGCTGGAATTGCACCTTGATAGAAAAATGCGCTCTATCGGCAACGCCTCCATACACCGTGGCAAACAGAATGTGTACGGCGACATCATTGAATATGACGTTCAAAACGATGAATTGCACGTCATCGGCAATGCACGCATTGAAGTAGGCGACACAAAATTAGTGGGGCCGGAGCTACACATGCAGCTATCTGAAAGTATCGGCAAGATGCGCGATGCGTCTATCAGCATAACAAAACCGGCAGCACCCAACCCGCAGATTAGCAGCGATAGCGCCACAGATGCGGATTCGTTAGCATTCAGCTCCGCACCACAACAAACAAAGGCGCGTGGCGATGCCAAAATGCTCTTTTTTGAAGGTCAAGATAAAAAACGGCTAACCGGAGCGCGTTACACCACCTGCGCCGTCGATGTCGATGACTGGTACATCAAGGCCAGTGAAATTGAGTTGAATGACTATACCGAATCTGGCTCAGCCAAAAACGCGCATATTGAATTTAAAGGTATGCCCTTACTCTACACCCCGTGGATTAACTTCTCATTTAATAATCAGCGCAAAAGCGGCTTTCTTGCCCCCACCATAGGCAGTACCAGCCAAAACGGTTTTGAAGTATTAACCCCCTTCTACTGGAACATTTCGCCCAACATGGATGCCACGCTCGCAGCGCGGATATTAAGTAAGCGCGGCGTGCAACTGCAAGGCGAGTTTAGATATCTAAAAGAAAATTTTTCCGGCATTGATAACATAGAATACTTGCCGAGCGATAGCCTGACCAACACTACGCGCTATTATGCCAACTTAAAACATAGTCAAAATTTTGGCAACGGCTGGTCAGCCGGCTACAGCCTGGAAAAAACATCTGACAACCAATATTTTTCCGAGCTTTCAAATCGCATCGTCACTACCAGTCGCGTTCTCTTGCCACAAGAATTTAATGTGGATTATGCAGATGACAACTGGCGCTTTAATGCGATCGCGCAAAAATTCCAAACCCTGGATGGCGCATCATTCCCGTACGAGCGCTTGCCGCAGATGACACTGACCGGCAACAAATATTATGGCGACATCAACACAAATTTATATACGCAGTTAGTAGCGTTTGATACCAATAAAAACGCCCCCACCAGAGTCACCGGCACCCGCCTTACCGCCTACCCGAGCATTAGCATTCCACTCAACAAGCCTTATGGTTATGTGACCCCTAAATTTGGCATCCACTACACCAATTACAACCTAAACAATATTGCCAACAATCTGGAGTCGCAACAACGCACCTTGCCGATATTCAGCTTGGATAGCGGCTTATATTTTGACCGCAACTTCAAAATCTCCAGTAGAGGATATTCGCAAACATTAGAGCCCCGATTATTTTACGTTTACGTTCCGGACAAAAAACAATCTGATATCCCGATTTTTGATACCGGCGAATCCGACTTAAACTTCAGCTCACTCTTCAGTGAAAACCAATTCACGGGGAATGACCGCATTAACAATGCAAATCAGGTAAGTTTAGCGCTGACAACACGCTTTATTGAAAGCAGTAGCGGTACGCAACGATTGTCAGCTTCTATCGGTCAACGTTTTTATTTTGCAGACCAAAAAGTAACACTGCCGGGGGCGGTGGTTCGTAAACGCAACAGTTCCGACATTATTGCCGGTCTTAATGGACACTTAAAAAACAGTTGGGATATTGATGCTTTCTGGCAATACAATACCGATAATTCCAGCTCTGTACACACTACGCTTGCTGGTCGCTACAATCCGGAGCCGGGCAAAACACTTAATCTGAGCTACAGTTACAGACGCGACTCACTAAGTCAATTTGATGTGTCAGGTCAATGGCCACTAGGAAAAGGCTGGTACGGTATTGGTCGCGCCAACTATTCACTGCGTGAAAGACAAGTCATCGAAACCCTCGCCGGTGTAGAATATAATGCCGGTTGCTGGCAAGCGAGATCCGTCATTCAGCGCATAAGTACCGCGACTGCTGAGGCTAACTACGCACTGTTTTTCCAGCTTGAGTTGGGTGGGATAGCTTCTATCGGCGCGAATCCATTATCAGTAATTAAACGCAACATTCCAGGCTATGTCAGCTCAGGAAAGATTCCTGACACTTATCAACAACCTTATTACGAGTAACTATTTTGCACACTTTTATTCAATTTTTATTATGTACGCTGATTGCGCTCAGCACCTTTAACATACAGGCAGCTGGAGTGGTGAAACTCGACCGCATTGTTGCCATCGTTGACCAAACCGTTATCACTGAACAAGAACTTGAAGCCAGAGCTCGCACTGTAACCGCTCAAATGAAAAAACAAGGCACAGAACTCCCGCCAGAAAACATTCTGCGTAAGCAAATTCTGGAGCGTCTAATTACAGATACCCTGCAATTGCAATACGCTGCACAAACCGGCCTCAAGGTGGATGACAATCAACTGAATCGCACCATCGAACGTATTGCTGAACAAAACCAAATGACACTGACGGAATTTGGCGCGGCGCTAAGCCAGGATGGCGTGAGCATGCGTAAATTTAGAGCCGATATTCGCAGCGAAATTACCATTGCGCGTTTACGCGAGCGTGAAGTTGAAAGTCGCGTTAACGTGAGTGAATCTGAAATTGACAACTTTTTAACCACACAAGCTTCCAGCAACGAAAGTCAGGATGAATTTGAAATATCGCATATTTTAATTCGCACCCCGGAAGAAGGTGCAACTGAAGATGTGCAAAAGGCAAAAATAAAAGTTGATGATGCCATTAAAGTATTACAGGAAGGCACCAGCTTTGCCAAAGTCTCGGCAAGTTTTTCTGATGCGCCCAATGCGCTGGAAGGCGGTAACATCGGCTGGAAAAGCAGCGCGCAAGTGCCTGCCCTATTTCTGGATGCATTAAAAACTATGCAACCTGGCGACATTTCGCAGCCTTTGCGTAGCCCTAATGGTTTTCATATTCTAAAATTGACCAACAAACGTGGCGGCAACTCACCTTTGGTCGTTGAGCAAACCCATGCGCGCCACATACTCATCAAACTTTCAGAAATCATGTCTGAAAAAGATGGCAAACAGAAAATGGATGGCATTAAAGAACGTCTCGACAACAACGAGAAGTTTGAAGTGCTGGCTCGCCAGTATTCTGAAGATGGCACTGCTGCAAACGGTGGTGACTTAGGTTGGGTGAACCCTGGCGATACCGTCCCTCAATTCGAAAAAGCCATGAACGAACTTAAAGATAATCAAATCAGCGAGCCGGTGCGTAGCCCGTTTGGTTGGCATGTGATTCAAGTGCTTGAACGTCGCAAACAGGACATGAGCAAGGAAGCTGCCCGCCTGAAAGCGCGTCAGGAAATCCGTGCGCGAAAAGCCGATGAAGCTTACCAGGACTGGGTGCGCGAATTACGCGACCGCGCCTATGTAGAACTTAAGCTTGAAGATAAGTTTTAATACATATCAAATGTTAATCGCACGTTGAACTTGTGACTAGAATACCCCGCATCGTCGTTACTGCTGGCGAGCCCGCCGGCATCGGCCCTGACCTATGCGTTATGTTGGCACACCAACCGCTCAACGCACAATTGGTAGTCATTGCCGATGCAGACATGCTGCAAGCGCGGGCAAAAACGCTGAATTTAGCCATCCAAATCAAACCATTTGACAGCAATGCAACACAGGCACACCTAGGGGATGGTGCGTTATCAGTATTACACCTACCGGTTAATTGCACGGTAGTTGCAGGCCACTTGGATGCTCATAATAGCTCGTATGTATTGGAAACGCTAAAAACAGCTGCGCTAGGGTGCATGGAAAACAAGTTTGATGCGGTAGTCACCGCGCCCGTCCACAAAGGCATCATCAACGCAGCCGGAATTGCTTTTAGCGGCCACACTGAGTTTTTAGCAGAAATAACCAATACCCCACAAGTCGTGATGATGTTGGTCGGTGGCGGCATGCGTGTGGCGCTTGCCACCACACACCTGGCACTTAAAGATGTGCCGCAAGCCATTACACCTAGTAGCCTTGAAACCACACTCCGTATTTTGCATCATGATCTGATACAAAAATTCGGCATTCCAAATCCACGTATTTTGGTGGCTGGCCTTAATCCGCACGCAGGTGAAGATGGCTATTTAGGCCGCGAAGAAATTACAGTGATCAACCCGGTACTGGAAAAACTACGATCAGAAGGCATGCAACTCATTGGCGCATTACCTGCCGATACATTATTTGCCAAACATCACTTAAGCACAGCGGATGCCGTACTTGCGATGTATCACGATCAAGGCCTGCCCGTACTCAAACATGCCAGTTTTGGTGAAGGCGTCAATGTTACGCTGGGCTTGCCAATCATTCGCACTTCAGTTGACCATGGCACCGCACTAGATTTAGCCGGCACAGGCGACATCGAAATTGGTAGCTTGCTCGCCGCGATTAAATTAGCGATTACACTGACCCACGCAAAAAAAACATAATGAAACATATCGCAAAAAAACGCTTCGGCCAAAACTTTCTCACTGACCAAAGCGTTATCTCCAGCTTGGTGGAAGCCATTTCACCCAAGCCGGATGACCTCATGGTTGAAATTGGGCCTGGATTGGGCGCGCTCACCAAGCCGTTATTACAAAAATTGAATAGGCTCCATGTGGTTGAGGTTGATCGTGACATCATCGCGTGGATGCAAAAAGAATACGTCAAAAACAACATCACGATACATAACTCGGATGCGCTTAAATTTGATTTTTCCAGCCTAGGTGGAGCGATTAGAGTCGTCGGCAACCTACCCTACAATATCTCCACCCCTATCCTGTTTCACCTGCTCGATAACGTAAAAGTCATCACTGATATGCACTTTATGCTGCAAAAAGAAGTGGTGGAGCGTATGGTGGCAGCCCCGTCAACCGCGGCTTATGGGCGACTCAGCGTCATGCTGCAATATCGCCTGCAAATGGAATACCTGTTCACAGTGCCGCCAGAAGCTTTTGAGCCCGCGCCTAAAGTGGAATCTGCCTTTGTTCGCTGCGTACCGCATACTACATTGCCATACACCGCAAACGATGAAGCACTTTTTGCACAAGTAGTGACCGCCGCATTCGGTCAGCGTCGCAAAACTCTCCGTAACACACTTAAAGGCTTGTTAGACGACCATGGTTTTACAACACTTAATATTGACTCTCAACTACGTGCCGAGAATTTAAGTGTGGCTGATTTTGTCGCTATCGCAAATCATTTGATTACTTTGTGAATTCAAAACCGATAACTTCAAATATAATTTCAAAAAATTAACAATCCACCCTCTTAGGACAATCTTATGCGAATCATCTTACTAGGCGCACCAGGCGCTGGTAAAGGCACACAAGCCACTCACTTACGTGAAAAATTCAATATCCCGCAAATTTCCACTGGCGACATGCTACGCGCTGCGGTTAAAGCCGGCACACCGCTTGGTTTAGAAGCCAAAGCCTTTATGGACAGCGGCGGTTTGGTGCCGGATGCAGTAATTATCGGCTTGGTAAGCGAACGTATCAAAGAGGCAGATTGTGCCAACGGCTTTTTATTCGACGGCTTTCCACGCACTATTCCGCAAGCTGAAGCCATGAAAAACGCAGGTGTAGGCATTGATTACGTCGTTGAAATTGATGTGCCGGATGAAGCGATTGTAGAGCGTATGAGCGGTCGCCGCTCACACCCAACCAGCGGTCGTACTTACCATGTTAAATTCAACCCGCCAAAAGTAGCAGGTAAAGACGACGTCACCGGTGAAGACCTAGTGCAACGTGTTGATGATAAAGAGGAAACCGTAAAAACACGCTTAGACGTGTACCACAGTCAAACCAAACCCTTAGTAAAATACTATGCTGATTGGGCCAATAGCGGCTTGGATGGCGCACCTAAACATGTGTTTGTGAATGGCTTGGGTGATATGAACGTGATTCGCGATAGTATCTTTGCTGCGCTGAAATGACATGAAGTGGTGTGCAAATTAAAACAATTTGCACACCCTACGCTTGCTTAAGTGTCAGCCCAATTTAACCCTTGCTTAAACTAGCCGCCTTATTCCGGTCCGCCTTGCCAATAACATTTTGGATAGGTCTGGCCATGGTAACGCTCTTGGGTTTAATGCCGAGCTCATCCTTACCGCAAGCCGTGCTGTTTTGGGATAAAGCCCAACACAGCTTGGCCTTTACCTTGTTGGCCATCAACGGTTGTCTAGCCTTCCCGCGCTTCCTAACCAAGGTCTTGCTTGGCTTAATCGTGCACGGTGCGGCCATAGAGTTACTGCAAAGCCTGCTGTGGCTAGGTCGTTATGGCGATGTTTACGATTGGCTAGCCGACATCCTAGGCATTTTGATTGGTTACAGCGTGTACCAATTGAGCGTCAAGCGTCTCTAACAGCGTAGGGTGTGCAAAACCTGTTAAGGATTTTGCACACCATTACCTAAGAAATATGGGCGCATTATTCACACGCCAAAGGTATAATTCGGCTATTCATTTAATATTCAAGAATAGTTAAATCATGCAACAGCAGTACCCTTTCAAAGACATTGAACAATCCGCCCAAACCTATTGGGAGGTCAATCAAACTTTCACCGCTTCTGAGCAATCTGATAAACCAAAATACTATTGTTTGTCCATGTTCCCCTACCCTAGCGGGCGCCTGCACATGGGGCACGTGCGCAATTACACGATAGGCGACGTACTCAGCCGCTTTCATAAAATGAAGGGGTTTAACGTGATGCAACCGATGGGTTGGGACGCGTTTGGTTTACCTGCTGAAAATGCTGCGATTAAAAATGAAACTGCACCAGCAAAATGGACGTATGAAAATATAGAGCACATGAAAACTCAATTAAAGCAATTGGGTTTAGGCGTGGACTGGAACCGTGAAATCGCCACTTGCAAGCCTGAGTATTACAAATGGGAGCAATGGTTATTTACCGAGCTATTCAAAAAAGGCCTGATCTACAAAAAAACTTCTACCGTCAATTGGGACCCTGTAGATGGCACCGTACTCGCCAATGAGCAGGTGATTGACGGTCGTGGCTGGCGTAGTGGCGCCTTGGTAGAAAAGCGCGATATTCCGCAGTATTTTATGAAAATCACGGCTTATGCGGAAGAATTGTTGAATGACCTAGACAAGCTCAAAGGCTGGCCGGAGCAGGTTAAAACCATGCAACGCAACTGGATAGGCAAAAGCTATGGTTGCGAGGTTGAGTTTCCTATTGATGGGCTAGGGACTAGGGACTGGGGGCTGGAGAAAACCTCCACACTGAAGGTTTATACGACTAGACCTGATACTTTAATGGGTGCGACTTATGTTGCGGTGGCGGCGGAACACGCGCTGGCGACACAAGCTGCACAAACCAACTCAGCATTGGCAGAGTTCATTGCCGAATGCAAACGTGGCAGCGTTGCCGAGGCTGACATTGCGACTGCCGAGAAAAAAGGCATGGCCACTGGCCTATTCGTCACACATCCACTTAATGGCGAGCCATTGCCTGTGTGGGTCGCTAATTACGTATTGGCAAGTTACGGTGAAGGCGCGGTGATGGCCGTGCCCGCACATGATGAACGCGACTTTGAGTTTGCAAATAAGTACAATTTGCCAATTAAAGCCGTCATCAAACACCCTGACATTGACACCTTACCGATGACAGAACATGGTGAGCTGTTCAATTCTGGTGATTTTAACGGTTTGGATTTTGATGGTGCCTCCGCTGCCATCGCAGCGGCTTTATCCGCGAAAGACTTAGGAAAACGCCGCACCCAATTCCGCCTGCGCGACTGGGGCGTTTCACGTCAGCGTTACTGGGGCTGCCCAATCCCTATCATCCACTGCCCAAACTGCGGTGAAGTGCCTGTGCCTGCCGCACAATTGCCAGTGATATTGCCTGAAAACGTTGTCATGGATGGCGTAGGCTCACCCATCAAAAAAGACCCGCACTTTTATGAAACCGCCTGCCCAACCTGCGGCAGCAAGGCAACGCGTGAGACGGATACCCTAGATACCTTTTTTGAATCATCCTGGTACTTTGCACGTTATGCCAGTTTTGACAGCAACACTATGATGGCTGACGAACGCGCTCACTATTGGCTACCGGTGGACCAGTACGTGGGTGGCATTGAGCATGCCATCTTGCATTTGCTCTACGCGCGCTTCTTTAACAAACTCATGCGTGATGTGGGTTTAATTAAAAACGATGAGCCATTTACCAACCTGCTCACGCAAGGCATGGTGCTAAAAGACGGCACTAAAATGAGCAAATCCAAAGGCAACACGGTTGATCCGCAAGAACTTATCGACACCTACGGCGCAGACACCGCGCGGCTTTTCATGATGTTTGCCGCCCCCCCTGAGCAGAGCCTGGAGTGGGCTGATAGCGGCGTACAAGGTGCGTATCGCTTTTTACGCAGACTATGGCAAGCGGTGTATGATCATGTGGAATCAGGTGCCATCGCGGCTTATACATCAAGTGAATTAACCTCCAGCGAATTAAACAGTGCGCTTAAAAACCTGCGCCGCCAATTGCACTTGACCATTGAAAAAGTAGCGGATGATTACGGTCGCCGCCATAGCTTTAACACCGCGATTTCATCCGTGATGGAGTTAATGAACACGCTCGCTAAAGTAGAAGGGGCTGATATCACCACACGACAAGTTCGGCAGGAAGTGCTGCAAAATGTTGCGCTATTACTTTCACCGATTGTGCCGCATATTTGCCAGGCTATTTGGGCGGAGTTATGCCCTGACAGCCACATTTTAGAGGCTGGCTGGCCAGTTGCAGATCAATCCGCCATGGTGCAAGATAGCGTTGAATATGTGATTCAAGTTAACGGCAAGCTACGTGGCAGTATCACCGTTGCCAAAACTGAAGGCAAAGAAACTCTGGAAAAACTGGCTTTAGAACAACCGTGCGTGCTGAAGTATATTGAAGAAAATATGTCTGTGCGCAAAGTGATTGTGGTGCCGAACAAACTCATTAATGTTGTCGTAGGATAAATTATGCAAAACTATCGCTCAGCCTTCATGCACCGTATCCATTGGCTAGTACTACTCACGCTGATACTCTCCGCTTGCGGATTCCAATTACGCGGCATGACTGAGCTATCGTTCAAAAACCTGTACATTCAAGGCAACACGCTAAGTATTTCCAGAGAATTAAAGCAATCATTAAATGCTAACGGCATTCAAGTGGTTGCAAACGCAGAGAATGCAGAATTGCTCCTTGATCTATTGGATGAGACCAATGAAAAGCGCATTTTGTCTTTAAGCGGTGGCGGCTTGGTGCGCGAGTTTGAGCTAAATTATCGCATGAGCTTCAGAACGCGCGAACCAGCCAGCCCAACATGGAGTACTGTGCAAACCGTGCAAGTGCGTCGCGACTTTTCATACAACGACAATGCATTGCTCGGCAAAGCCGATGAAGAAGAAAAATTAAACATCAGCATGCGTAATGATGCCGTGCATGAAATTCTACGCCGCCTGACCGCGATTAAATCAACCGCAAAATAAACCAAACTAGCCATGCGCTTAGCACAAGCTCAACTCGAAACGCACCTTAAACAAGGCCTGCAACCGCTTTACGTGTTGGTGGGAGACGAGCCCTTAGCGCAACGTGAATGTTTAGATGCGATTCGTGCTGCCGCGCGGACTCAAGGTTTTGATGAGCGCACCAGCTTAACAGCAGAGCGCTATTTTAACTGGCAGCAAATCCAAAGTTTCGGCCAATCCATTTCATTATTTTCCAGCCAACGTTTACTGGAACTACACATTCCAAATGGCAAGCCAGGTGTCGAGGGTGGCAAGGCGCTGCAGGCATTGGCGGCAAAAGCACTCCCGGATACAACGGTTGTAGTTATCCTGCCCACACTAGAGCGGGATGCTAAAAATAGCGTCTGGTTTGCTGCGTTAGAGGCTCAATCGCAAGCTATCACGCTCAACGAAATTGACGTAGCTCACTTACCAAAATGGATTGCCAACAGACTCGCCCTGCAAGGCCAGCATACCGGTGCGCAAACGCTAGAGTTTTTAGCGCATCAAGTGGAAGGCAACCTGCTTGCGGCTAATCAAGAAGTGCAAAAACTAGGGTTGCTCTATCCGCAAGGCGAGTTAACGGATGCCAGCGTGCGCGAAGCCGTGCTCAATGTGTCGCGCTATGATGCGTTTCAATTGGGAGAAGCTGTCTTAACTGGTGATACCGCGCGCACAGTACGCATTTTGCAAGGCCTGCAAGATGAAGGGGAAAGCGCTGTCGCCGTGATGAACCCGCTGATGTGGGTACTGCGTCCTTTGGTGCGCATCAAGCATGCAGAAATGCGCGGTGAAAACTTGACTAACGCCATGACCAGCGCGCGCATTTATGGTGACAAACAGGCTTTAGTGAAACGCGCACTGGGGCGACTAAGCCTGAGGCAATTAGAAGCAGCGCTGCAAAAACTGGCAGACATTGATAAAACAGCCAAAGGCGTCATGTTGGGTGATGCGTGGCTGGAAATCTCTAGGTTATGTTTTGGGTTGGCGAAAGTGCGTGGGCGTTAAAAATAAAGTTAGCCACAGATGTCATCTGTGGCTAACTTGTTCTTATTACAAATAAAAAAGTATAATTCATTATGAATATTCGAAACTACATGCAAAACCTCGGCATTGAGGCACGCAAAGCCTCTCGCTTAATGGCCAGCGCCGAAACCAATCAGAAAAATATCGCGCTTCATGCGATTGCAACAGCAATCCTGCGTGAAAAGGCCGCGTTGCTGGCTGCCAACAAACTAGACTTAGACGCAGCGCGTGCTAACGGACTTGATGCAGCCATGTTAGATCGATTGACCCTGACTGAGAAATCCATCAGTGGCATGGCAGAAGGGCTTACACAAATTGCGATTCTGGCTGACCCGATTGGCGAAATGAGCAATTTCAAATATCGCCCAAGCGGCATACAAATCGGGCAAATGCGTGTCCCACTGGGCGTAATTGGCATCATTTATGAAGCGCGCCCTAACGTGACGGTAGATGCTGCTGGGCTTTGCATTAAATCCGGTAATGCAGCGATTCTGCGCGGCGGCTCTGAGTCCATACATTGCAATCAGGCACTGGCCAAGCTCGTGCATGAAGGTCTAGCTGCGGCGGGCTTGCCAACCTCGGCAGTCCAAGTGGTAGAAACCACTGACCGTGCTGCAGTAGGTGAACTGATTACCATGAAACAATATGTGGACGTGATTGTGCCACGCGGTGGCAAGGGGCTCATTGAGCGCATTTCTAACGATGCGCGCATCCCGGTCATCAAGCACTTGGACGGCAATTGCCATGTGTATGTGGATGACGATGCTGATTTTGATAAAGCATTACGCATTTTAGAGAACAGCAAAACGCAGCGACTTGGCACCTGCAACACAGCAGAATCACTATTGATTGCACGCTCCGTAGCGGCAACGATGCTGCCTAAACTTGCCGAAATGCTCACGGCCCACGGCATCGAGATTCGCGGTTGTGCAGAAACGTGTCGCTTGGTGAGTCTTGCCAAACCGGCCACTGAAGAAGACTACTACACTGAATATCTCGCTGCGATTATTTCCTGCAAAGTCGTCAGCGGTTTAGATGAAGCAATTACCCACATCAACGAACACTCGTCGCAACATACTGAGGCTATCGTGACAGAGAATTACACCAAAGCACGCCGGTTCTTACGTGAAGTGGATTCCAGCAGCGTGATGGTGAATGCCTCTACCCGCTTTGCTGATGGCTTTGAGTATGGTTTTGGTGCAGAAATCGGCATTTCGACAGACAAACTGCATGCGCGTGGCCCAGTGGGCTTGGAAGGCTTAACCTCGCTTAAATACGTGGTGCTGGGCGATGGGCACGTGCGCGCTTAATTTTCCTAAAAATGTAATATCCTATGGTTTTATTTGCGGCTAAATGAAAACAATCAGTGTTCTTGGCGGCACGTTTAACCCCATCCACTTTGGGCATTTGCGCATGGCGCAAGAGCTTGCGGACACATTAAACTTTGATGAAGTCCGCTTTATCCCATCCGCTAATCCTCCGCATAAAAATACCCCAACCATCAGCGCAGAACATCGCGCTGCCATGGTGCGCTTAGGGATAGCAAACAACCCTATTTTCACTTTTGATGATTGTGAATTACGCAGAACCGGCGCCTCTTACACCATAGATACACTGCATGATCTCCGCGCAGAGCTTGGCACGCAAGCCAGCATCACCTTATTCATGGGTAGCGATGCTTTTACTGAGTTTGATACCTGGCACCGCTGGCAAGAAATTATCCAACTTTGCCATATTGCACTCGTACAGAGACCGCGTACGGCTGGCAATAAACTGCCAAAAATACTGGAAACCTTTCTACAACATCACTACACCGAAAATAGTGGTGATTTGCGTACATCGCCCGCAGGCTTTATTACCATACGCCAAGTCACGGCGCTGGATATTTCATCCACGGCGATTCGTGAGGCTGTTCACTGCCAGCAGTCCATACGCTACTTAATGCCGGATAGTGTGATTGATTATATTCACACCCATCAGCTCTACAAACATACGAGCACACCATGATGAAATACCACTTAACCCAAAAATTGACGAACACTTTCTCTATCGTTTTTTTATTGGCACTGACACTGCTCACCAGTGCATGTGGCACCAATCCGGTCACTAAAAAACGTGAGATTCAACTGGTATCAGAAGCACAGGAAATATCGATTGGCCAGAAAAATTACGCACCTACGCGTCAATCTCAAGGTGGCGATTATATTCTTGATCCGGAGCTTACTGCCTACGTGCAAAGCGTGGGCAATAAACTGGCCGCAGTCTCCGACCGTCAGTTACCCTATGAATTTAATATACTAAATGACTCTGTACCCAACGCGTGGGCAATGCCCGGTGGAAAAATCGCCTTTAACCGCGGCTTGCTATACGAGATCAATAGTGAGGCTGAGCTAGCCGCCGTAATGGGGCATGAAATGGTACACGCCGCCGCCCGTCATGGTGCCAAGGGCATGGAACGCGGCATTTTATTACAAGGTGCGATGATTGCAGTGGGTGTAGGCGCAAAAAATACCGACTATGCCAATTTGATCGTTGGCGGCGCACAAGTTGGTGCGCAACTGATTAGCAGCAAATACGGTCGCGATGCCGAAAGCGAATCTGACTTATATGGTATGCAATACATGAAAAAAGCAGGTTACGATCCGGCCGCAGCAGTGATGTTACAAGAAACTTTTGTGCGGTTAAGTGCTGACCGTAAAAGTAACTTCATTGAGGGCTTGTTTGCAAGTCACCCGCCATCACCAGAACGTGTTGCCGCGAACAGATCAACGCTGGCTCAAGTTGGTGCCGGCGGGGAATGGGGCAAAGAAATCTATGCTCAAAAAACTGCAAAACTCAGATCAACGCAAGCCGCTTACAAAGCCTATGATGAAGGGGTGAAAGCACTCGCTGAAAAAAATATAGAAAAAGCCACCACACTCGCCAAGCAGGCGATTGCAGGTGAACCACGTGAGGCGCGCTTTCAGGAACTTTTGGGCGACATCGCACTTACGCAAAAGAAATCGCAGGAAGCGTTGAGTCACTACGACAAAGCCATCAAAATGCAGCCAGACTACTTTAAACCCCATATCCAAAGCGGCATTGCACTATTTAATATGGGCAAAAAATCTGAAGCTGAGCCTTACCTGAAGCGTGCCAATGAATTGTTACCCACTGCACCTGGGCACGCCTTGCTCGGTCAAATCGCTGAAGAACGTGGTGATGTGAACGACGCATTACAGCACTATCAAATTGCTGCCGACTCCCATTCCGACATTGGTAAAGATGCAAACATACGTGCAGTACGCCTCGATTTACCGCGCAACCCAGCCAAATACATTAAAGCCGGCGCACAGGCTGATAGTGCAGGCAATCTATTTGCGGTAGTACAAAATGATACCGCCGTGCCAATTAGCCGCGTGCAAGTACGCGTGGTGAAATATGATGCCAAAATGAAACGTATCGTAGACCAAAGCCAACCGTTACTGATTAAAGGTGGCATTGCTCCTGGCAAACACAATCAA
>CAMBZE010000026.1 GCA_945872425.1 Methylotenera oryzisoli | reverse complement strand
CTTGCAGGTTTTTAGTGCCCGTAGAAATAATCACCTTGCCGCCTGTCAGCAACGCGGGCACCAAGTAGGCAAAGGTTTTACCCGTGCCTGTGCCAGCTTCAGCGACCAACTGAGTATTATGCTCAATAGCATCCGCAATCGCTAACGCCCTCTCTAACTGCTGGGCACGCGCGTGGTAGCCATCAACATGAGCAGCCAAAATGCCCTCGTTCTCAAAAACTTGATGAATGGCTAGATTATTTGCCCGATTGCTTACTTGATTGTTTATTAATGCGTTCATAAGTTTGAGATTATCCCACGACTTCTATTTAAGGAGGCCCTGATTAAATCACCATGAGCCACGTTGCGAATAAATTTGTGATGATTGCGAGGCGTGCGACACAGGTCGTAGTTATTCTACGAAGCCAAGGAGCACACATACGTAAGCACACAAATTTATCGCAACCCTGATGGGCACAGGGTTTGCGAGCGGTCTGCTGTGTTAGGCTCCTCATCAAGGGAATAACCATTGACCTCGTCGCCTGCCTAGCATTCCATCCCGCAAACCTCATGTGCGTGGTCATGAGGATTTAATCAGCGTTTCCTTAACGATTGGCAGCTTGGCTTCCAACCATGCATCCAACCCGCCTTGCAGATTATGCACTTGCTTGTACTCTGCTTTGCGCAAAATGTCGCACGCTTTAGCTGAACGCATCCCGCGCTGACAATTGACCAAAATAGGCTTGTCTTGATACTTTTTCAGTTCATTCAAACGTTCTGCCAACTTACCTAAAGGGATGTGCTTTGCGTCGACGACATGACCGCTCGCAAATTCAGCATCATCGCGCACATCAATTACTATCGCATGACTACGATTGATCAGCGTAACCGCCTCAGCAGCGCTTATGTTAGGCACTCCGCCTGCACCTTTTTTTAGGGTCGGTAACAACAGCATGATGCCCGAACCCAAAGCCAAACCAATTAACAACACATTGTTTTTAATAAATTCCACGTATTTCCTTTCAAAATTGAACCACCTAAATTTATAGTCAGATTTTACGTGCAAATGCGCTAAAATAGTGACATTGCTAGCAGAATTTTATGCGAAAGATTAAGGTATTAAGGCAGAACATCATGTCATCCACCATTACTCCTAAAAACACCACTCCAGTTTGCCTGCTTATTTTAGATGGCTTCGGCTATCGTGAAGATGTGAGTAATAACGCAATTGCTCAAGCTAAAAAACCCAACTGGGACACGCTCTGGAAAAGCTTCCCGCATACGCTGATCAATGCTTCAGAACATTATGTGGGGCTGCCCGATGGACAAATGGGCAATTCAGAAGTGGGGCATCTCAACATTGGCGCAGGGCGGGTGGTATTTCAAGATTTTGAGCGTATCAACAACAGCATTGCGAGCGGTGAGTTTTTTGAGCACCCTGAATTGAAGCCGGCACTGCTCAATATTAAAAACAATAATAAAGCCCTGCATATTTTTGGCTTACTCTCTGACGGTGGTGTTCATAGCCATCAAACGCACATTCACGCCATGGTAGCAATGGCTGCCAAACATGGTTTAAGTAAAGTCTATATTCACGCATTTCTGGATGGCCGCGACACCCCTCCGGTCAGCGCAGCGCCTTACATTGACGCCTTAGAGCAACAATGCAAAACACTAGGCGTAGGTAAAATCGCCTCCATTAGCGGTCGTTTTTACGGCATGGATAGAGACAAGCGCTGGCCACGCGTTGAGGCCGCCTATAAACTTTTCACCGAAGGGGTCGGTGAGTTTGTCGCTGAAACTGCCGCCACCGGCTTACAAAATGCCTATGCACGCGGTGAAAATGATGAGTTTGTAAAACCCACCGCCATTCATAAGGCTGGCGATGCCACTGTGCGCCTGGAAGATGGGGATTTAGTGGTATTCATGAACTTCCGCTCAGACCGCGCGCGCCAGCTCACGCACGCCTTGCTTGCTGAGGATTTTGATGGTTTTCACCGCCGTCACGTTCCTAAATTGGCGGGCTATTTCACACTCACCATGTACGACAAAAAAGAAACGAAAGCCACCGTCATTTTTCCGCCACAAGAAGTGTGCAACACTCTTGGAGAATACTTATCCAAGCTTGGTTTAACGCAATTACGCATCGCCGAAACAGAAAAATATCCGCATGTGACTTTCTTTTTCAACGGTGGTGAAGAAACTGTGTTTGCAGGTGAGGACAGAATTTTAGTGCCTTCTCCACAAGTGGAAACCTACGACTTGCAGCCGGAGATGAACGCATTTGAAGTGACCGAAAAGCTGGAAGAAGCTATCCTCAGTAAAAAATACAACGCTATCATTTGCAATTATGCCAATGGCGACATGGTCGGGCATACCGGCAGCTTGGCTGCAGCAATTACCGCAATAGAAACATTAGACACCTGCATCGGGCGCGTGGTGAATGCCATGCAAAGCATAGGCGGTGAAGTGCTGATTACCGCGGATCACGGCAATGCAGAATTGATGTACGACAGCGAGAATCAGCAACCGCACACCCAACATACCACCAATCCGGTGCCGCTGATTTACATAGGTCGAGAAGCAACGCTCAATAATAACGGTGCCCTTTCTGACTTGGCGCCCACCTTATTACACATGATGGGATTAGCGCAACCTAATGAAATGACGGGTAACAATTTAGTGCAACTAAAAGCCTAATAGCAAAGGCTAGATACCACTCGATGACGCGCCATGACTCCACCCCCCTAGCGACAATCACGGTCTTATTGGCCGTGCTGTTGCTACACGCGCCATTGGCGCTGGCTGAAAAGAAACCAGAACAGACCAAACAGGCTTTAAGCGATTTACAGCAGCGACTGCAATCACTCAAAAAAGAGTTGGGTAATTCACAAGAAGCGCATAAAGATGCCGCTGACGCACTCAAAGAAAGTGAGCAGGCCATTAGCGAAGCCAATAAAAAGCTCTATGAAATCAATCAACGCCAACAGCAAAATAGAGAAACACTCTCGCGGTTAGAAGCCGACACGGCATCTACCAACCAAGCGCTCTCACAACAGCAAAAACTATTAAGCGGGCAACTTTATCAGCAATATATTCATGGCCGACAAAGCTACGTGCAATTTATTTTACAAAGTGAGCACCCAAGTGAAATGGCGCGCGATATTCATTATTTTTCATATATTGCAAAAGCACGTGCCGAGTTGATTCAAAAAATGCAAGGCAACTTGGCTAAAATTACCAAGCTCAATGAAGAAACGGCATCAGCACTGGAAGAAGTCACCGAACTCAAACAGAAACAGGTGAATGAGCGCCAGACATTAGAACGTAAGAAGCAAGAAAAATCCAAAATAGTCAAATCACTTTCACAAAAAATTACCGCACAACGTGGCGAAATTAAAAAATTGAGTCGTGACGAAAAACGCCTCTCTCAACTCGTAGAGCGTTTGGCTAAAATTATTCCATCCAAGCCAAAATCCAGAACTGCCAAAAATAGTGCCCCTGATAATGTTGAGGATAGCAAATCGGAAAAGCAAATCATCGCCAACAATAATGCGCTGCCTAGCGATGAATTTGCGGGCGCTAATTTTGCTGCGCTCAAAGGCAAACTACGATTACCTGTGCGCGGTGACGTGATTAACCGCTTTGGCGCTAGCCGCGAAGACAGCGGCATTTCATGGAAAGGCCTGTTTATTAAAGCCAATGAAGGCGCGGAAGTAAAATCAATTGCCGACGGTCGAGTGGTATTCGCTGACTGGTTACGTGGTTTTGGCAACTTGATTATTGTGGATCATGGTAACGGCTACATGAGTTTGTATGGCAACAATCAAGCCATTTTAAAACAGACTGGCGAAATAGTACGTGGTGGTGACACCATTGCATCTGTAGGCAACAGCGGCGGCAATGAAACCAATGGCGTGTATTATGAGTTGCGTCGCCAAAGCCGACCTTTTGATCCGCTCAGTTGGAGCCGCTTAAATTAGAATTATCCAATAACCAAGGCCACATCATAGCCTTTTTATTATTCAGAATTTTCCCGTCCTTATGCGGTGATTACTTCCTCACCGGCTCAAATGCAACATGAGCAAATCATTTCGTTCTGTTATCATTTCACTTTTGAAAGTGATTGATACTTTATGAGCGGCCTGACCCCCAATTCTCCTCGCCCAATTGACATTAAACTCCATCAGTCTTCGCGTTTGTTAGAAATTAAGTTTGATAACGCTACTGAATGTATGCTGTCTTGCGAGTTTTTGCGAGTTTATTCCCCCTCAGCAGAAGTTCGCGGGCATGGGCCAGGGCAAGAAGTTTTGCAAGTAGGTAAAGAAGATGTCAACATCACGGCCATAGAGCCAGTCGGCAATTATGCGGTAAAACTAGTGTTCTCCGATGGTCATGATACCGGCTTATATTCATGGGATTACTTATATGATTTAGCGCGCGATTACGAAGCACTGTGGCTGGAGTATTTAGGCAAACTAAGTGCGGCAGGTCTTAAAAGAAAGAGTCAGGACTGAGAGAAAATACGATGACCACTGAACACAATACACATTTCGGCTACAAAACAGTTGCTGCAGCAGAAAAGGCAAAAAAAGTTGCTGAGGTTTTTCATTCTGTTGCCAACAAATACGACCTCATGAATGATGTAATGTCAGCCGGACTGCATCGTAGCTGGAAGCGTTTTGCTGTCAACATAAGCGGCGTAAGTAACGGTGACAAGGTGCTGGATATCGCTGGCGGTAGCGGTGATTTATCTAAATTATTCGCACAAAAAGTAGGCGCCGATGGCCAGGTTATCTTAACTGACATCAACGCTTCCATGTTAGGGGTTGGACGCGACCGCATGCTGGATAGCGGCTTAAATGTACCTGCATTACAATGCGATGCAGAAAAACTACCATTCCCTGACCAATATTTTGATTGCGTCATTGTGGCGTTTGGTTTGCGCAACATGACGCATAAAGACCGCGCGCTCGCCGAAATGCAACGCGTACTCAAAGTAGGCGGCAGGTTATTGGTGCTAGAGTTTTCAAAAGTATGGCAACCTTTGGCCAAAGTTTACGATGTGTATTCATTTAAGCTACTGCCACTCATGGGCAAACTACTCGCTAAAGATGCCGAGAGTTATCAATATCTTGCAGAGTCAATTCGCATGCACCCTGATCAGGAAACACTCAAACAAATGATGATAGACGCGGGCTTGAGCAAAGTGGATTACTATAATCTTGCCGCTGGTGTCGTTGCTTTACATAAAGGCTACAAAACCTGATGTTTAAAAGCATTGCTACGGGCTTATTGCAGCATATTATCGTCCAGAACAGTTGGGCGCAGGCATTGCTACAGCCATTTGCGGGCAAGTCTGTACAATTTAATATCGCGCATCTCAATACATCGCTAGTAATTTTAGAAAATGGTAGCCTAGCCATTGCCGGCGAAACCAACATTCCAGACGCTACCATCACGATTACACCCAGCCTGTTGCTGCGTTTAATGGCAAAAGATGAACCTGCGAAATTGCAAATCAAAATTGAAGGCGACACCCATTTGGCCACTGAATTAGCCAAAGTATTTAGTCAGTTGCGCTGGGATTATGAAAACGATTTAAGTAAGCTGGTAGGTGATGTACCTGCTTACAAACTCAGTGAACTAGGCCGTCACACAGCAAGCACCGTCAAAGAAACGAGTGTTAATCTTGCAGAAATGTTGAGCGAGTATTGGCAGGAAGAAAAGCCCATGCTTGCTAAAAAGCGCCATGTAGAACAATTTAACGCAGAAGTAGATACCTTGCGCGCGGATGTAGCGCGCTTTGAAAAAAGGTTGAGCAAACTCACCAAGTTACATGCGGCAAAAATTGACTCAGATAATCCTGTTGTAGAGAGTAATCAATAAATTCATGCGCATTTTTCGGCTTTTTTATATTATTTTTATTGCCTTGCGCTTCAGCTTGGACGAGTTGATTCTGCATCATCCCAAATTAAAATCTCTGCAATTTGTAGCTGACCATTTACTATTCTGGCGTAACCAGCAAGCACCGCGCGGAGCGCGCTTGAGGTTAGCCCTTGAAACTTTAGGTCCAATTTTTGTTAAATTTGGGCAAATGCTATCAACACGACGCGATTTAATCCCGCTGGATATTGCTGATGAGTTAGCAAAATTACAGGATCAAGTGCCACCTTTCTCTTTTCTTGAGGTTGAAAAGGTCATTACCGATGCATTCAATCAACCGCTTTCACAACTTTTCTCACAATTTGACGAAACGCCTGTTGCCAGCGCCTCAGTCGCACAGGTGCATTTTGCACATTTGCCTAATGGGCAACCGGTTGCGGTAAAAGTACTACGCCCCGATATTGATAAAACCATTGCGCAAGATTTACGCTTAATGGACACACTGGCATGGCTGATACAAACCCTGTCAGCAGAAGCTAGGCAACTTAAACCCCGTGAAATCGTAGCAGAGTTTGCACGCCACACACACAGTGAGCTCGATTTAACGCTGGAAGCCGCAAACTGCAGCTTGCTAGGGCGTAATTTTGCAGATAAGTCCATGCTCATCGTCCCCGAAGTGCATTGGGACTGGTGCCGCAAAGAAGTCATGGTCATGCAGCGCATGCACGGCACGCCGATTAGTCAGCGCGATGCGTTAGTAGCTAAAGGTGTTGATATTGCCAAGCTCGCACGTGACGGCGTTGAGATATTTTTCACCCAAGTGTTTCGCGATGGTTTTTTTCATGCGGATATGCATCCTGGCAACATTCAGGTAGCCGACAATGGTCAGTATATCGCGTTGGATTTCGGCATTATGGGAACACTAAACGACACCGATAAATACTATCTTGCGCGTAATTTTTTAGCTTTTTTTAATCGTGACTATCGCGATGTTGCACAGGCGCATATTGATTCCGGCTGGGTACCGGCAGATACCAAACGTGAAGAGCTGGAAACCGCTGTGCGCGCCATCTGTGAACCAATTTTCAATAAGCCGTTAAAAGATATTTCGTTTGCACGCACTTTATTGAGCCTGTTTCAAATGGCGCGCCGCTTTGGTGTGATTATTCAGCCACAACTGATTATGTTGCAAAAAACCCTACTTAACATCGAAGGTTTAGGGCGAGAACTAGACCCCAACCTGGACTTATGGAAAAGTGCGCAACCTTTTTTAACGCGCTGGATGAGTGAACAAATAGGATGGCGCTCCGTCATCAAGACGCTTAAAAGTGAAATCCCTTTTATTGCAAAAAACCTGCCCGAGATGCCACGATTGGTACACGAGTTTTTAACCCAGAAAACACAAAATGAAGTCAACAATCCAATCCGCGCAGCGATTGATACACTCATCAAAACTCAGCAACAACAAATTTATTGGCAAAAACGATTGGTAATCGCTATTGTAATACTTGCGCTGGTAGAGGTATTACTGGGAGCAGGCACCTTGTTCATTTCTTAAATTATGGAGCTCATCATGAAAACAAATCTTATCCGTATTTTGTGTGTATGTTTAATTAGCATTGCGCATACAGCTTTTGCTGCAGGGGCTACACCTGCCGGCCTGTGGAAGAGCATAGACGATAAAACTGACAAGCCACGCTCACTGATTAGAATTACCGAAAATAATGGCGAATATAGCGCTGTCATCGAAAAAGGACTATTGGCAACTGACACAGGCGAAGCCGTTTGCGATAAGTGTACAGATGAGCGCAAAGGCAAACGCATTGTTGGCATGACTATTGTTAGCGGCATTAAGCAAAAAGGCGATAACTTTGAGGGCGGCGAGATTCTCGACCCGGAAAATGGCAAAACCTATCGCTGCAAAATGAAGCTGGACAGCACCGGCAACAAATTGGAAGTGCGTGGCTTTATCGGCATTTCTCTATTTGGTCGCTCACAAGTCTGGACCCGTGAGGAATAAGGCAGGAGCCAATAATGCTAATTTGGTTCGTCGTCGTTTACTTACTTATTTCAATTAGCATTGGCCTAATAGCCGCCACGCGCGTAAAGAATACTAAAGATTACGCAGTTGCAGGACGGCATCTGCCGTTACCTGTTGTGATGGCAACGGTGTTTGCCACCTGGTTCGGTGCAGAGGCCGTATTTGGGGTTTCAGCTACATTTGTCACCGAGGGATTAAACGGCGTTGCCGCCGATCCGTTTGGCTCTAGCATGTGTTTAATTATTGCCGGCTTTTTCTTTTCTACGCAGCTTTACAAACTCAATATCATTACCCTAGGGGATTTTTACCGCATGCGCTACAACCGCACGGTAGAGGTGCTGACAACCATAGCCATTGTTATTTCATATTTGGGCTGGGTTGCCGCGCAGATTAAAGCCTTAGGCCTGATATTCAACATGATTACCAACGGCGCGGTGAGCGAAGAAGCTGGCATGATACTCGGCACCGCCATTGTGCTGACTTACACCACTTTTGGCGGCATGCTATCGGTGGCAGTATTGGATTTTGTGCAAATGATCGTTGTGATTGGCGGTCTGCTTTACATCGGCAACATTGTTTCCGGCATGACAGGCGGAGTTGCCCCCGTAGTGGAACACGCACGCGCTGCCGGCAAGCTGGATTTCTTTCCCAAGGGGGCAAATGTTTGGGTATGGATTACCTTCCTAGGCGGCTGGATGACGATGATGCTGGGCTCAATTCCACAACAAGATGTATTCCAGCGCATCACCTCCGCCAAGAGCGCAAATGTCGCCTTATGGGGCTCTATTTTGGGCGCCAGCGTTTATTTCTGCTTTACCTTCGTGCCTATGTTTATTGCCTACGCTGCAACGCTGATAGACCCTGCACTTTTCGGCAAGCTGGTCACTGAAGATTCCCAAAGAATCCTGCCTACCCTGGTGTTGCAACATACCCCCATTTTTGCACAAGCCATATTTTTTGGAGCAGTATTATCGGCCATCATGAGCTGCTCATCCGCAACCTTACTCGCACCCTCTATCTCCTTTGCGGAGAACATTGTCCGTGGTTATATGCCTCATTTAACTGACAAAGGTTTTTTGCGGGTCATGCGCTTTTGTTTAGTCGGCTTTGCCGTGTGCGTTTTGTTTTATGCACTCAACTCCGAACTTTCTATTTTTGGCATGGTGGAATCCGCCTACAAAATTACGCTGGCGGGTGCATTTGTCCCCCTCATTTTTGGCGCATTTTGGAAGAAGGCCACCTCACAAGGCGCTCTAGCCGCTATTCTCGGCGGCATTGGCAGTTGGGTGCTCATTGAGGTATTGGTAGGAGAAGCAAGCCTCATCCCACCACAGATGATAGGCTTGGCTGTCAGTATTGTTGCCATGATTTTAGGCTCACTGTTACCGCAAAAAATCGGCAAACAATTACCGCATCCCGCAGGATTTTTACACGAACATGCCGCCAGACAGCATGATAATTAAAAAGACCTTCTATAAAAAACTAGTTCAAGGGCTGACAAACCTTACAATAAAATGTTGAGCGCTGCCCTTGCCTGATCATCATAATGGGTGCGCCACATTCTCGACATGGTTCGCCGCCCTTGTCATTAGCACGCCCATATACAAAATACTGTTGCTGAAAATAACCAGGGTTGCCATCTGCGCCAAAAAAGTCGCGCAAGCTACTACCACCCGCCGCTAGAGCATCTTGCAGCGTGCTTTTGATTTCAGCCACTAGCCGTTCACATTGTGCCAAAGTCAAATTTTTAGCTGAAGTTTCAGGATGAATACGCGCACGAAATAACGATTCACTCGCATAAATATTGCCCACACCAACCACTAGATGACTATCCATGATGGTGGTTTTAATTGCAGCCGTGCGTGTACGCATATGCGCGTGTAAATATGGGCCGGTGAAAGCCTCTCCCAGCGGTTCTGGGCCTAATGCCTTTAGCAGTGGATGTTCTTCAGGGTACTGCCCTGCCCACAATACTGCGCCGAAACGACGTGGATCACGCAATCTGAGCACTTGTTTGTTTTCGAATTTGTCTTCAAAAACAATATCCAGGTGATCATGTTTTTGTGGTGGCTCTACTTTATTTAATGAGCACTCTTGGTTTGATGAGTCATCTTGTTTTGATGCGCTATCTTGAGTCAGCAAGCGAATTCGACCGGACATGCCCAAATGCAGTAGCAGAACGCCATGTTCAAAACCCGCTAAAATATACTTGGCACGGCGCGTCAATGTTTTGAGTGTTTTTCCCTCAAGCAGATCTGGTAAAGATTCTGGAATGGGCCAGCGTAGCGAACCATTGCGGATAACAACTTGCACTATCGATTGGTTTAACAGCGGCAGGAGACCGAGTCTAGTCGTTTCAACCTCAGGCAGTTCAGGCATGCGTTTCCTTAGGGATGTTTAGCCCATCTCGAGCATGACTAAGGCAAATTGATAGGCGGATTAAGCATCACAAAACCTACATCTTGAGGGAAATAATAATAAAGCCCTTCGTCTGGACGGCCCAATATCAAATCTGGGGATTCTTGAATTTTATCAAAGTGTACTTTGCTACCATCGGCTAGTTTTATTTCCAATGACGGATAGGTTGTTTTACGATCCGGCGTATAAAACTCTACTGATTTCGCCAAGGTGTGCACCCATGAATAATCCAGCCATTCGTTCAGTTCGTTTTGCAAAGGTTTAGCCTTGGCAAGTGAAACCTTCCACTGACCATCGACTAAATCCAAATTTAACCTGGATTCTTCCCATTGTTCTAAACGGCTAAAATCAAAGCCAGCCACTTTTTCCGTAGGTTTCAATGGTGCCTTATCTATCAATTCAATCACTTGTGTAGATGCTGCCTCGGCATAAGTATTGGCTATTAAATAGACCGTGTTTCTATGTGAAACGTATTGCTCATCCGTCACCGGATTGTGCGTGCCAAACAAAAACTCTTCTACATTGTCTTTGCTTCTAAATAACTTGAGTTTGACTGAAGGGTTGTTGAGGCCAAATTTTTCCAAATCATTGGTGACAATTTTTTCAGAGCTGGGTGCCGCGACAATAGCCAGAATTCGCTGCACAGAGGTTCGGTCTGCGCGTGTTTTGTTGGGCGCAGTCAGGCGCCACAGGCCATCTATCTTTTCAAGCGTTACTGCTGCTTTAGTCGGAAATTCAATGCTAATTGCATTAAATTCCGCCAGTTTATACGTGGATACTTCATACGTATTCACTTGGGATGCCTCTGGTTTAGGGCGCAAATATAAAAATGCAGCCAAACCTGCCACAACACTGAGCATAATTAAATTAAGTAACCAACGATTTTTCATGCAACACCTTCAAATAGAACATGACTGACTGTATCCGGATTTAGGCTTTTCTGCGCCGCCACCACAAGTAAAAACCGGTAATCATAAATCCTAGTGGAATAAAATATTGGAAGCCATGAAACACGGTCCAAGCCACAATGCGGCCTAAATTAGTATCTGGAATAGATACATTGACGTCTTTTAACGGCATGGGTTGAATCGTAATCAAACTATCATCGCCTGCTAACCAGTTGACAATATTTATGCCAAAATCCAGATTGCCACCGTTGGTAATAAAGGTGTTAGATAAAAAGTTGGCATTGCCCATGACCACTACACGCTGCCCTTTTTTACCGTAAATCCGCTCCAAAGCCACACCAATATTGACTGGGCCGCGTTTGTCTTTTGCCTCGTCAAACTCAGGCTTTGCGTCTTTAGCTAATTTTTCCGAGTCTAGCCAACCATTGGGTGCCACTTCAACCAGATTACTGACTTTCCAGCCGTTCTCTTCTGTGCCTAGCGCAGATACCTGATGCGCCTCTGGAAACAAGGTGCGCAACATAAAGTTAGTCGTAATTGGATGCTCGCCATATAAGCTTGCAAATGCCACGCGCGCATCAGCGCCATACTGTGCTGACGCCATATCCATCGCAATACCGGGTGAAACTTGCAAGCCCAAATAATCTGCCACGTCTTTTAGTCCGCGCAAATTATTATCATCCAACAACCACAGCAAGTTACCACCCGCTTCAAGATAAGTTTTAATTTTTTTAGCTTCTACCTCACTAACATCCACTTGCGGACTGGCAATCACCAACATTGCGCCATTAGCAGGTACGGCTTGCGCAATCGTTAAATCCGGGTTGGCAAACTTGAAACCTTTGGCTTCTAATTGCTTACCAAATTCGCCAATATCGTTATTTTTAACCCCTATTAAATTACGCTCACCATGTCCATCCAAATACATCACGGCCTGTTGATTGGTGCGAGACAACCGAACCAGTAAATTGGTCACCTCTTGCTCAGCAAACGGCGGGTTGATATGTTCCACACGTTTTTGGTACTCAATCACCACTTCACCGTCTGTTTTAACGCCCGCATCCTGCGCGAGTTTTGGCTCTTCAGATGGATTGATAAAAGTGAGATGAATATTCTTTTTTTCGCGTTGATAACGTGCGACAAAATCAATAATACCTTTGCGGAAGTTATCGCCACTGGAGGCGTCATCTTTAGTGGCAAACACCGTGATATTGATCGGCGCTTTCATCTGCTTCAGTATGTTGATACTGCCTTGCGTGAGAATATTGCGATTTGCCTGCGTAATATCTTTTGCAACGCGGTACTGGCTTGCCAAATAACCTAATAACACGACCAGCATTAAAAAAAGTATGACGAAAAACCAGTTCTGCACTAACAACTGAAAACGTAATTTACGATTGATGTTCATATCAAAAAATCCAATTAACCACGTAAGCGGTCAGCATCTAAGCGACGCACTGTTAAGGTTAAAAATGTTACGGTAAATAAAAGAAAATAGGTGATATCAGCAGTGTCAATCAAACCTCCGGAGAAAGATTGGAAATGACGCGTGAGCGATAAGTTTGCCAGCACGTTGCCGGGATCGCCTGCAAAAAAACGATCTAACATCATCAATGCAAACAAAGCTACAAAGGTCAGCATTGCAGCGATTACTGGCTGTTGTGTCAAACTGGAAAAATAAAGCCCAAGTGCTGAAAAGCTTGCCACCATCAGCAGCAACCCTATTGAGTTTGCAACTAGGAAGCCAAAATCAACATCAGACCAAATGTTAAGCGTAGACAACATACCTGCGATAAAAATAATCAATACGCTTAAAAATGCAACCAAGCCTAAAAACTTGCCCGCTACAATCTCGGTCAGTGAGATTGGCGCACTGAATAAAAACGGGAGGGTTTGACTGCGACGTTCTTCAGCAATCAAACGCATTGAAAGTAGCGGCACTGCAAACAGCATGATGAATGAAGCCAATCCATACACAGACTGACCGACAAATTGCGTGACGCCTGTGCGCTCCGCCGGACGCATTGAACCTGACATCACCGCAAAATAATCATTCACAGCATTGAGGTATTGTGTGCCGAATGCAAACATCAGCACTGACAAAATGACCCAGCCCATGGGCGATGCAAACATGCTTTTTAGTTCTTTTCTTGCCACATTGATAATCATAAATAAACCCTAAATAACCGATTACTTCACTCACTTGTAAAATTTAAGCCACTGCCTGCTCTTGGTAGGTCAGTTGCATAAACACATCTTCCAGGCTGGTTTGATCAGGTGCAATTTGATATAAGCCCCAACCCTGTTGCACCGATGCTTGCACAATGGCCTCTGCCGGCGCTGCGTCATCAGCAAAGCGCACACGAACCAAGCCGTTCGCCAGGCTTTCTGCTTCAGATACGCCAGCAATTTTTAATATATCTTCAACGCGCGGGGGGGCACGCATACCAATCAGTAACTTATTACCAATACGCTGCTTTTTAAGCACCTCAATAGGCCCGTTAAAAACCAGTTTACCTTTATCAATAATTTGCACATGGTCACACACCATTTCAACTTCAGGCAAAATATGCGTAGAGATAATCACACTATGCTCGCCCCCTACTTCACGAATCAGAGCGCGAATATCACGAATTTGAATAGGATCCAGACCTACGGTTGGCTCATCCAAAATCACCACCATGGGACGGTGAATAATGGCTTGTGCTATCCCTACGCGCTGCTGGTAACCATTGGATAAATTTTCAATAAGGCGCTTACTCATGTGCCCCAAGCCACAGCGTTCTTTCGCGGTTTCTACCGCTTTTTTAACATGCTTTGCGCTTACTCGGTGCAAACGAGCCGCCATGATTAAATATTCATCAACCGTAAGCTCTTTGTATAGCGGACGCATTTCAGGCAGGTAGCCAATCAGCGCCTTGGCTTCTTTAGGATTTTCCATCATATCGATGCCGCAGATTTTGACAGATCCATTACTCGGTGCGAGATTACCGGTGAGCATTTTCATGGTGGTGGATTTACCGGCGCCATTCGGGCCTAAAAAACCTAACACTTCACCTTTACTTAAAGTAAAGTTCACGTTACTTACGGCTTCTCGCCCACCATATAACCGGGTGAGCTCGATTGCCTCTACTGTAAAATTATTCATGGTTGCTCAATCTATTGAAAAGTTCTCTTGACTTGCTTTATAGTCAATCCATAATTATGTAGGAACTTGCGACCACTGTCACGGATTAAGAAATGATCAGCACTCAAAAACTCGAAAACCTCGTCAAAAAAATACCCCTTGTTTTAACACCCATGCTCTGGCTATTTGTATCAGCGACCCTGCTGAGCCTTAACGGTTGCGCCACCAAAGATTATATAAAAACTGCAGACGCTGCCGAAACTGCTGAGGGCATCTCCAATTCAAACGCAGAGAATCAAAATGGGGTGAAAGCCGACTTCATCTATAAATATCTGGTAGGCGAAATTGCCGGACAACGTGGCGACATAGGCATGTCCGGCGCAATTTTTTATGAATTAGCCAAAACAGAAAGAGACTCACGTTTAGCAGAGCGTGCGGCTAAAATTTCAGCTTACGCAAATATTCCAAAATTAGCGGTCCCCGCCATCAAGTTATGGGCAGAACTTGATCCCACTTCGACTGAAGCCCAACAAGCCGTGATAGAAATGTTAGTTGCTACAGGAAAACTCCATGAGACTGAACCCTATTTGGCTAAATTATTATCAAATACCGAAACCGGTGCAAACGGGTTTTTATATATCAATGGGCTATTGGTCAGAAGTCCGGATAAAGCCGGTGCATTACGTTTGGTGCAATCACTGGCTGAGCCTTACCCGGAGCTTGCTGAAGCGCGGTTTGCCATTGCACAAGCAGCGTGGGCTGCTAATCAGGACAATATCGCACTGGACGCGCTGAATAAAGCTGAAACGCTGCATCCAGGCTGGAATATAGCGGCATTACTCAAAGGGCAGGTGTTGTTCCGCAAATCACCGCAAGCGGCCATCGATTTTTATCGCGAATTCTTAAGCGCCCATCCCGATGCCAATGAAGTCCGCATCAATTTAGCTAAACTGCTGGTAAGCCAAAAACAATATGACGCAGCAAAAAAAGAGTATCCGCTCATACTTGAGCGCGCCCAAAACGGACCAGCTAAAATCAGCGCAGATATTACCGCAATCATTGGCTTGCTGTCATACCAGTCTGCAGATTACGTAGCCGCTGAGAACTATTTCAAGCAAGCACTGACGCTCAACTTCACAGATACAGACCAAGTACACCTTTACCTTGGCCAAACCGCCGAAAAGCAACACCATGACGAGGCGGCAATCTCTTGGTACGCCAAGGTGCTAGCCGGCCCCCGTTACCTTGAAGCAAAAATCAACCTTGCCAATGTCATTGCCCGCACACAATCCGTGGACAATGCAATCGAGCTGCTAGATGCAGTAGACGACTTAAATGCTGAGCAGCAGATTATTGTTATTCAATCGCAAGCCGCCCTGTTAACCAAAGCCAAGCGTAATGAAGACGCATTTGAGTTGCTGGGCAACGCTGTAAAAAACTTACCCGGCACACCAGATTTGGTTTACGACTATGCACTCGCTGCCGAGCGCGTGAAGAAATTTGATCTCATGGAATCTGAACTGCGTAAGATAATCGCAATAAAACCTGATTTTGCTGCTGCCTACAATGCGCTTGGGTATTCATTTGCAGACCGCAATATCAGGTTAAATGAAGCGATCAAACTGATTGAAAAAGCATTGGCAATTTCCCCCAACGATCATTACATGCTTGATAGCCTGGGCTGGGCATATTATCGCAAAGGTAATTTAGACAAAGCACTCAACTATTTACAGCAAGCCTACAATGCCAATCCTGACCCTGAAATCGCAGCGCATTTAGGTGAAGTGCTATGGCAAAAAGGGCAGCATGATGCGGCAAGAAAAATATGGAACGAGGCTTTGAGCGCTCACCCGGATAATGAAGTACTGATCAGCACCACTAATAAATTTAAATCATAAATTTTATTGTAACTATTGTAGAACGAACCCATGCATTTCACACCAACGCTGTTATTGCTTAGCGTAGTATCGCTACTGTCCGCTTGCATCAGCGTGCCTAGCGCCAACCTCGCGCCAAGTAGCGCATCACAAACGCTTAATCAAGCGCATTTACAACATATTGCCAAAATTCAATACTTCTCGCTTCGAGGCCGCATTGGGGTGCAAACAGATGGCAAAGGTTTTTCTGGCAGCTTATATTGGCAACATAATGCAAGCGGTGATGACATCGCCCTGTATTCGCCGCTGGGTGGGCAAGTAGCCAGCATTAAAAAATCTGCCGAGCAAATCACTCTGGAAGACGCCAATGGCAACAGCATAGCTGCAAACGATGTCGAAACGCTCACACAAACCACGCTAGGCTGGCAACTCCCTTTGGCCGGGCTTGTAGACTGGTCATTGGGTCGCCCTTCCAGTAGCCCGATTCAAGGCAGCACTTGGGATGCACAAGGATTATTAACCACGTTGCATCAGGACGACTGGAAAATTGAATTCCAAAACTATGCAAAACAAAATGGCTACCTATTACCGAGTAAGATTCTGCTTAAAAGTGATAAAGTGAACCTGAAACTGCTCGTTGAAACATGGAATAACATCGGTCACTAAAAGACTGCTTTAATAATCAAAAGAAATCGTCAATTAACCAGCCATGCAAGATTTTCAACCCTTTCTAGCCCCAGCAAAAATCAATTTATTTTTGCACATTGTTGGTCAACGTGCAGATGGCTACCACTTACTACAAACTGTTTTTCGCCTGCTGGACTTTTACGACACGATTTATCTGAAGCCTACTGCCGACAAATTGATTAAACGCGTTAATGATGTGGCTGGCGTGCCAGAATCGCAAGACTTATGCATACGTGCTGCAAAATTGTTACAGCAACACACAGCCTGCAACCAAGGCGTGGAAATGTTTGTTAAAAAAAACATCCCGATGGGCGGTGGCTTGGGCGGCGGCAGCTCTGATGCCGCAACTGTTTTGCTGGCATTAAACCACCTTTGGCAGCTTAATTTAAGTCGCAGTGAGTTATTGAATCTTGGGTTACAGTTAGGCGCAGATGTTCCATTTTTTATTTACGGGTCAAACGCTTGGGCTGAAGGCATAGGTGAGCAACTGCAATCTATCAGCTTGCACGAAGCATACTATGTTGTACTAACCCCAAATGTGCATGTCTCCACAGCACAAGTTTTTACGAATAAGCAATTGACAAGAAATGCGATTCCTAAGACAATGTCGGGCTTTTCAAGGGCACCTAATTTAAGCATGGCTAAATTAAGCACTGAAAATTCAGTTGTCGGAAATATCCATGCTGAGTTTACAAATCACCTTGAAAAAGGTGTTTGCAACGAATATCCGGCGGTAGCAGCTTGTTTAACATGGCTTAAACAATTTGGTGATGCCAGGATGAGCGGTTCGGGCGCCTCGGTTTTTTTAGAAGTGGCTAACGAAAAAATTGCTAACGATATATGCAATCAAAAGCCAAAAGAGGTCTTAGGAGTTTCTGTTTTTGGCTTTGTTGCAAAAGGGTTAAATCAGCACCCTTTAATTGGACTTTTAGTTTAATTATCAGACTGATTAAATATTGGGGAGTCGCCAAGCTGGTTAAGGCACCGGATTTTGATTCCGGCATGCGAAGGTTCGAATCCTTCCTCCCCAGCCAGATTTAGAATGCAGATAAGTGGTCTGCATGGATTAAAATAACAAGCGTGTAGATTTTTTGATTTACACGCTTTTATTTTTTGTATACTTTTTGTTTCTCGCTAGTGTGAGCAAAAACCCAAGGTGATAGGAAATCAGATGGCGTCTAACGGCAACATGATGGTGTTTACAGGCAATGCTAACCCTGCGCTCGCGCAACAGGTTGCAACACACCTAGGTGTTGAGCTTGGTCGTGCGAATGTAGGCAGATTCAGCGATGGCGAGGTCATGATTGAATTGCTCGAAAACGTACGTGGTCGTGATGTTTTCATTCTGCAATCTACCAGTCACCCAACCAATGACAGCCTGATGGAAATCATGGTCATGGCAGATGCGCTTCGCCGCTCATCTGCTGGCCGTATTACCGCAGCAATTCCTTACTTTGGTTATTCACGCCAAGACCGTCGCCCACGCTCTGCACGCGTAGCCATTACGGCTAAAGTAGTTGCCAATATGCTGACTGGTGTAGGTGTTAACCGTGTACTCACCATGGACTTGCACTCTGATCAAATTCAAGGTTTCTTTGATATTCCGGTTGATAACATCTATGCAACACCAATTTTATTAGCCGATTTGTTAAAACAAAACCATGAGAATCTAGTCGTTGTTTCACCGGATGTGGGCGGCGTGGTTCGTGCGCGTGCCTGTGCAAAACAATTAGGCTCTGATTTGGCAATTATCGACAAGCGCCGTCCAAAACCAAATGTTGCTAAAGTCATGAACATTATTGGCGACGTAGCCGATCGCACCTGCGTCATCATGGATGACATGGTAGACACGGCAAACACACTGTGTGAAGCCGCCGCCGCACTTAAAAAGCATGGCGCGAAAAAAGTTGTTGCTTATGCTACGCATCCGGTTTTATCTGGTGGCGCTGCTGAACGCATTCTGAATTCAGAATTGGATGAGCTAGTGGTGACCAATACCATCCCACTTGGCGCCAACGCTGCAAATTGCAAAAAAATTCGCCAATTAAGCGCAGCTGAGCTGCTGGCGGAGACCATTCGTAGAATTAGTTGTGAAGACTCTGTTTCTTCACTATTTATGGATTAAATGTAGATTTATTCAATAATTTTAAAAGTTTTTAACCCTGCAGACTGGTCGCGGTTTGCAGTTTTTAGTGAAGTGAGGCTATCAAAAGCCTAGTAGTAAATTTAGGAGCAGTAAAATGACTATTGAAATTAATGCAGTAAAACGTGACGCTAAAGGTACGGGTGCGAGCCGCCGTCTTCGTCGCGCTGGCGCAGTGCCTGGTGTAGTATATGGTGGTGGCAAAGATGCGGTAACACTTGAAGTGAATGCTAAGGAATTGTTCTTGCAATTCCGTCACGAAGCTTTTCATGCTTCAGTGTTAAGCCTGATTGTTGATGGTAAAAAGGAAAGCGTATTGTTACGTGACTTCCAAATGCACCCGGTGCGTAACACCATTCAACACATAGACTTTCAACGCGTAAGCACAACTGAAAAAATCCACGTTAAAGTCCCTTTCCACTTCACTGGTGCTGAAAATTCACCTGGTGTTAAATTAGGGGGCGGTATTGTTGCTCACATTCAAACAGAAGCCGACGTAAGCTGCTTGGCAAAAGATTTGCCTGCGTTTATTGAAGTGGATGTAGCCAACCTTGAAATTGGTCAATCAGTTCACTTGTCGCAAATCAAACTACCAAAAGGTGTTGAGTTTGTACAATTGGCACATGGTGACGATGCGGCAGTTGCTGCTATCGCTAAAACACGCGGTGGCGTTTCTGAGGCAGCAACAGAAACTCCAGCGGCAGAAACTCCAGCAGCTTAAGTTTAGCTGCTTTTAGGCTATATGAAAAACGCGCGCTTAAAAGTTAAGTGCGCGTTTTTTATTGGTACGATTGCGTTATGATAAAACCTATTGTGGCGTAGCGAGGGTTGATCCAGCTTTTAACGCTGAATCAACAAGCGCAGTAGTTAGAAAGAGGCTTTATGAGCGGAATTAAATTATTAGTTGGCCTTGGTAATCCTGGCGACAAATACGAAGCCACGCGCCATAACGCAGGCTTTTGGTTTATCGACCAAATCGCCACGCAAACCAATAGCAAACTAGCGCTAGACGCTAAATTTTTTGGTCTTGTTGGCAAACTCAACCAAGAGGTGTGGCTGCTTAAGCCTACCACTTTTATGAACGCCAGTGGTAAAGCCGTCGCTGCGCTTGCCAATTACTACAAAATTACACCGGCCGAAATTTTAGTTATTCATGATGAACTTGATTTACCAACCGGCACGGCCAAACTCAAACTGGGCGGCAGGCATGGCGGACACAATGGCTTAAAAGATATTCATGCAGCGCTTGGCACGGCTGATTACTGGCGGTTGCGGTTAGGGATTGATCACCCGGGCCCAAGTTCCCCAAATAAGGCGAATGAAGTAATTAATTACGTTTTAAAAGCGCCATTAAAGCAAGAAAAAGATGCTCTGGAAGCCAATATCCATGCGGCTTGTGGCGTGGTGCCTTTATTGCTCGCGGGCGATTTTGAAAGCGCCATGTTAAAATTACACACCAAATAACTGAAAAGAGAATTTAGATGCAATGCGGCATAGTCGGACTTCCAAACGTAGGTAAATCTACACTTTTCAATGCAATCACCAAAGCAGGCATCGCAGCGGAAAACTACCCATTTTGCACCATTGAGCCAAACGTTGGCATTGTAGAAGTGCCTGATACACGCATGCAACCGCTCATTGATATTGTAAAACCGCAACGCGTGCAACCGGCCATTGTGGAGTTTGTCGACATTGCAGGCCTGGTCGCTGGCGCCTCCAAAGGCGAAGGTTTAGGCAACAAGTTTTTGGCTAACATCCGCGAGACTGATGCGATTGCACACGTGGTACGTTGTTTTGAAGACAACAACGTCATTCACGTAGCCAATAAAATTGACCCGCTATCTGACATCGAAGTCATCAATACCGAGCTAGCACTTGCCGATATGGAAACCGTTGAAAAAACCATGCAGCGCGAAGGCAAAAAAGCCAAAAGTGGCGATAAAGAAGCGATTGCACTTGTCGCCGTGCTCAACAAAGTACTACCTTGTTTGAATGAAGCTAAAGCCGTGCGCACACTCGGATTGGATGCAGACGAACTACAGCTACTCAAACCGCTATGCCTCATCACCGTTAAACCCGTGATGTACCTTGCCAACGTAGATGAAAAAGGCTTTGAAAACAACCCGCATTTAGATAAAGTGGTCGCGTTAGGCAAAGCAGAAAATGCGCCCGTAGTGTGCATTTGCGCCAAGATTGAAGGTGAAATCTCAGAGCTGGATGAAGAAGACAAACTATTGTTTTTGTCAGAACTAGGCCAAGCAGAGCCTGGCTTAAACCGCGTGATTCGCGCCGCTTATGATCTGCTCGGACTTCAAACCTACTTCACCGCCGGCGTGCAGGAAGTACGCGCCTGGACAGTGAAGAAAGGCGCCACTGCGCCACAAGCTGCCGGTGTAATTCACACCGACTTTGAACGTGGATTTATTCGCGCCGAAGTCATTGCTTACGACGAATACGTCAAAAACAAGGGCGAGCAAGGCGCTAAAGAAGCAGGGAAAATGCGGCTGGAAGGCAAAGAATACATCGTGCAGGATGGCGATGTCATGCACTTTAGGTTTAATGTTTAATTAGCAAACTATTTTTGACAATTTACGCCTAAATCACTAGAATGGCGCCCTTGTTAAAAGTTTACATGGTGATGTAGCTCAGCTGGTTAGAGCACAGGATTCATAATCCTGGGGTCGAGGGTTCAAGTCCCTCTTTCACCACCA
>CAMBZE010000025.1 GCA_945872425.1 Methylotenera oryzisoli | reverse complement strand
ATAGCGGTTTGGACCCACCCCTTCCCATCTCGAACAGGGCCGTGAAACGAACCAGCGCCAATGATAGTATGCTCTTCGCATGCGAAAGTAGGTCACTGCCAAGCTATTTATTTAAACTAAAAACCTCCCTTGTGGAGGTTTTTTAGTTTGTACCCAGGCATTTTTTATTCACTGAGTAAGCTCAGAAGCATTTCGATGCCAAACCCAACTCCGAAACCGTTAGTGTCGCTCTGAATAGCTCCCAAGCCATCCTTACGGTTTGCTGCAGATAGGTCTGTGTGCACCCATGGGGTATCGTTTTCAATAAACTTGCCTAAAAATCGAGCTGCATGGATGTGATCGCCACCACCTTCTAATGTGCATTGTTTGATATCAGCAACATCGCTATCCAAATCACTGTCGTAGTCGTCGTCGTAAGGGAATGCAACGATACGTTCACCTGATTTGTTGCCTGCTGCAACTGCTTCGCATGCTAAATGCGCGCGATTGCTAATGATGCCGCTCATACGATCACCTAGTGCTGAAAGCATGCTTCCGGTTAATGTGGCAAAGTCGATAATAGCGTCTGGCTTTTCTCTGGAAGCCAGTGTGAGCGTGTCTGCCAGCACCATGCGGCCTTCTGCATCGGTGTGTACGATTTCAATCGACATGCCATTGAGCGCGGTGACTACGTCGTTTTGCTTGTAAGCACTCGGGCTGATGTGGTTTTGCGCAATCGCTAACCAGCAGTCGAGTTTGACCGGAAGCTGCATTTGAGTCGCCGCAAGTAAAATGCCTAAGGCCACTGCAGAGCCGTTCATATCTTCATGCATGCCCAGCATATATTTTGCCGGTTTGAGGTTGTGGCCACCGGTGTCAAAACAAATACCTTTGCCTACAATGGCGATATTTTTTCTGGCATTTTTAGGTTGATAGGTCAGATGTACAATGGCGGCATCTTGCGGTTCTGACCCTTGTCCAACCGCAACAAAGGCGCCAGCACCCATTTTTTTAAGGGCAGGCATATCAAATTCTGCGTGCTGCCAGCCATGTTCTTTGGCTAGCGTAGCAACTTTTTTGCGATAAATTGTGGGTGTCAATTCATTGGGCGGCGTCATCGTCAACTGACGGCATAGGGTGTTGCCAGCTACGCGTGCATTGACGTAACTGTAATCGTGTTCAGCTTGATAGCCATGAATGGTGACGGTTTTTAAGAAGTTGGATTTATGCTCCTTTTTTCTGCTGGGTAAGCTGGATGCATTAGCAGTTACCACGTAGTAAGCAGCACAGGCGTGTGCTTTGCGTGCAGTGTCATTGCCAAAAACGCAGATGGTTATGCTTGCAGGGTGCTCATCCAGTAAAGGTTTAACGGCTTTTCGCAGCAGGGAGTGGCGCTGAAATGCGTTAAGTTTTTCACCAAGAACAATAAAGCTTGCCAACCCGCCATCCGGTAAATCTACGGTGATTGGTGATTTAGCCAAATCCTTAAATTCGCTTTTACTACGTTTTAGCCTAGATTGCAGAATTTGGTAAAAAGGCAGGCTTTTTTCTTCTTTTTCAGTAAGTATCAAAAGTATATGTTTTTGTGATTTTAGTGACTTTTCACTGGCAATTTCTGCATGTTGTTGTAATTTTATCGACATTATCAATCCTTAAAATCTCATGTGAATCGCCACGGAAATGCATGAGGGAATTATGTTTAAACCTTAAAAAATGCTGGCAAACTTGACCAAAACCACTAAAAAAGCCACACTACGGTTTTGTAAAAATTTACGCACATAGCACTTTGCGTGTTGCACGAAAAGCGCCATGTATTTCAGATACGCTATATTTGCTTTTGTTGCTTCTCGGTCGCTCATTGATTATACCTATTGCTAGGGTCACGGCGACTAAAAAAGTTTCGCGAATATAGCTCACGGAGCACCAACTGAATGTCATTGAACACAAATTTGAGTAACTCAGATATTGATAGCCAAGAAACCCAAGAATGGCTTGATGCACTAACCGCAGTAATTGAAAACGAAGGCACCGAGCGTGCTCACTTTTTACTTGAGGCCATGATTGATAAGGCGCGCCGTTCCGGTAGCAACTTGCCGTACAACGCGACTACCGCCTATTTAAACACCATCCCTAATCACCTGCAGGCAAAGTTGCCGGGCGACCCGGAAATGGAACGCCGTGTGCGCGCGCTTGTGCGCTGGAACGCGGTAATGACGGTGTTGCGTGCCAACGAGAAATCACCAGGTGTCGGCGGTCATATTGCGAGTTTTCAGTCAGCGGCTACCTTGTACGACACGGGTTTTAATTATTTCTTCCGCGCCCCAAATGAAAATTTTGGCGGGGATTGTGTTTATTTCCAGGGGCATTCATCACCGGGTGTCTATGCACGTGCATTTTTGGAAGGCCGCATCACTCAAGAGCAAATGGATAACTTCCGCCAGGAAACGGGCGGTAATGGTTTACCTAGCTACCCACATCCATGGTTAATGCCTGATTTTTGGCAATTTCCAACGGTTTCAATGGGGTTAGGGCCGCTAGCTGGTATTTACCAGGCTCGTTTCTTGAAATACTTACATGACCGAGGTATTGCTGACACCAGTGATCGCAAGGTGTGGGTGTTCTGTGGCGATGGTGAAATGGATGAGCCGGAATCTTTGGGTGCAATTTCATTGGCAAGCCGTGAAAAATTAGACAACTTGATTTTTGTCATTAACTGTAACTTGCAGCGTTTGGATGGGCCTGTACGCGGTAACGGTAAAATCATTCAAGAGCTGGAGTCCGATTTCCGTGGTTCGGGCTGGAATGTGCTTAAAGTGGTTTGGGGTTCTTATTGGGATCCGTTATTGGCCATGGATAAAGACGGCTTACTCAAAAAACGTATGGAAGAGTGCGTGGATGGTGAGTATCAAAACTTTAAGCAAAAAGGTGGCGCTTATACGCGCGAACACTTTTTTGGAAAATACCCTCAATTAAAAGAGATGGTTGCGGCAATGAGTGACCAAGATATTTGGCGCTTAAATCGAGGTGGACATGACCCGCATAAAGTATTTGCTGCCTATCACGCTGCCGTAAATCACAAAGATCAGCCGACTGTGATTTTGGCCAAGACGGTTAAAGGTTATGGCATGGGTGAGGCTGGTGAAGGTCAAAATACCACCCATCAACAAAAGAGCATGGATATTGAGTCACTCAAAAAATTCCGTGACCGTTTTGATTTGCCTATCAGTGATGAGCAAGTTGAGAGCTTAAGTTTCTATAAGCCCGCTGAAGACTCGCCTGAGATGAAATACATGGCTGAGCGTCGCGCCGCCATGGGTGGTTTTGTGCCACAACGTCGTCGTAAGGGTAATGAATTAAAAGTGCCGGCATTGTCCGCATTTGAAAATGTACTGGCGGCAACGGGTGACCGTGAAATTTCAACGACCATGGCGTTTGTGCGTATTCTTTCTACCTTGGTGCGTGATAAACAAATCGGTAAATATGTGGTGCCTATTGTGCCTGACGAAGCACGTACATTCGGTATGGAAGGGATGTTCCGTCAACTGGGTATTTACGCGAGCCAGGGGCAGCTATATGAGCCACAAGATTCTGATCAGGTGATGTATTACAAAGAGTCAAAAGATGGTCAGATTTTAGAAGAAGGCATTAACGAGGCCGGTTCATTCTCAAGTTGGTTGGCAGCGGCAACATCTTACTCGGTAACCGGGGTGCAGATGATTCCGTTCTACATCTATTATTCGATGTTCGGTTTCCAACGTACCGGTGACTTAGCCTGGATGGCAGGGGACTCACGTGCTCGCGGCTTCCTGCTTGGTGCAACGGCTGGCCGTACCACATTGAATGGCGAAGGTTTGCAACATGAAGATGGCCATAGCCATTTGCTATCAGCGACCATCCCAAACTGTATCTCTTACGACCCAACCTTTGCTTATGAATTAGCTGTGATTATTCAAGAAGGCTTACGTCGTATGGTGCAAAATCAGGAGGATGTGTACTACTACATCACTTTGATGAACGAAAACTACAGTCATCCGGAATTGCCAAAAGGCGCCGAAGCGGGCATCTTGAAAGGCATGTATAACTTTAGTAAATCTGAAGCTAAAGGTGAAAAAGTCCAATTGATGGGTTCAGGTGTGATTTTACGTGAAGTGATTGCGGCTGCTGAGTTGTTGGAAAAAGATTGGGGTATTTCTGCCGATATATGGAGTATGCCGAGCTTTACAGAGCTGCGTCGTGAAGGCTTGGAGTGTGATCGCTGGAACATGCTCAACCCTGAAAAAACTCAAAAAGTGAGTTATGTTGCACAGTGCTTGAAAGACGCAAAGGGCCCGGTGATTGCTTCTACGGATTACATGAAGAGCTTTGCCGAACAAATCCAGCGTTTTGTGCCGAATAAATTCGTGGCACTGGGTACCGATGGTTTTGGTCGTTCAGATAGCCGTGAAGCGTTACGTGACTTTTTTGAAGTGAATCGTTATTACGTAGTAGTGGCTGCGCTTAAAGCTTTAAGTGATGAAGGTAAGCTGCCTGCTGCTAAAGTGGCTGAAGCGGTTAAAAAATACCAGTTGAATTCTAACAAGCCAAACCCAACGACAGTTTAATTAACCCAACCTATGTTGTCATACCAGCGAAAGCTGGTATCCAGTAGCAAGCGCAACTTGCCTTTTTATGAAAGCCTCTGGATTCCGTGTCAAGCACGGAATGACGACGTGTTTTGAAGGAAGTGGTACATGAGTAATATAAAAGACATATTCGTTCCCGATATCGGTAATTTTGATAGTGTGGATGTGATTGAGGTTTTAATTAAAGCCGGTGACATCATCGCTAAAGATGACTCTTTGATTACGGTCGAGTCTGATAAGGCTTCGATGGATATTCCGGCGCCATTTGCAGGCGTGGTGCAAGCAGTCAAAATCAAGGTGGGCGACAAGGCCGCAGAAGGTACTTTGATGTTGACGATGGACGTGAGTGAGGCTGCATCTGAAAAAGCCGTATCAGTCGTTCCAACTTCTGTTGAGACGCCGAAAGCCGTGATTGCGAAAAGTGCTATCCCTGCACCAAGTAGACCAGCACCTGAACCACCTAAACCAATCGCACCGGCACAGCAGCCTGCACCAGTGGGGGAGCATGCGGCTGTGGCGACAGGTAAGCTCTCACATGCGAGCCCTTCCATTCGTCGCTTTGCCAGAGAATTGGGTGTGAATTTGGCGCATGTAACAGGTAGCGGCGCCAAAAATCGCATTCTACAAAGTGATGTACAGGCTTATGTGAAAGGTGAGTTGGCCAAGCCACGCACTGAAAACATGGGCGCCGGTGTTAGCGGTTTGGCTACACTACCAATGCCGGTGATTGATTTTAGCCGGTTTGGTGAGATCTCAAACAAGCCACTTTCTCGCATCAAAAAGCTTTCTGGCGCTAACTTGCATCGCAATTGGGTGACCGCCCCGCACGTAACGCAGTTTGATGATGCGGATATTACCGATCTGGAAGCTTTCCGTAAGTCTATGCAAACGGACGCTGAAAAACGTGGCGTTAAGCTCACCATGTTGGCATTCTTGATTAAAGCTTCCGTAAATGCGCTTAAAGCGTACCCTAACTTTAATGCTTCACTTTCGCCGGATGGAGATAGCTTGATATTGAAGAGCTATTTCAATATCGGCTTTGCATGCGATACGCCAGACGGCTTAGTGGTTCCAGTTGTGCGCGATGTACATCAAAAAGATGTGTTGGACATTGCCCGTGACTTGATGGATTTATCAGCGAAGGCACGTGAGCGCAAGCTGAAAGTGGAAGAAATGCAAGGCGGCTGTTTTACTATTTCCAGCCTTGGTGGTATCGGTGGCACGATGTTTACGCCGATTATCAATTGTCCGGAAGTGGCGATTTTGGGCGTTTCACGTTCATCAATGCAGCCGGTTTATAATAAAACGACCAATGGCTTTGAGCCGCGTTTAATTTTACCGATGTCGCTTTCTTACGATCATCGTGTCATTGATGGTGCCGATGGCGCACGTTTTACCAGTCATATGCGTATGATGTTGAGCGACGTGAGAAGGCTGTTGCTATAATTTTCCGCATCAATTGGGCATTATTAACTCAACACATTACGTAATAGTCATGCAGTGGATAGGATAATCTTATGAGTCTTTTAAACTTGTTCTGGTTGTTTGCAGTTCCCACCAAAGGTTGGCGTCACCTGATGCAGAGCAAGGTGTCGATGCACAGGCTCTATTTGCTGCATGTGGTGCCTTTGTCGCTGATCCCGCCGCTGTTTTTATATTTTGCTGGTAGCAAATATGCCGGCAATTTAATCCCCATTTTATCCGAAGCAAAGTTGTTACTGGTTGCAGTTGTTTTATTTGTGGTTGAATTGGTGGCGGTGCCGGTAATGGGTTTGATTATTCGTCAACTGGCCGAGGTGGCCGAAATTTATCCTAGCTACCAGGATTCATTCACACTAGCAGCGGTGGCGCCTACGCCGCTGTGGCTAGTCCCAGTATGTTTTCTCATTATTCCCAATATATTGATTAATCTTATCGCGTTGACGTTGGCGCTCATGGCGACAGTAGGGTTTATTTATTACGGTATTCCGGTCGTGTTTCGGATAAAAGAGCATGGTCGCGCCATGCTGATGTTCGGCGCGGTACTAACCGCAGGCGTAGTAGCTTGGGTGTTCCTGATGGTATCAACATTAGTGATATTCGGTAGCGTGCAAAATTTGTAAACTTTGGCATCCACTATCTGAGTCCCAGCTATTCAGTTGTATGTAATACAGGCTATTGGACATGGAAAAGTAATGTTTGATGATAAAATTACGAAAAATAACCATCGTTTACAGAGGGCGTGCATGAGTAATTTAGTAGAAGTATTGGTGCCGGATATTGGCAACTTTGATAGTGTGGATGTGATTGAAGTTCTCGTTAAAGTCGGTGATGTTATCGCTAAAGAGGATTCTTTGATTACCGTTGAGTCCGATAAGGCATCCATGGATATACCATCTTCTCACGCGGGTACGGTCAAAGAAATCAAAGTAAAAGTTGGCGATAAGGTTGCAAAAGATACACTTATTCTATTGGTAGCAGCTGAGGCTACAGTAACTGCTGCGCCAGTAAAGGCAGAAGCGCCTGCGCCCACCCCTGCACCAACCCCTGTTGTAGCGCCCACTGTAACTGCAGTAGCTGTTGGCGATAGCGACATCAATACACAAGTCGTCGTGTTGGGCAGCGGTCCTGGCGGCTATACTGCAGCTTTCCGTGCGGCAGACTTAGGCAAGCAAGTTGTGCTGATTGAGCGCTATTCAACATTGGGTGGCGTGTGTCTTAACGTAGGCTGTATTCCATCTAAAGCACTGTTGCATACCGCAAAAGTTATCACTGAGGCTGAAGAGTCGAGCCACCATGGCGTGAGCTTTGGCGCGCCTAAAGTAGATTTAGACCAGTTGCGCAATTGGAAAGCCAACGATGTGGTTGGCAAGCTAACCAGCGGATTGTCTGCCATGGCAAAACAACGCGGTGTGACTGTGGTGCAAGGCGTGGGTAAGTTTGCCAGTCCTCATCAAATCGCTGTGACTGCAACTGACGGAAAAGTGACCACCGTAGGTTTTGAAAACGCGATTATTGCGGCAGGCTCACAAGCCACTAAATTCCCAGGCGTAGCGGAAGACGAGCGCATTATGGATTCTACCGGCGCCTTGGCATTGGCCGATGTGCCTAAGCGCATGCTGGTGATTGGCGGCGGCATTATTGGCCTTGAAATGGGCACCGTTTATGATGCACTAGGTACAAAAGTGAGTGTGGTTGAATTTACTGATGGGCTTATTCAAGGCTGCGACCGTGATTTGGTGCGACCATTGCAAAAGCGCATGGAAAAACGGTTCGAGGCCATCATGCTCAATACCAAAGTCGCAACCATGGAGCCTAAAAAAGATGGTGTTCATGTGACATTTGATGGAGTTAATGGCAACTCAGGCGCACCCAAAGGCGTAGAAGTTTACGACCGTGTGTTGGTTTCTATCGGTCGCCGTCCAAATGGTAAAAACATTGGTGCTGAAAATGCAGGCGTGACAGTAGATGATTACGGCTTTATTGTGGTGGACAAACAAATGCGCACCAATGTGCCACATATTTTTGCGATTGGTGACATTGTGGGGCAGCCGATGTTGGCGCATAAAGCTACGCACGAAGCTAAAGTGGCGGCAGAAGTAATCGCAGGCGAGAAGGTTGAATTTGTTGCCTCGGTGATTCCATCCGTCGCTTATACTGACCCGGAAGTGGCATGGGTAGGCGTAACGGAAATTGAGGCAAAAGCCAAAGGCATTGCCATTGAAAAAGCCAGCTTCCCCTGGGCGGCAAGTGGGCGCGCACTTTCTATCGCACGTACTGAAGGTGCAACCAAGCTGATATTCGATAAAGAAACACACCGTGTGATTGGTGCCGGCATTGTGGGTATTAATGCGGGTGAGTTGTTGGCAGAAGCCGTGCTGGCGATTGAAATGGGTGCGGACGCGCATGATTTGGGCTTAACCATTCATGCACATCCAACGCTATCTGAAACTGTGTGTTTTGCCGCAGAAATGAAAGAAGGCACAATCACGGATATGTTGCCACCACGTAAGAAATAATGTCTCGTTATGTATGCTTGGAAGGCATTGCTGCTATTTAATTGCGGAACGTAAAGGGTAAATGATAAATGCAAAAGTACTCAGTAAACCAGCACTTAATTGAAACAGTTTTGGCTTGGGTTAATTCAGGTGAAATTGCTATTCCAGAAATCCAAAGACCTTTCGTTTGGGATAGCTCAAAAGTTCGCGATTTAATGGATAGTCTATATCAAGGCTATCCAATTGGTTACGTTATCGCTTGGAGAAATCCCAATGTTCGTTTGAAAGACGGCAGTTTAAGTGAAGGTAAGAAAATACTGATTGATGGACAGCAGCGAGTTACTGCATTGACTGCGGCAATCTTGGGGCAGTATGTAATCAACAAGACTTATCAGCGAGTGAAGATAAAAATAGCGTTTAACCCAATCACGGAAAAATTTGAAGTACAAAATCCTGCGATTTTAAAGGATAAAACTTGGCTTCATGATATTGCAGAAGCAATAAACGGCAAGACTGACTTATTTGAAATTGCCGACAATTACTTTGAGCTCAATCCAGACGCAGATAAAAAGCATGTTAGAAATTCATTTTCTAATCTAATCAACATCCCCAAAAAACAAATCGGACTAATTGAGTTAGCCCCTGATTTGGATATTGAAACAGTGACAGAAATTTTCATCCGTATCAATTCAAAAGGCGTGGTGTTAAGTCAAGCTGATTTTGCGATGAGTAAAATTGCTTCAAATACTGACTATGGCGGAAATGAGTTAAGAAAAACGATAGATTATTTTTGCCATTTAGCGATTGCTCCAGAGTTTTACCAACACATTGTTGACAACGATACGGAGTTTGCGAAAACAGATTATTTTCAAAAAATGCAATGGCTGAAAACTGAAAACGAGGACTTGTATGATCCTGACTACAACGACCTTATTCGTGTTGCATTTACTTCACAATTTAACAGAGGGCGACTTTCTGATTTGGTAAGCTTGCTGTCAGGTAGAAACTTTGAAACAAGAACTTTTGAAGATGCTATTGCGGAACAATCTTTTGCAACATTAAAAACAGGTGTAAACAGTTTCATTAACGAAACGAATTTCAAGCGGTTTCTGATGATTATAAAATCTGCCGGTTTTATTTCGCCGAAACTTATACGCTCACAAAATGCTATAAATTTTGCTTACATCGTTTATTTAAAATTAAAAGAATTAAAAGTTAATTCTGTTGATATAGAGAGCTATGTAAGACGTTGGTTCGTTTATTCAATCTTGACGGGTCGATATTCAGGCTCACCAGAAAGTTCTTTTGATTTTGATATTAAACAAATTTCTGAAAGACCATTTAACGAATACCTGAAAGAAAAAGAAGATGGGGAGTTGTCAGATGCTTTTTGGAATGCATCACTACCACAAAGTTTAGATACTTCAGTGGCAAGTAGCCCATATTTCCATGTCTTTTTAGCATCTCAAGTAAAATCTAGCGACAGAGGATTTTTATCAAAAGATGTATTAGTTAGTGACCTTATTTCGCTTCGTGGCGACATTCATCATCTTTTCCCCAAAGACTATTTAAAGAAAAATGGTTTAGACCAAAGCAAATATAATCAAATTGCAAATTATGTCTATATGCAGTCTGAGATCAACATCAAAGTAGGCAACAATCCTCCAAAAGACTATTTTTCGTTAGTGAACAAACAAATGCTCGAAAACGACCGCCAAGTAAGTGGGTTGGCAACAGAACAAGAACTTTTAGATAACTTAACAATGAATAGCGTGCCTGCTGAGATAATGCAAATGGACATTGATGACTACAATAATTTTCTAACCTTAAGGCGGAAGCTTATGGCAACAAAAATTAGAGAATACTATTTCTCGCTATGATGCCAAACGCACAAACTGAGTGCTTCGCGACAGTATCACAGAACTCGCTGATTAGGATAAAGCCATGCAATCATTAAACCAATTAACTAGAGTCGAAAAACTACGAATGATGAATGAACTCTGGGATGATCTAACGCATGATGCGGAGTCGTTTCAATCGCCGGCATGGCATGAACAAGCGTTAAAAAATGCGCATCAATTACACGCGACAGGGCAAGCTGAGATGATTGATTGGGACGTTGCGAAAGAAATAATTCGTAATAGCGTATGATCAAAATCGTACTTCATCCGCTTGCCATTGATGATGTGATTCGAGGCAAGCAGTTTTATGAGTAACAGCAAGCTGGTTTGGGTGTATATTTTGAGGACACTCTATTTTCAGATATTGAATCTTTAAATTTATACGCAGGCATTCATCAGATATTTTTTGGCCACTATCGTGCATTGTCTAAGACTTTCCAGTTTGCAATTTATTACACGTTTGATAGTGAAATTGTAAATATTTGGCGAATTTTGGATTGCAGAATTAAGCCTGCTTACATCAAGGATGCATTGAAATAAATTATGCGAACCTTAATCTCTTCACTCTCTCAACTTTTTTCGCCTGACCGACTCTTCACCGACCCGGTAGATTGCTATGCCTATGCTTACGACAACTCGCGCAATTATCATGCGCCCGTTGCGGTCGTTTTTCCGCTCACGATAGCAGAAGTGCAAAGTGTTATTCGGCTTTGTAATGCACACAAGGTCCCGGTGGTGCCACGCGGGCGCGGTACCGGCACTGCGGGCGGCAGTGTGCCTGAGGTTGGTGGTGTGGCGCTTTCACTGGAGCGCATGAATAACATTCTCAGTATCGATCCTGACAACCGCATGGCGATTGTTGAGCCGGGTGTGCTGAACCAAGAGCTGCAGGATGCGATTAAACCAGTAGGGTTCTTTTGGCCACCTGATCCATCCAGCGCTGCTTATTGCAGCATTGGCGGTAATTTGGCTACCTGCGCTGCGGGGCCGCATGCCGTGAAGTACGGTGTAGCACGGGATCACATCCTTGGCTTAAAAGCGGTGACAGGCGGTGGTGATATTATCAAAACAGGCTGTTACACCAGTAAAGGCGTGGTGGGTTACGATTTAACCCGCTTGCTGGTTGGATCCGAAGGTACACTTGCCGTGATATGTGAAGCAACACTAAAGCTGACACCGCTGCCAAAATATACCGGCGGCATCACTGCAGAGTTTGTGGATACGATGAGTTGTGCGAAAGCGATTGCCGCAATCATGGCGCAGCCTTATACCCCCAGTGCTTTAGAGTTTTTGGATAACGGCGCGCTTACGCTGATTCGTAGTCGACATCAAAACTTGCTGCCCGAAAATGCGCGCGCCTATTTGATGATAGAAGTTGACGGCTCGCAGCAGGAAATTATTGAAGCAACGGCCGCCATTTTGCAAGCTTGCCAAGTGCATGGCTTAATTGAAGCAAAGCCAGCGCATGACACCAAGGCTTTGTGGGCTGCACGCAAAGCGCTATCACCTTTATTAAAAGATATTGCGCCGAAAAAAATCAATGAAGATATCGCCGTGCCAGTCTCACATTTGCCTGAACTGTTAACTGGTTTAGAGAAATTGGCAGCACATTATCAAATTGCCAATGTAAATTTTGGCCATGCAGGTAATGGTAATATTCATGTAAATTTGCTGGTGAATCCTGATAACGCAAATGAAATGAAGCGTGCTTACGAGTGTCTGGATGAGGTGTTTAGCCTGGTATTATCTCTACAGGGGACGTTGTCGGGCGAGCATGGCGTGGGCATGGCCAAGCGCCCGTTTGTGCCGCGTGAAATCGATGCAAGCACCATCAATTTAATGAAATCGCTAAAACTGACTTTTGATCCAAATAATGTTTTGAATCCTGGCAAGTTGTTTCCTTAGCCATTTTCCGTCTTTATTGGCAACTTACTTCTTTTAAGTCTGCCTCAGGAAAATCAGATTTGAACTTTTTGAGTTCGGCTACATCATGCTCCGCAAGGTTGTTAAGTTGCAGGGTGGCGTATCCTTTGCCTTGATTACGCAATGTTTTTACCGCATCTTTAATTCCCTTGGCTTTGAGCTCGCTCAGCAGTTTGCTGGCAAGTTGTTCGTCTTCAAAAATACCAAAAGAGATTGCGTTTTCCCATTCTTTTTCCTGCACCACAAATAAATCTTCAATGCCCAGCGCTTTTAATTCAGCGGCTCTTAACTGGGCTTTTTGCGCTGACTTTAGCGGTGGTCTGTAAACCCAGAAGCGTTTAGATTGTTGCGATGTTTGTTCTTTTACCGTGGCTTGCAGTGCCAATCTGGCAACTACGTTTTGTGCATTGGCAATATTTGCATTTGAAAAAATACCCCATTCAAAACAAGCTGCTATGGCAGTTGGCGTTTGAGGAGGAGGCACCACTGATTTTTTTGGCAAGGCTTCTATTTGTTTTTGCGACAACACTTGAATTTTTTCAGGGGCTATTTCTGTTGACTGTGCATGTGGCTTACTCGGTAAAGTATGCGCTAAATTGAAATAGGCGACTAAGCCTATGTTGATGAGTGCTAATAACCAAAACAATTGCTTCATATTGCATCACTTTTCAAAGAAATTTTAGACTGGAGTAGATTTCTCTAGCAGGTACAAACCCTGTAAAACCAAATTATCAACGATTGCGATTGGGTTTGTCACGGCGGCGGCAATCGCGTCTTTAATCACTTTGGCATCGCCACCACTAATGACAATACGTGGCACTTGTTTACTTTGCAGATTTAACTCATGTGCCATGTGCTCAATTGCGCCTGAAATTGCATGCAATGTACCAGTAAAAATTGCCTCAGCTGTGTTTTTGGCAAAAATTTCACGGGGTATTTCAGGGGCAGCGAATACGGAGGCATCAATTTTTGGTAATTGTGCAGTTGCAATTCCTAAGCTCTGCCGCATTAAATTGAGCCCAGGCAAAATCAATCCGCCAATAAATTCACCGCATGGTTGGTTGTTTACTTGCTGCGAACTTAAGGCATCAATCGTCACCGCTGTGCCAGCATTAACTACGACACAGGGAGTTTGTTTGATGTGCCACGCTGCAATTAACGCCGCCCAGCGGTCACTACCTAAGTTTTCAGGGGTTGCGTAGCGGTTTATAACATTGCATGCTGTGGATTGTGCGCGTATCCATTGAATAGTCGCATTCCCGGAAAGTATGTGTTTAAGTTTCTCATGCATCTCTATTCCTGCGACATTCGAAATAATCACTTTGTGCGTTCTTGGCAAATTGGTTGTCGACAGCTCGGCATGAAGGCAAGCGCCACTTTCTTGCATGGTGCCGGTTGCATCAAATACTCCCCATTTGACTCGAGAGTTGCCTGCATCAATTGTTAATATATTGTCGATATTTATCATATGTTAAGCACCGCGCAGGCTGATTTCACCTGATACAAATCGTTGCAAGCCACTCGACGTTTCTACTAACAAGGCACCATCCTCTGCGATGCCCTGTACTACGCCTTGCGCTTCACGACCATCCGGCATAAGCATGCGAACCTGTTGCAGGTGATACGCGTGATGTTCGGTCCATTCAGTACGCAGGTTGGCAAAGCCGCGTTGTTCAAAATCACCTAACACTGCTGCCAAATTTTTAAGCAGCGCTCCGAGCAAAGCATTCGGGTCAATTTTTTGTGCGGAGGCACTGCTCAAGTCAGTAACAGGCTGGTCAATTTGCTGTTTGATACTTGCCGGTAAATTCAAGTTGATGCCAATGCCGATGACTGCCGTGCTTGGTCCTTCCATATCGCCCTGTAATTCAATCAAAATGCCGGCTAATTTTTCACGGTTAATCAATACATCGTTTGGCCATTTGAGTTGTGCGGTTGTAACACCAATTTCGCGCAATGTGCGCATCAGCGCAACGCCAACGGCTAAACTTAAGCCAGACAGCGCTGCCGCGCCACATTGAAAACGCCACAATAATGAAAAAGTTAAACTAGCACCCAATCCTGCGTGCCAAGTGCGACCACGTCTGCCGCGGCCTTGGGTTTGCAGGTGTGCAGCAACGCAGGTGGCATGGGCTTGAGGCACGCCCGCTTTCTGCATTAAATAGGTATTGGTGGACTCAATATAATCGTGTAATTCCAGTTTGAAGGCGACACTTTGCTCGCCGATTGCGTTCAAAATGGCTTGTTCATCCAGCAAGGTAACCGCGTGTGGCAATTTATAGCCGCGTCCGCGTACGGAGAACACCTCGATACCGAGCTGCTCTGCATGCTGTAGAGCGTTCCAAACTGTGGTGCGTGAGACGTTAAAGTGCTTTGCAATCGCTTCACCAGAGTGAAATTTGCCGTCAGCCAGTAGTTTTAGAATAAGAAAAGTGAGGGTATTCATAGCGATGTCTAGTTTAACATGGCATGTTGCGATGTAAACGTCGCGAACAGCTCGGCTTCGGACCTCTGTTGTTGGTACAATCAACCAGTGCTTGGTCAATAGTGTAAAATAGCATAAACGTTAACTCAACTTGTTGCCATGTCATCAGAAAAAACATCAAACCATTCATCAGCACCTGCTCCAGCTTCTAATTTTATTCGTGCGATTATTGAAAAAGACTTAGCGCAAAATAAATATGTCCATAAAAAATGGGCAGGGAGCCCAGGTGATGCCGCACAGCATGCTGCGGGCGAGTCAGACCCGGCTAAAATCCGCACGCGCTTTCCGCCCGAGCCAAACGGGTATTTGCATATCGGTCACGCTAAAAGTATCTGTTTGAACTTTGGCTTGGCACGCGATTACAACGGTATTTGCCACATGCGCTTTGACGACACCAACCCTGAAAAAGAAGAGCAGGAATACGTTGATAGCATTACCGAAATGGTGCAGTGGCTGGGCTTTGGCTGGGAGGCTTTCGGACAATCACATCTGTATTACGCCAGCAATTATTTTGACTGGATGTACCAAGCTGCAGAAGCGCTTATCAGTAAAGGTCTGGCTTATGTAGATCAGCAAACAGCAGATGAAATGCGTGCGAATCGCGGCACGCTGACCGAGGCCGGCAAAGATTCACCTTATCGTAACCGCAGTGTGGAAGATAACCTTGCGTTATTCCGCGAAATGCGTGATGGCAAACATGCGGATGGCAGCATGGTATTACGCGCCAAAATTGATATGGCATCGCCTAACATCAATATGCGCGACCCTGCGATTTACCGTATTAAGCGTGCGCATCACCATAACACGGGCGATCAATGGTGTATTTATCCGATGTACACCTTTGCCCATCCGATTGAAGATGCTTTAGAGCAAATTACCCACTCGATTTGTACGCTGGAGTTTGAAGATCAGCGGCCATTCTACGATTGGCTATTAGAGCGCTTGGCAGAAGCTGGATTTTTTGCACATCCGCTACCAAAACAATATGAGTTCGCACGCTTGAACCTCACCTACGTAGTGCTTTCCAAACGTAAACTGATTCAATTGGTAGAAGAAAAACACGTGTCAGGTTGGGATGACCCGCGCCTACCTACGCTGGCTGGTGCGCGCCGTCGTGGCTACACCCCGGAAGGCTTCAGGTTATTTGCAGATCGCATCGGTGTTTCAAAAGCGGATTCATGGATTGAATACACCATTTTGGAAGATTGTATGCGTGAAACGCTCAATGAGGCTGCCGAGCGCCGCATTGCCGTACTTGACCCAATTAAGCTGGTGATTGATAACTATCCTGAAGGTCAAAGTGAAGATTGCTTTGCCCCTAATCATCCACTCAAGCCCGAGCTCGGTAAACGCACCATCCAGCTTTCAAAAACGCTTTGGATAGAACGCGAAGACTTTATGGAAGTGCCGAGTAAAGGCTATTTCCGTTTATTCCCGGACAATATGGTGCGCCTGCGCTACGGCTACGTGGTGAAATGTACCGGTTTTGAAAAAGATGCTGCGGGCAATGTCACTACTGTGCATTGTGAATACCTGCCTGATACAAAATCTGGCACACCTGGGTCTGATAGTGTTAAGGTTAAAGGTAATATCCACTGGGTTTCTGCCGCACATGCCTATCAAGCTGAAATTCGTATGTATGACAGGCTTTTCAAAGAAGCGCACCCAGGTAGCGCTGACCGTGACTTTTTAGACGACCTTAACCCCAACTCGGTGACGACTGTTACTGCACAATTAGAGCTGGCATTACAAGATGCTAAGCCTGCTGAAAGCTTTCAATTTGAACGACATGGCTATTTTGTGGCAGATAGAAAAGACAGCGTCGTGGGTAAGCCGGTGTTTAATCGTACGGTGACTTTGCGGGATGCCTGGCAGAAATAGTTTATTATCATGCGTATGCATAAACATAAAAGACATCACGCCAAAAAGAGCGGTTTTCCGCCTGGATCTTTGGTCTATATCGGGCAGGCAGAAAATGATGCAGCAAAGCTTGAAGCACCCAGGCTGAGTTTGTTTTTTTATGACAAGGATGGTTTGGAAGAAAGAATCATTGCGCTGGATGAACTACTTTCACTCAATTTAGAGTCATCCAAAAAGCTGTGGCTGAATGTGCATGGCATTCATGATGTTGATTTAATTAAGCAAATTGGTCATGTGTTCGGCGTGCACCCATTGGTGCTTGAGGACATTCTCAATACAAATCAACGACCCAAGGTTGATGAGTATAGCCATTACGTTTTTTTAGAAACACGTCATTTTTATTACGAAAAAGCGACGATGTCGGTCAGTTCTGAGCAAATCAGTCTGGTGCTTGGGCGTAACTTTTTGCTGACATTTCAGGAACGCTCAACAGGCGCTTTTGCATCGGTCAGAGAGCGGCTAAGGGTAGAACATTCACCCATGCGCGACTTGGGTGTGGATTATTTAGCTTATTCGCTGCTGGATAGCATTGTGGATAAATATTTCCATGCGCTGGAAGAGATGGGCGATGATAGTGAGGCGCTCGAAGACGCGCTGTTGACCAAACCTGGCAATGCCGAACTGCATAGTATTCATCAGCTGAAGCGCGCGAGCATTGAGTTGCGCCGTGCGGTGTGGCCGTTGCGTGAGGTGATTAGCCATTTGATACGCAATGAAGCTGGTTTTTTTAATGCGGGGACCATCCCTTATTTGCGCGATGTGTACGACCATACCGTGAATTTTATTGAGTCGCTAGAGAGTATCCATGATGGCTTGAGTGGTTTGATGGATATTTACGTGACCAGCATCAGCAATCGCGTTAACCTTGAGCTGCGGGCTTTAACCGTGGTGGCCATGCTGTTTATGCCGGCTACGCTTATTGCGGGTATTTTTGGCATGAATTTTCAACATATGCCATGGCTTGCAGATGAAAATGGTTTCTGGTGGGTCATGGCATTCATGGGCAGCATTGCCTTGTTGATGTTGCTGATTTTCTGGCGCCGGCAGTGGCTCAGTAGTAAAAGCTGAGCGAAAAATCTATTTGTTTTTCATTTTATATTGATTAAGTCGATTGCGTGAAACTTACCGTAGATTGCATATTAACAAGTCAATTATCAGCGTTGCCGCATGATAGCGCTCTGGCTTATCTGCTAAGTAAAGCCAATAGGGAGTGGCTGGATTTACCACTGGAAGCGTTGCTGTGCAATCAGCATGGGTTGAAACCGGAGTTGGATTATCCATTGGCGGTGATTGCAGTCGGTGCAGATGGCCTGAATGCAGGGGATGCTTATTGGCTACGCGCTGACCCGGTGCATTTAACGATGCAGCGTGATAGCTTTAGTTTGAGTGATCCAGTGCCGGTGCCAATGAGGGGTGAGCATGCTGAACACTTAGTGGCGAGTCTGAATCAGCATTTTGGGCAAGATGGATTGACGTTTGTGATTGGTCGCTCTGGGGCTTGGTATTTACGTTTAAATCAAGCACCGCAAATTAAAACTGACTTGCCCAGTGTCGCGGTGGGTAAAGGCATCTATCAGTTTATGCCGCAAGGTGCGACATCCGCCAAGTGGCGCGCTTTTTTGAATGAGGCGCAAATGTTGTTGCATGACCATCCAGTCAATATGGTGCGAGAATCTGCTGGTGAAGTGGCTGTTAACAGCATTTGGCTATCCGGCGGCGGGGTGATGCCTTTGCGCGCTGGGCTACACCGTGATATACACAATGATGTTGATTTGATTATTGCTGATCATCCTTTTTATCGTGGCTTGGCACAATGGTCTGGTTTTCCAAGTCAAGCTATTGCGGTGAATCCGGCGGCGATTTTGCAAAACGCAGCGTCATACCGGCATGTGCGTTTGCAATGGCCAAGTGAGCAATCATTAAGTGAGATGGGTTTTCATGTATTATTGAATGCGTTAAAAGCGAATAAAATTAAAGCCCTTACCTTGAATTTGGGCTGTTATGAAAAAACTTTAACGGCTACTATAACGCGCTTGGATACTTTTAAATTTTGGCGAAAATTAAAGCCCGTCATGCATTTTTTAGCATAAATCCACTTTAAGTGTAAATCCACAATGACTTCAATCGTGCAACGTAAAGTATCAACCGAGGCGGCGCAGTTGTTGCAAACGGCGGGCGTGTCTCCGCTTATGTCACGTTTATTCGCGGCGCGTGGCGTGTCAGATATCAGTCAGATTAGCGCTAATTTAAGCCAACTGCTTCCGCCACAAAGCATGACCAACAACCAGCGCATGGCCAAGTTGTTGGCGGATGCGATTCAGGCCAATAAAAAATTATTGGTGATTGGTGATTACGATGCTGATGGCGCTACTGCTACCGCCGTGGCGGTTAAAGGTTTACGTGCATTTGGTGCAAATGTAGATTTTTTAGTGCCCAATCGCTTTGAATATGGCTACGGTTTAACGCCTGAAATCGTGGCGTTGGCCGCTTTGCAACAGCCTGATGTGATTGTTACCGTGGATAATGGTATCGCCAGTGTAGATGGCGTGGAAGCTGCAAATACACTGGGCATACAGGTGCTGATTACTGATCATCATCTGCCTGGGCTGGAAACGCCACGGGCAGCCTGCATTATTAACCCCAATCAACAAGGCTGTACCTTTGCCAGCAAGCACTTGGCGGGTGTGGGTGTAATGTTCTACGGCTTGCTTGGGTTGCGTGCCGAGCTGCGCGAGCGTGGCGTGTACGCACAAATCCCTGAGCCAAATCTAAGTGAATTGATGGATTTAGTTGCACTTGGCACGGTGGCTGATCTGGTTAAATTGGACGAGAATAATCGTATTTTGGTGGAGCAAGGTCTGCGCAGAATCCGCGCTGGCGCCTGCAGTCATGGCATCACCGCATTATTGAAAATTGCCGGGCGTGAGCCAGTAAAAGCAAGCGCGCAAGATTTAGGTTTTTATGTAGCCCCACGACTGAATGCGGCTGGTCGCTTGGATGATATGACTTTGGGTATTCAGTGCTTATTGGCAGACTCGGCATCACAAGCCGTGCAAATTGCGCAGCAGTTAAATGATTTGAATCTGCAACGTCGAAGTATTGAAGTAGACATGCAGGATAGCGCCAACCTCTCACTCGAAGATATTCCAATCGCGCATCAATATTCCATTTGCATGTATCAGCCGGATTGGCATCAAGGGGTGATAGGTATTTTGGCCTCTCGCATCAAAGAACGACATCATCGCCCGGTGATTACTTTTGCTGATGCAGGTGATGGGTTGATTAAGGGTTCCGGGCGTTCAATCGCGGGGTTGCATTTGCGCGATGCGCTGGATTTGCTAAGCAAGCGTCAGCCGGATTTGATTATTAAGTTTGGCGGTCACGCGATGGCGGCGGGGCTGACTATCAAGCTTGAAAATTTTAATCTGTTTAAGCTGAGCTTTGAAACTGTCGTTAAAAGTCTGCTTACAGAAGCGGATTTGGAATCGGTGTTGGAAGTTGATGGAAATTTAAGCGTTAATGACATGACGTTTCAAGTGGCGCAAGCGTTGGAGAGCCAAGTGTGGGGGCAAGGTTTTGCGCCGCCCTTGTTTTATGATGAGTTTGAAGTCGTCAATCAGCGGATATTAAGTGAAAAACACCTGAAACTCAGCTTGAAGCCTGTATCATCGCCATCAGTGATTGACGCCATCTATTTTAATCAAACAGATTTATTAGCCAACCATATTCAAGCCGCATACCAATTGCAAACAAACAACTATAACGGTGCGCAGAAAGTGCAGCTAAATTTACGTTATGTTGCAACTTAACCAATATAGTAATGGGAGTATTTATGATCAACACTAAAGCCCCCGAGCCTCATTTGTTAGTTCAAAGCATGTTTCAGCCCGCTTTGCCACTACGTAACAGCGATTCACATAAAGGGTCGTTTGGTAGCGTTGCGATTATTGGGGGTGATGATGGCATGGTGGGCGCAGTGCTGCTGGCCGCCAGAGCAGCATTGCTCAGTGGCGCCGGGCGTGTCTATGCGGCTATGTTAAGTAAAAACGCGCCTGTGGTGGATGCAGCTCATCCGGAAATTATGATGCGCTCACCAGATGCACTCATGCAGTTAAGTCAGTTAAATTGCGTTGTCATCGGGCCGGGTTTGGGGCAGTCGAACGCGGCAATTGCGTTGCTGGAGTTTGAACTGACACAGTTGCGACCTATTTTGCTGGATGCGGATGCGCTTAATTTAATGGCTGCGCGCCCACGCTTGGCTAAGCTGGTTAAGCGTCGGCAAGCAGAAACTGTTATTACCCCGCACGCGGGTGAGGCCGCAAGGTTGCTAAATTGTTGTGCCAAAGATATCCAACAAAACCGTATTGAGTGTGCACGTGAGCTATCGAAAAGATTTAACGCGACTTGCGTGCTAAAAGGTTCGAACAGTGTTTGCGCGCATCATGATGGCAGCTACTTTGTGAATTCAACAGGCAATCCGGCGCTGGCAACAGGCGGCACCGGCGATGTATTAAGCGGCGTGATTGGAGGCTTAATGGCGCAAGGCTTAAGTGCGTTTGATGCCGCGAAACTGGGTGTTTATGCGCACGGGGCAGCGGCTGACGCACTGGTGGCACAAGGCATCGGGCCGGTTGGTGTGACCGCTTCAGAAGTGGCAATAGAAGTGCGTAATGTAATCAATGCGCTTAATAAGTTGAGTTAATGGGGCTTGGAAAATTGACTGCCATAGCCCTTAACCGCTAGAATTGCGCTGCTTTTAATACTAAAGGGTTCACATGCCGCGAAAATTAGTTGTAGCCAATTGGAAAATGCATGGGAATTCCGCCTCCAATCAACAGCTTTTAGAAGCGTACATTCAAAAGCTAACACCACTTAAAAACACCGATGTCGTTGTATGTGTGCCTTATCCATATCTTGCGCAGGCGCAATCCATCTTGCAAAACACTCATATTGCATGGGGCGCGCAAAACCTGAGCAAAGACTCGGTAGGGGCGTTCACTGGCGAGGTGAGCGCGAGCATGCTGAAAGACTTTGGTGCAAGCTACGTGATTATCGGGCATTCTGAACGTGCAACAGCTTATTGCGAGTCCGATGAAAATATCGCTACTAAATTTATGCAGGCAAAATCGCACGGCCTAACACCCATCCTGTGCGTGGGTGAAACGCTGATAGAGCGCGAAGCTGGCGTGATGGAAATGGTGGTGGCCAAACAAATTGATACCGTAATTAGTATGTATGGCGCGACTATTTTTGCTAATACGGTGGTGTCATATGAGCCGATTTGGGCGATTGGCACGGGTTTGGCGGCGACGTCAGATCAAGCGCAAAGTATGCATGAGTTTATCCGTGGCAGAATTGCCGGCTTTGATAAAGAGGCGGCTGCCAGCTTGAAAATCCTCTATGGGGGGAGCGTAAACCCTCAAAATGCGGTACAATTATTCGTTATGCAGGATATAGATGGCGGTTTAATCGGTAGATGTTCGTTAAACGCGCAAGAATTTGAAGGAATATGCCGCGCTGCTTCCTAAATGAGGTTTGAATTTTAGGATGTTATGCACAAAAGGCAAGGGGTTGAAAAATGGAAAAATTGGTATTGGTCATTCATGTATTAGCCGCTGTGGGCGTGATAGGTTTGGTGCTGTTGCAACATGGCAAAGGCGCTGACATGGGGGCTTCGTTTGGTAGTGGCGCATCTGGCAGTTTGTTCGGTGTGTCTGGCTCATCTAATTTTATGAGTCGTGCAACTGCGGGCTTTGTGTTTGTTTTCTTCACCACAAGTTTGACGCTTGCTTACATGGCAAGTGACAAAACTGCTGGCGATAGCGTGGTGAAAGCGCATGCAGCTCAAAGCGAAGTGAGCGCGGACAAGGCAAAAACGGATGCTTCTGCAAAAGTTGATCCGACCAAGACAGAGGTTGTGCCAAAGTAATAAACAGTATTTGAGTTAAAACTCAACAATTGCCGTCGTGGTGGAATTGGTAGACACGCAACCTTGAGGTGGTTGTGACGAATAGTCGTGAGAGTTCGAGTCTCTCCGTCGGCACCA
>CAMBZE010000024.1 GCA_945872425.1 Methylotenera oryzisoli | reverse complement strand
AAAAACATTGCCACCGGTAAAAAAATTGCAGCATTATCACCTAACGTAAATGCAAAACGCTTTTCTGATGTTGATAAAGTTGAAGAAAACTTTACCAAACATTGTAATGAAGTGATTGGTGCTGATTGTACTGCCGCTGAAAAAGCAAACTACATTGCCTATTTGCTAACAGAAAAAACACCAACAGCAAAATAATTTCAGGTTGGTAAATTCAAAAGCAGTGTTTCACGTGAAACACTGCTTTTTTCACGCCCAACTTTTGTGCGCCTTTCTTGGCTTGGTAGCGCTGGGCAGCAAGCTGGTGATCTGCTGATAACGCTCAAACAAAAACGCCACGCGGGCGGCATCGGTATTGGCGCCTTTGTAGCCATAAGCCGCATCTACTGTTTTATCTAAAGCCTGATGTGCTTTCAGTAGGTTAGCAGGCATGGTCAGCGGGTCATATAAATCGGCCAGTGACGCTTGCGGATGTGCGGCACGTGCATCTAGCACCGCTTGGGCGGCGGTTTCTATGGCGATGACGCTCTTGGTAGGGGCGACGCCCTCGTCGCGATTCAATACCGCTTTATTCGCGACGAGGGCGTCGCTCCTACCATCAGGCCACGGGAAGTTGTTGTAAACAATCGTATTTGAATAGCGATAATCACTTTTCATCCGACCGCAGACAGACCTCACCCAAGCATTATGCATTATCGAATTAAGTATGCCGAAGTGAAACAACGTGGCATCGGGCAACATAAAATTAGCATTAGTAGTAATTGTATAACCCGAAAAAAATCCCAACGGGATAAAAGCTCTTCTTTCTGATGAAACGCTAGGTACAAGTATGTAATTTACATTTACTGCCAATGCTCTTAACTCACCAAATAATGTTGGCATATCAGCTAATTTTACGGTTGGTATTTTTGTACTAGCTAAACGCATTTCTCTAACAGCTTTAACACGTTTGAGTAATTCCGGCATCATCTTTAATTCATTGGGCGAAATATCAAGCAACCACAAACACCAACGCGGCCTATTGTTGATAAACTCTTCCGCACCCAGTAATGGCCGTATCCATTTCTCTGCTAATGGCTCTTTAATTACTAAGGCAACTTTATCTTCATCACTTAACAATAAATTGCCACCATCTACAGGCTTATTTCCGTAAATCATCGATGGCACATTACAGATAGGATTTGTTTTAGCATCCAAGATAATGTCTGGTGCATCTACCAAATACGGGTTGATATTTCCAGCCTTCACCGCATGTGGCTCACCCTTGATGTCGTCATATTCATAAATGGTTTTATTCGGCACGTCCTGCAAGCCAAAACCTACAATCACACAATGCACGGCAGCCTTGCCACGCGCTTCGTTGCTCCAGCTAAACGTGCGGTGGGCAAAATGGATTTTTATACCTTGCGCCAACATCCAACCCCAAAGCACTCCGACTTGCTCACCTTGTGTGATGCTGTTGGTAGAAACAAAGGCCGCCTTTATGGTAGGAGCGAATTTATTCGCGATTGCAATGTTGCTTTCGCGAATAAATTCGCTCCTACCAAAATTCATATACCGCGCTGCCTTTACATACCAGGCGGACACAAAATCCAGCAAGCCAGAATTTTTAATATCACTGCATACCAGCTGCATATCCATTTTTTGTGCAGCTGACTGATTACTTTTACCCAAAAAAGGCGGGTTCCCCAACACATAACTGCAACGCTCCGGCGGCAGTACGCTTGCCCAATCTGTTTGCAGGGCATTGCCACACACAATATGCGGCGTGGCTTTGAGCGGAATACGTACGAAATAGGCACCGAATTCTTCAGAGATTTTCATGTTCATCTGGTGATCGGTCAGCCAAAGTGCCACTTGGGCAATTTGCGCGGGAAATTCCTCAATCTCTATGCCGTAAAACTGGTCCACATCGATGTTGATCAGCTGCTGCACATCCAGCACCTGCTGACCACTCTCACGCGAGGCGCGTAACACCGCCAGTTCCAGCAGGCGCAGCTCACGGTAGGTAATCACCAAAAAGTTACCGCAACCGCAGGCAGGATCTAAAAAGGTGAGGCTACGCAGTTTTTTGTGAAATTCAAACAGGCGATTTTTATTGCCTTTGATTTTTTCAAACTCTGCCCATAGTGCATCTAAAAACAAGGGCTTAATCAGCTTTAAGATGTTTTCTTCACTGGTATAGTGCGCACCTAGATTGCGTCGCGCGTCACTATCCATAATGCTTTGGAACAGGCCGCCAAAGATAGCAGGGGAGATTAAGCTCCAGTCCAGTGCGCATAAATCCAATAGCACTTCGCGCATTCTGCTATCAAATTGTGCGGGCGGTAACGGCTCGGCAAATAACTTGCCATTCACGTAGGGAAACGCGCTCAGGCTATCATCTAAATTAGTGAGGCGTTTTTCTGGCGCGCAATTCAACACATAAAACAAGCTGGTAAGATGGTGCGCTAAATCGCTGCCATCGGCGTTGGTTTTGATTTCTATGTAATCTTGAAACAGGCGCTTTTCAAAGATAGTGGTGTCTTCTGCAAATAGGCAAAACAACAACCGCACCAAATAAAGCTCTAGCGGATGCCCGGTATAACCTACCGCTTTGAGCGCATCATGCAACTTACCCATGCGCTCCGCAGCTTTAATGTTGATAGGGTCTTGCGCCTTGATAACCTGAGTTTGGTAGCCCGCAATAAAGCCAAAAGATTTAACGTTTTGATATAAATCTTTAAGCAAAAACTCAACAACCGTCTGTGTGCTTAAATCATGTAGCTGAAAACGCTGAAAATCGCACACCAAAACATAGCGCGGAATATCGCGCTCTTTGATGCCGGAAAAATAATCAATGGCTTGATCATAAGCGCGACTTAAATCTTTGCCGCTGGATTTCATTTCAACCAATAAAATCCCCGGCCAAAACAAATCCACATAACCATCTTTGCCATTGTACTTTTTTACGGCATGCTCAAATGTAGCCACCCGCTTGTTGGTAATGCCAAAAACCTCAAAAAATCCGATCAAAAAAGGCTTGGCTTGGCTGTCTTCATTGGCGGCATCTTGCCACTCTTTAGAGAAAGCATTTGCGCGAGTTTTGATTTCATTCCAGGAAAGTGCCATACGAGTCTTACCATTTTTATGGTGAGCACCAGTATACACTGCGACGATTATGTTTCACGTGAAACATAAAGTTTTTGTAGGAGCGACGCCCTCGTCGCGATTCAATACCTCTTTATTGCGACGAGGGCGTCGCTCCTGCCATCAGACAGCAACCCTTCACTTACCAATACAAAATTTAGAGAAAATTTCGCCCAGCAAATCATCTGGCGTGAACTCGCCGGTAATACTACTCAGCGCCTCTTGCGCAAGGCGCAGCTCTTCCGCCACCAATTCTGCCGCACTCATTTGATTGCTCGCGAATTGCAAATGCGCATTTACCTGAGTCAGCGCTTCCAGATGCCTAGCGCGCGCCATAAAAACACCTTCTGAATTATTTTGATAGCCGGCAAGTTTTAACAAATGATTTTTAAGCAGATCTAACCCCGCGCCTGTTTTGGCTGAAATATAAATGTGCGTTGCCTGATCTTTTTCCAGCACGAAAGGGTTTTCATTGACCACATCAATTTTATTATGCACCCAAATTTTATGTGTTTCTTGCGGCAACCGCTCTAAAATCGACTTTTCTGCCGCACCAATGCCATGGGTTGCGTCCACCAATAATAATGCGATATGCGCCGTTTCTGCAATCGCCCAAGTTCGCGCAATGCCAAACTTTTCTACTTCGTCATCGGTTTCACGCAAACCCGCGGTGTCTATAACATGCAAAGGTACGCCGTTAATCTGTATGGCATTTTTAATCGTATCGCGCGTGGTGCCGGCAATAGGTGTCACGATAGCGATTTCTTCGCCTGCAAGTTGATTCATCAGGCTGGATTTTCCAACATTGGGCTGACCAACCAAAACCACATTGATGCCTTCACGCAGCAAGCTGCCTTGTTTGGCTTTGGCAAATACGGATGCCAATTCTGCAACGATGGCATTTAGTTTTTCTGCCACCCGTCCCTGTGTAATAAAATCTATTTCTTCTTCAGGAAAATCCAGGCACGCTTCAACAAACATGCGCAAATCAATCAACTTGAGCAGTAGGGCATTGATGCGTTGTGAGAACTCGCCCGATAATGAGCGAACCGCACTTTTGGCGGCTTCAACAGTGGCGGCGTTAATCACGTCTGCCACGGCTTCAGCTTGCGCCAAGTCGATTTTGTCATTCAGATAGGCGCGGCGAGTGAATTCGCCTGGCTCAGCTTGGCGGGCACCCAGTGCAATACAACGCGCCAGCAAAATCTGCATCAGGGCTGTACCGCCGTGCGCTTGTAGCTCGAGCACATCTTCGCCGGTGTAAGAGTGTGGATTTGGGTAAAAAATGGCAATGCCGCGATCGATTAAATCGCCATTCGCTTGCTTAAAATCAAGATAGGCCGCGTGACGCGGCGCGGGGCAATGCCCAAGTATGTGGGTGGCAATCGTCTTGGTTAAGTCGCCAGAGATACGTACCACACCGATACCGCCAGCGCCACTGGCAGTAGCGATAGCGGCAATTGTATCTGTTGAATTAGTGCTTTTTGACAATTTTCTTGGCGAGTGTTTCTGCATGTATAGTTTTGTTGATATACCATTGTTGCGCAATAGACAACACGTTATTCACCAACCAATACAATACCAAGCCCGCAGGGAAGAAGAAGAAGAACACGCTAAATATCACCGGCATCCAAGTCATGATCGTGGCCTGCATCGGGTCTGTTGGCTTAGGGTTAAGCTTGGTTTGAAGAATCATGGTTGCACCCATAAGTATCGGCAACAAACCAATGGGCATATTTAACCAAGGCAATGTGCCAAATAGCGTATCCGGTGCTGACAAATCTTGTATCCAGCCAAAGAATGGGGCATGACGCAACTCAACCGAGCCGAGCAACACCCAATACAGCGCAATAAATACCGGTATTTGCACCAAAATTGGCAAACAGCCACCCATCGGATTGATTTTCTCTTTTTTGTAGAGATCCATCATCGCCATTTGCATTTTTTGGCGATCGTCGCCAAATTTTTCTTTCATGGATTGCAAGCGCGGCGCTAATTCACGCATTTGCGCCATGCTGCGATAACTGGTTGCTGATAGCCTGAAGAACGCAGCTTTAATCAAAATGGTTAGCAGAATAATCGCTACGCCCCAATTTTGTACTACCGTTTGTATTTTTGATAATAACCAAAATAACGGTGAAGCAACCACGGTGAGCCAGCCATAATCTACGGTGTATTCCAAGCCTGGAGCAGCACTTATTAAATCATGTTGGGTCTGTGGCCCGGAAAACAGGCGTGCCGGTACCGTTAAACTCGCCCCTGGCGCGATAGTGCTTAATGAACTTTTTGTACCGATTCTGTACATATTGTCGCTTAGTTTTTCAGTATAAAACTTGCGCGCCAGCCCTTCTTTGGGTATCCACGCACTCACAAAATAATGTTGCAATAAACCAACCCAGCCATCATTGGATGTGAGCTCCAGTGGCGATTCTTTCATATCAGTAAACGCCAGTTTTTTGAATTTGGTAGCCTCAGTGTAATAAGAGCCGCCAGTAAAGGTTGGCATCAATGCCGAGCCTTGCTTAGATTCACTGTCATGCACGATTTGATAATAAACCACTGGCGAAATTGCAGTAGCTGAACCGTTTTTTACTTCATAAGTAACATCAATTTCATAACGATTACGATGAAATGTATAGATTTTATCTACGGCTACCCCATTGCTCGCCCAGCTTAAGCGCACTTCCAGTGTGTCTTTGCCGTCTTGCATTTGATAGCTGCTTGCACTGCTTGCAAACACAGCATTATGTGAAGGCAGATCAGCACCAATCAAGCCTGATTGCGCCACGTAAACCATAGGTTTGGCAGCGTCATCCAGCAATACAAAGTTCGATGTTTCATTGTCTGAGGCACGATGTTTGAGTAGCTCTAACCTACGCAAATCACCGCCTGTAGTTTCAATATCCGCTTTGTATAAATCGGTAGTTACGCTGATACGCTGACCTGTTAGCAACTTATAATCGGCTTCAACCGGCAAATCTGTATTATTGGCGCTTGCTGCGTTTACTGCCTGCTCTGGAGTCGCCGCTTGATTGGTAGCCGCTTGTGGTACAACCTCAGCTGGCGCGTACTGGCGTTGCCAGGCATCCCACAACATCAAAATAGACATTGAAAAAATAACAAATAGCACTAAACGTCTTGTATCCATAATGTTTTATTGGCAATCTTTGAAATTAGAAATTAGTTAAGGAATCGGATCATGGCCACCGGCATGCCAAGGATGGCAGCGCAATAAGCGGCGCACCGTATAATAAGCGCCCAGAAACGCACCGTGTTTATGAATGGCATCTAAAGCATAGTGTGAACAGGTCGGGTAAAAACGACATTGTTGGCCAAAAAATGGACTTAAAACCAGCTGATAAGCTTTTACAATCCCAATCAGTATGCGCGCCATCATCATTATCACCACTTTTGTAATCAACAATCACTCATTAGCTTGCGCATTTAAGGATGAATCTAATCGCCCATTGATTTGAGTTCGCTGATTTATTTTTGTAATCAACGTATTAACTTCTTGTTTAATTGAATCAAAATCTGTTCGATCAAATTTTTTTTGCACTCGAATCACCAAATCAACGTGGTTGATTTCATGTTGCTGCGCTCTAAAAAACTCGCGCAGAACACGCCGCATATAATTTCTATGCACCGCTAACTTAGCCACTTTTTTGCCAACCACCAACCCTAAACGGGCATGTTTTAGCGTATTAGGCTGGTAGTGTATAGCCAAAAACTTAGCAGCAATCCGTTTGCGGAAATTAAAAACGGATGAAAATTCATCCGTTTTAATGAGCTTGGATTTTTTAGTAAACCTAAGCGTTTGCACTGTTACCAATCATACCGTAATTAAATTATATTTGATCATGCGGTATTGGAAATGCAGTGATGTAACAATAAAGCCTCCGTTGAGCCGGTCACTTTATAATTACAGAGCCATGCAAATTACAGACCTAGGCGTTTACGACCTTTAGCACGACGCGCTGCAATAACAGCGCGGCCACCTTTAGTAGCCATACGTACTAAAAAGCCATGCGTACGCGCACGACGTGTTTTAGAAGGTTGATATGTACGTTTCATGTAAATCTCCAGCGAGCTAAATGCTATAAAGGGCGCTATTAAACCCGATAACACCCTATTTTGTCAATGTTTATTTAGTTTTGTGCGCTTTAAATAGCGATAAATAAAATCCATATTAAAACGCTCTGCATTTTATTTATAAAATATCAAATTGCCTGTGGATAAGTTGGCTTAAACCAGCTAAAATGGGTCGATCGATGTTTAAAAATAATATTATTACAAAATATTATTTTTTCAATAAAAACAATAAGTTATAATATTAACAATCGTTGTGATTGTACTACGTAAGGTAAATATCACCGATGGAAAATTTTTGGCCTGCTTGCCTCAGTCGATTTGAGAAAGAGCTTTCTACGCAACAATTCAATACTTGGATTAAACCACTGCACATGGAAATTAATGGCGATGCGGTGCGTTTGTTTGCGCCTAATCGCTTTGTGATGCAGTGGGTAAAAGATCGCTTCCTTAAAAAAATTGAGCAATTTGCCCATGAGTTACATTTCCCCAATATTCAAATTGAACTGTTACTGGGCGAAATTAACGAAAAAAATGCAAAAGCAAAAATTGATAGCGGAACAATTGCCGGATCTGAACGTGGTAGAAAATTAGAACGGAATGCATCAGGCTTGAGTGTAAAAGATAATTTAAGGCAAGATCTCGCGGCAACAACTCCATCTAAAAACAAAACCAATGGTGAGAATTCAGGACTAAACCCTTCATTTAATTTTGATAACTATGTCACTGGTCGCGCCAACCAATTAGCACGTGCTGCTGCCATACAGGTGGCAGAAAACCCTGGTAAGGCTTACAACCCCTTATTTATTTATGGGGGCGTAGGGCTTGGTAAAACGCACTTACTGCAGGCCATCGGCAATGAGTTAAAATCACACAATCCGGATGCAAAAATACGTTATTTACATGCTGAGCGTTATGTTTCTGATGTAGTAAAAGCTTATGAACATAAAGCATTTGATGAATTTAAGCGGCAATATCATTCGCTTGATTTATTGCTGATTGATGATATTCAATTCTTTGCAAAAAAAGTCCGCACCCAGGAAGAGTTCTTTTACGCATTTAACGCATTAATTGAAGCTAAAAAGCAAATTGTAATTACCTGCGATACGTATCCTAAAGAAATTGCAGATGTTGATGAGCGTTTAAGAACCCGTTTTAGTTGGGGCTTAACCGTTGCCGTAGAGCCGCCTGAGCTCGAAATGCGCGTTGCTATTTTGTTAAAAAAAGCTGAAGCCGTAAATTTAAACTTATCGGAAGACATCGCTTTTTTTATTGCCAAACAAATACGCTCCAGCGTACGAGAGTTAGAAGGTGCATTGAATCGTATTATCGCCATGGCCCAGTTTACAGGTCGTGCCATTGATATACATTTAGCCAAAGATGCATTACGTGATTTAATTGCGGTACGTGGCAGACAAACAACGCTGGAAAATATTCAAAAAACTGTGGCTGATTATTACAAAATTAAAGTCGCTGAGATGTATAGTAAAAAACGTACACGTAATTTTTCGCGCCCGCGTCAAATTGCAATGGCTTTATCACGCGAGCTTACTAATCACAGCTTTCCTGAAATTGGTGAGGCATTTGGCGGTAGGCATCACACTACCGTGATGCATGCTTGCGATGAAATTGATTTATTAAGACAAAATGACCCGACTACAGCAAGAGACATCAGTTTTTTAGTGCAGGTAATTAGGGGATGATTTAATTATTGTTATGCTCAGGATTAACTGTGGATAAAAGTAGCATAAGGTTGTGTTTTATTAAATTACAAAATTTACTCAACAAATAATCCACAGCAGATTATGCTGTTATCAAGATAAAAATACATGTGATAACCTACTGATTTAATTTTAAAATAATCAGTTATTCACAAAAAAATGCATCATTATTATTGTTATTATTTATATATATTATTTAGGTTATAAAGATGAATATACAAATCAACCGTGAAACGCTATTAAAACCACTTACATCTGTAACGGGTATTGTAGAAAAAAGACATACCTTGCCTATATTGTCTAATTTGTTACTTGAAGCTAAGCAAAACAAAATTCATCTCACTGCCACAGATCTGGAAATGCAAATATCACTATCAGTTGATAGTGCTTTTAATGGTGATTTTTCTACTACGATCTCTGCAAAAAAATTACTCGATATTTGCAGATCATTGCCAGATAACTCAGATATCAACATGGCAACCAATGACAGCCGCATTACTTTAAAAGCAGGAAAAAGTCGTTTTAATTTACAAACACTGCCCGCTGCTGATTATCCAGTAATGACCAAAACTCAAGCAGAGAGTACATTGGTAACTATCGGTCAGCGCCAATTAAAAGCGTTATTAAAGCAAGTTGAATTTGCAATGGCGCAACAAGATATTCGCTATTATCTCAATGGCTTATTGTTTGAAGTTGTCGCGAATCGTTTGAATATCGTAGGTACAGACGGACATCGTTTAAGTTTTACTTCAACCGAATTAAAACAAAATTACGAAAAACAAGAAATTATCTTACCGCGCAAAACAATCATTGAATTGATTAAATTGTTAGATGATAGTGAAGAAGATGTACAAGTAGAAATATCTAACAATCAAGCTAATTTTAGTTTTGGCAATATCAAACTGATTTCAAAAGTGATTGATGGGAAATTCCCGGATTACAATCGCGTTATTCCTGTTGGGCATCAAAATACATTTACAACAGAGCGCTTAGGTGTGTTGCTGGCAATGCAGCGAGCTTCTATCATATCAAACGAGAAATATCGCGGCATTCGCATGGTATTGAGTAACAACAATCTAAAACTTATTAGCACCAATAGTGATCAAGAAGAAGCAGAAGAAGAGTTGGAAATTGCTTACAATGGCGATAGCTTAGATGTTGGTTTTAACGTAACTTATTTAATTGACGTGTTAAATAATACCGATAGTGAACAGGTAACATTTTCATTCTCAGATGCGAACAGCAGTTGTTTAGTTAACTTACCAAATAACTCGAATTACAAATATGTAGTAATGCCCATGCGCATATAAAAACGTATAAGCAATGTTTCACGTGAAACGAAAGTTTTAATAGAAAAATAACTTTAAGTAAAGAAAATAAGCATGACTCAAAATAAACCAGCAGCACAAGATTACGATTCATCAAGTATTAAGATACTGGAAGGCTTGGATGCGGTACGTAAACGTCCAGGAATGTATATCGGCGATACGTCTGATGGCTCCGGCTTACATCATATGGTGTTTGAAGTGTTGGATAACGCAATTGATGAGGCGCTGGCTGGGCATTGCGACGATATTAAAGTGATTATTCACCCGGATAATAGTGTTAGTGTTGCCGATAATGGTCGCGGAATTCCTACCGACATCAAATACGATGATATTAAGGCGGTAAAACGCTCCGCAGCAGAAATCGTCATGACAGAGCTACATGCGGGTGGTAAGTTTGATCAGAACTCTTACAAGGTGTCTGGTGGCTTGCATGGTGTGGGTGTTTCTGTGGTGAATGCACTTTCTGACTGGCTTAAATTAAAAATTTATCGCAATGGTAAAGTGCATCAAATGGAGTTCCGTCGTGGTGAAGCTGTGGCGCCTTTGGTTGAAACAGGCACTACAGATAAGAAAGGCACAGAAGTCCATTTTTTGGCTTCTGTAGAGACTTTTGTGTTGGTGGAATATCACTTTGAAATTCTGGCTAAACGTATCCGTGAGCTTTCTTTCCTGAATAATGGGGTAAAAATTGAATTAATCGACCAACGTACCGGTAAAAGTGAAAATTTTGCCTATTCAGGCGGTATAAAAGGGTTTGTGGAATACATGAATCGCACTAAAACCGTGCTGCACCCCAAAACTTTTTATGCAATGGGTGAGAAAGATGGCATGACCATTGAGGTTGCCATGCAGTGGAACGATTCTTACAGTGAAACAGTGCAGTGTTTTACCAATAACATTCCACAACGCGACGGCGGTACACATTTAACCGGTTTACGTACTGCCATGACGCGCACGCTGAATCAATATATAGAGCAAAGCGAACTGGCTAAAAAAGCTAAAGTGGAAACCACCGGCGATGATATGCGCGAAGGCATTTGCTGTGTGCTTTCGGTAAAAGTGCCGGACCCTAAATTCTCATCACAAACTAAAGATAAACTGGTTTCCAGTGAAGTGCAGCCAGTGGTTTCAGAAGTGGTTTCTGCCAAGTTAGCCGACTTTTTGGCAGAAAATCCAGCGGATGCCAAAATCATCTGCGGTAAAATTGTGGATGCAGCACGTGCGCGTGAAGCAGCACGTAAAGCGCGTGAGATTACGCGTCGTAAAGGCGTGATGGATACCATGGGTTTGCCAGGCAAGCTGGCTGATTGCCAGGAAAAAGATCCTGCCTTATGCGAACTTTACCTAGTCGAGGGTGACTCAGCGGGCGGTTCAGCTAAACAAGGGCGCGATCGTAAAAATCAGGCGATTTTGCCGCTTAAAGGCAAGATTCTTAACGTAGAAAAAGCGCGTTTTGATAAATTACTCGGTTCACAGGAAATTGCCACGCTGATTACGGCGCTAGGTACAGGCATCGGCAAGGATGACTTTAGTGCAGAGAAGTTACGCTATCACCGCATCATCATCATGACCGATGCTGACGTTGACGGTGCGCATATCCGTACACTGCTACTCACTTTCTTCTATCGCCAAATGACAGAGCTGGTTGAGCGTGGCCATATTTATATTGCGCAACCACCGCTTTATAAAGTGAAGCAGGGTCGGGATGAGCGTTATCTTAAAGATGAGCAGGAGCTGGATATTTATCTGCTGCAATCGGCCTTAAAAGGTGCGGAACTTGATACCAAGACCAATGCTGGTATTTTAACCGGTGATTCATTGACTGAAATAGCCAAGCAAGTGGTGTTGACCGAGGCGGTTATTCGCCGCATTGCTGCACTTTACGATGAAAGCGTGTTGCGCGCTATTCAAGATGTAGGTGAAATCAATTTGGGCGATGAAGCAAGCGCTAATCGAGTCGCAGAAAAATTACGTCCAATTTTAGGGGCAGTGGGTAGTGAAGTGATTGTCGCATTTGATGCAGAAATCAATGCCTACCGTTTAGAAATCAATAAGTTTGTACATGGCAACCTACAAAGCTGCGTCATAAATGCCGAATTTTTAAGTAGCGGCGACTACCGGCAAATTCTTAAAACCTCTACCATGCTGCAAGGGCTTATCGGCGCTGGTGCAATCGCCAAACGTAATGAAAAAGAGCAAGTTGTCTCTACCTTCAAACAAGCCTTGGATTGGCTACAAAGTGAAGCAAAAGGCACGCTTAACATTCAGCGCTACAAAGGTTTAGGTGAAATGAACCCGGAACAACTGTGGGAAACGACGATGGATCCAAAAGTACGCCGTTTGCTCAAAGTGCAAATTGATGACGCGATTGCAGCCGATGAAATTTTCACTACACTCATGGGTGATAACGTTGAACCAAGACGCGCATTTATTGAAAATAACGCCTTGGGTGCAAATAATCTAGATATTTAAAGTTGTAGGATCCCGACCGAATCAATATTTTTCCCAAAATCCAATATTTTGTAATATTTGGAAAAGTCCTAAATCATAAGTATAGGGTGTCATTCTACAATAAGTAAAAAAGCCTCATAGCACATATTAAAGGGGCTTTTTGTCTATAGGATTTTTAAATGCAGCAATATATCCAGCTTAAAAAAGCCACCTCTTAATGCGGCATGCTTAATCTTCTAAACCGCTTGCAATAAATAATTATTGGCATCGTAAATTATGACCTTGAGCGAATTACGTTTTGTCGTGGCGGTGGCAAAAGAACGCAATTTCAGGCGCGCTGCTGAAAAGTGTTTTGTGAGTCAGCCTGCACTAAGTTTAGCAATTAAAAAGTTAGAAGAAGACTTGGGCGTGATGATTTTTGAGCGTAACCGAACCGACATTAGCCCGACGCCGATAGGAGAGAAAATCGTAGAGCAGGCGATTAAAGCGATTGAAGAAGTAAACCGCATTCGCGAAATTGCAAAACAGGGGAGTAATCAGCTTAGTGGGGCTTTTCGACTGGGTTTAATTTACTCGGTCGGGCCGTATTTATTACCTGAAATCATCCCAATATTGCGCCAAAGTGCATCAGAAATGCCGTTAGATATTGAGGAAAATTTGACCGCTCAATTAGAGACGCAATTAAAAAATGGCGTCATTGATGCTGCGGTAGTGGCTTTGCCGTTTGATGTGCCCGGCATTAATACCTTACCTTTGTATGATGAAAAATATGTGGCGATGGTGCCGATAAATCATCATTGGGCAAATCGTAAGTCGATAGAGGCGCATGAGCTGATAGATGAACGTGTGCTGTTACTGAATAGCGGCCATTGCTATAGCCATCAAGTATTGCAGGCCTGCCCGGATTTATCGCGTAAAGGTCAGGTGTTACAAGGTAACTCGCTAGAGACCATTCGAAATATGGTGGCCTCTAATTTAGGAATTACGGTATTGCCATGCAGTGCGACCACTGAACGTTATGTGAACCCCTTAGTGAAGGTGATTCCTTTCGCGGCGCCCGTGCCAGTTCGCAGAATTGCACTGGCTTGGCGGAAAAGCTATGCGCGGGAAATAGCGGTGAATTGCATTGCTGATGCGGTTAAAGCGATTAAATCGGATTGTTTAGTGATGATTGGTCAGGCAGAGCCAAACTAAATACCTGTGGCTAAATTAACTGAAGTGGCTGTTATGTGGCAATACGGCATTTTATGCAAGCAATGATGTACAAATGGTATGATTTCACCTCATTGATATTAGGCTTGTAGTGACGGCTTGTAGCCAGTGTGTTATTAAAAAATTAGGCAAGGTTGGGTTGACGATTTAAGGTCGGTTTTTACCACATTGCCAAAACCTGATGGGTGTTAATGGAATGATTTTAGGTAACCTGTTTATTATTACCGCGGCTTCTGGTGCAGGTAAAACCAGCCTGATTAAGGCTTTGTTAAAAGAAGACGCGCATTTGAAGCTCTCCATTTCGCATACAACGCGTCAGCCTAGGCCGGGTGAAGTAAACGGTGTGGACTATCACTTTGTCAATGATGCGACATTCTTGCAAATGCTGGGAGAGGCGCAGTTTCTGGAAAGCGCCGAAGTGCATGGTGCGCGCTATGGTACGTCACAATCTGCAGTCGATGGACCGCTACAAGCAGGTTTTGATGTGATTTTAGAGATTGATTGGCAGGGTGCGGAGCAGGTGCGGCATTTGTTTCCCAATGCCATCAGTATTTTTGTGTTGCCGCCATCTATAGAAACTTTAGAGTATAGGCTTAACAGTCGTGGGCAGGATAGCCAAGAGACTATTTCCAAACGTGTTGCGGCTGCGCGCGAAGAAATGGGCCACGTGACGGAGTTTGATTATGTTACAATCAACAATAATTTTGATGTTGCGCTGAAAGATATAAGCGCGATCATTCGTACTCAGCGGCTTGCAGGCGCTGCTCAATTACAGCGCTATGCTGGTTTAATTCAAGCGCTTACTTAATAGGGTTTACCTGATAACCTTTATTATTTAACCCATTATTATTGGGTCCATTTATATTTATCAATGAGGAAACACCATCATGGCACGTATTACCGTAGATGATTGCTTAGAAAAAATCCCTAATCGTTTTCAATTAACTTTAGTGGCTGCTTATCGTGCACGCCAGCTGCACAACGGTGCAGAGCCTCAAGTGAATATGCAAGGTTCGCGCGATAAATCAACCGTGATTGCATTGCGTGAAATTGCGGCAGGTAAAATTGGTGTAGAAATTTTAGTACGTGGACACGCCTAGAATCTTAATATTTTAGTGCCAGTAGTGAAAACGTCATGTCAAAACCCGCAACAAATCTCAAAGCGGAATTATCAAAGTCAACCTCAGAGTCCTTGCTGCCCGCGGACAGCGAGGACTCTGCTCTAACCTTACGTCTTAAGCAGTACCTTAAACCTCAGGATATTACCCAAGTTTGGGATGCTTATCGCTATGCACATCATGCGCATGAAGGTGTGGTGCGCAAAACCGGTGAGCCCTATATTACGCATCCGGTGTCAGTGGCCTGTATCTTGGCGGATTTGCATATGGATGTGCCAACCATCTTGGCAGCATTGCTGCATGATGTGGTGGAAGATACTTTAATCACAACAGCGGATATTAAAGAAAAGTTTGGGCAGCAAGTTGCCGAATTAGTGGACGGCGTAACCAAGCTGGATAAAATCGAGTTTCAAAGTGCCAGTCAGGCGCAGGCGGAAAACTTCCGCAAAATGCTATTGGCGATGTCGCAAGATGTGCGGGTGATTTTAGTAAAATTGGCAGATCGTTTGCACAATATGCAAACGCTTGAGGCGATGCGACCTGAAAAACAGAAGCTGATTGCCAAAGAAACGCTGGATATTTATGCGCCTATCGCCAATCGTTTAGGGTTAAACGCAATTTATCAGGCGCTTGAGGACTTGAGTTTTCAATATCTGCATCCGATGCGCTTTAATGCAATTTCCAAAGCTATTATGGCAGCACGCGGAAATCGTAAAGAAGTTGTCAGCAAAATACTGGATTCGATTAAGCGACAATTAAGTACGTTTAACATTGAAGCTGAAGTGTCCGGACGCGAAAAGCATCTATATAGCGTCTATAAAAAGATGACGAGTAGAGCGGCGCCTTTTTCACAAATCTATGATATTTATGGTTTTAGAGTCGTTGTTAAAGATTTGGCAAGCTGTTATTTGGCGCTGGGCGCTTTGCATGCGCTGTATAAACCGATACTGAGCAAGTTTAAAGACTATATTGCAATCCCTAAAGTCAATGGTTATCAGTCTTTGCATACCACTTTATTTGGCCCATTTGGCACGCCTATTGAAGTGCAGATTCGTAGTGCGGATATGCACAATGTTGCCGATGCAGGCGTGGCAGCACATTGGCTCTACAAGGCAAGCGATGCACAACTTACTGCATTGCAGCAACAAACGCACCAGTGGTTACAACGCTTGCTGGATATTCAAAGCGAAAGTGCAGACTCGCTCGATTTTCTGGAACATCTCAAAATTGATTTGTTCCCGGATGAGGTTTACGTGTTTACGCCTAAGGGTTCAATTTTGGCATTACCTAAAAGGGCAACGGCGGTTGATTTTGCCTATGCCGTCCACTCCGGTATTGGTAACAGTTGCGTCGCCGTGCGTATTAACCACGAGTTGGCACCGCTGCGTACAGAGCTGCATAATGGCGATCATGTTGAAATTATTACGGGATCACTCGCAAAACCGAATCCGGCATGGCTTAATTATGTAATCACAGGTCGTGCGCGGGCGCATATTCGCCACTTTCTAAAATCGCAACAATCAACAGAATCAGCCCACCTTGGCGAACGCATGCTCAATCAGGCATTGCGTGCCATGCATGTTGAACCTAACCAAATATCAGATGCGCATTGGCAAAAGCTGATGCGCGATTACGGTGTTAAAAAGAAATTGGATATTTTGACTGACATCGGCCTAGGTAAGCGTCAGAACGTGATGGTGGCACACCAGTTGTTAGCCATGACTGATGATCATTTGGAAAAGCATACCAAGTTGCCGGCGACTTCGCTCGACACGATTACCATTCGTGGCACTGAGGGGATGGCGGTGCAATTCGCGTCCTGTTGCCGGCCAATTCCAGGTGATCCGATTCTGGGATTTATTAACAAAGATAAAGGTCTGGTGATTCATACGTATGATTGCCCGAGTGTACGGAAATTTAAATTGGACCCGGATAAATGGCTGGATGTAGAGTGGGAGCCAGAAAGTGCGCGCTTATTCAAAGCCAACCTTAATCTAACCGTGGCAAATCAGCCAGGCATGCTGGCAAAAATCGCTTTGGGTATTGCAGATGCAGGTTCTAACATTGATAACGTAAGTGTTGAAGAAGCTGACGGCAGCGCTTATGCCAACCTTTACTTTACAGTACAAGTCAGAAACCGCATACATTTGGCAGAATTAATGCGTAGTTTGCGTAAAATACCGGATGTTGTGCGTATTAACCGCACTAAAGGCAATGTTGCAGGTAACGGAAAAAGCGCTAATGGCAAAACAAATTTGCAATAATAGAGATAGAAAGCTATTTCCATAACTAATTTTTAACTAGACAGTGACTTATCAAGATGACAACTAACGCAAAACAAATCATTCAAACGCAAGGCGCGCCAGCGGCCATCGGCACTTATTCTCAGGCCGTTAAGGTAGGAAATACCGTGTATTTGTCAGGCCAGATTGGCTTGGACCCGGTTACCATGCAAATGGTGGACGGCATAGAAGCGCAAGTGCATCGCGTTTTTACAAACCTGAAAGCGGTGACTGAAGCGGCTGGTGGTCATTTAGGTGATGTGGTGAAGTTGAACATCTTTTTAACAGATTTGTCGCACTTTGCCTTGGTGAATACCATTATGGCCGAGTACTTCAGCCAGCCTTATCCAGCGCGTGCTGCCGTGGGTGTTGCTTCATTACCACGTGGCGCCTTAGTTGAGGCGGATGGCGTGATGGATGTTGCTTAAGTTTTAGCCGCAGATAAACGCCGATGGACGCGGATAAATTAGTATTGCTACATCACTGCATTGACGCAACTCTCTGACATTAAAGCTTTCAGCAAGCCGCTCATTGCCAACTTGGCAAAGCTTGGTATTGGCAATCTTCAAGCTTTGTTGTTGCATTTACCATTGCGCTACATCGATGAAACGCACATCACGGCGATACGTGACTTGCGCATGGGTGAATCCGCACAAGTGGAAGGTGAAATTGTTCACGCAGAGGTGAGTTACAAGCCGCGTAAAGCGCTCATTGCAAGATTAGAAGACGCAAGTGGCCAGCTCACTTTGCGTTTTTTGCATTTTTACCCCAGCCAGATTGCCGCACTTAAAGTGGGTGCCAAGTTGCGCGTGTATGGTGAAGTGCGTAGCGGTTTTTTTGGTTACGAGATGATACACCCCACTTGCAAAGCGGTGGGCGAACAAACGGTGGTGGCCGAGACCTTGACCCCGGTTTATCCTACCGTTGCTGGCTTGTCGCAACCCAGCCTGCGTAAATCGATACGAATTGCATTGGCTCAGGATGCGCTTGCGGAAACCTTGCCGGCTGATGTCTATGCAAACCTGCATCTGCCAAGTTTTGCTGCAAGTCTGCAAGCGCTGCATAACCCAAGCCCAGAGGTGAATTTACAGGCTTTAGACAATAAAGCTACAGCCCATTGGCGGCGGTTAGCCTTTGATGAGTTGCTGGCGCAGCAGTTATCGATGCGCAAACATTACGCACGTCGTCGCAGCGTGAGTGCGCCGCAATTTGCCCCATCCAAACAATTGGTTTCTGCGCTACTAAAAAATTTACCGTTTGCATTAACTGGCGCCCAGCAAAAAGTGGCGCTGGAAATAGAGCGTGATTTAACGCAGCCACATCCGATGCAACGGCTTCTGCAGGGCGATGTTGGTAGTGGTAAAACTATCGTGGCTTGTATGGCTGCATTGCAAAGTATTGAAAATGGCTGGCAAGTAGCGCTGATGGCACCAACGGAGATTTTGGCTGAGCAACATTACCGTAAAATGTTGGGGTGGCTGATGCCGTTAAATATTCAAATCGCATGGTTAACGGGTAGCCAAAATAAAAAAGACCGTGAAGCTGCGCTTGAATCTATCGCAAATGGTGAAGCGCAATTGGTGGTGGGTACGCACGCTTTATTCCAAGAGGCGGTGCAATTCAAAAATCTGGGGCTGGCAATCATTGACGAGCAGCATCGCTTCGGTGTGCATCAGCGGCTGGCTTTGCGTCAAAAAGGGCAGCCCAAAGATTCTAATCAAAATTTGCATCAATTGATGATGAGCGCAACACCTATTCCGCGCACCTTATCGATGAGTTATTACGCTGATTTGGATGTTTCGGTGATCGATGAATTGCCGCCAGGGCGCGCGCCTGTCGTCACTAAGTTGGTTTCTGATACTCGACGTGATGAAATTTTACAGCGCGTGCGTGAGGCGTGTTTACAGGGCAATCAGGCCTATTGGGTGTGCCCGTTGATTGAAGAATCCGAGGCGCTACAGTTGGCTACCGCGAATGACACTTATGCGTTGATGCAGAACGAATTTCCCGAACTTAAAGTAGGTCTTGTACATGGGCGCATGAAGCCAGTGGAAAAGCAGGCGGTGATGGCGGAGTTTAGCGCAGGGTTTTTACAGCTCTTGGTGGCAACAACAGTCATTGAAGTTGGTGTTGATGTACCGAATGCCAGTTTGATGGTGATAGAACATGCAGAGCGCATGGGGCTTTCCCAGTTGCATCAGTTGCGTGGCCGGGTTGGGCGAGGTGCTACAAAAAGCACCTGCATTTTGCTTTATCAAAACAAACTTTCTGAAACCGCGCGTACACGCTTAAAAGTGATTTTTGAAAGTAATGACGGTTTCGCCATCGCGCAAGCTGACCTTCAAATCCGTGGGCCAGGTGAGTTGTTGGGGGCGCGTCAGAGCGGTGTGCCTATGCTCAAAATCGCCGATTTAGAGCGTGATGTGGATTTGCTGGAAACCGCTAAAGCGATGGCCGATCAGCTACTTAAAAAGCACCCCGTTGAAGTTGAGCGGCATTTGGATAGGTGGATGAGTAGTGCGGGTGAGCTGGTGAAGGTTTAGGGCATCGTGCGATAATTCGTAATGTGAAAATGATTAAAGACACCCCTCAACCGCGTTATCGTTGGCTTATTAGGCCGTTGCAAGGCCGCGATTATCAGTGCTGGCTAATTGACAACGGCTCGCTTACTGCGCGCCTGCAAAAAAAGTACCAAACATTTTCAGTGCATCCGCTGACGGTAAAGTATGCAAAACCCATACAGGATGAAGCTTCTTTATTACATTTGCCGATTGATAAGACCGCATTGGTACGCGAGGTGCTACTATTGGGTGATGGCCAGCCTGTTGTCTTCGCGCATAGTGTTTTACCGCGCAATAGCTTGCGTGGCGCATGGTGTGGTCTAGGTAGGCTGGGCAACAAACCGCTGGGCGCCACATTATTTGCAAATCCTAAAGTAAAGCGCACGCCATTAAGTTACAAAAAACTATCCTCAAATCACGCGCTCTATCAGCATGCGGCAAAGTATTTAACGGTTAAACCCGCTCATCTTTGGGCGCGACGTTCGGTATTCAGTTTGAATTGCGCTAATATTTTGGTCACGGAAGTTTTTTTACCATACATCATTACGCCATCAATATAACAACATGAAAATACAAGACTTAGGTAAAAAAATAGACGCCTATCAGCGTTTAATGCGTCTGGATAAGCCCATTGGCATTTTACTGTTGCTTTGGCCTACACTATGGGCGCTACTGGTTGCGGGGCATGGAAAGCCAGATTGGATGATAGTATTGATATTTGCAACAGGCACGGTACTGATGCGCAGTGCTGGATGCGTAATGAATGATATTGCAGATAGCCGGTATGATGGTTTGGTTGAGCGTACGCAATATCGTCCCATTCCAGGCAATGAAGTCAGTAAAAAAGAAGCGTATGTATTAGCTGCTATTTTGAGCCTACTGGCTTTTGGGGTGGTGAACTTACTTAACGCGCTTACGGTGAAACTGTCTGTGCTGGCTTTGTTTTTGGCGATTACTTATCCATTGACCAAACGTTTTTTTGCCATGCCGCAAGCTTATTTGGGCATTGCTTTTGGCTTTGGTATTCCCATGGCGTTTGCTGCGATTAACGGTTATATTCCGCCAGTTGCATGGTTATTGTTATTGGCAAATGTATTTTGGGCAATTGCTTATGACACAGAGTATGCAATGGTGGATCGAGATGATGATTTGAAAATAGGGATCAAGTCTTCTGCAATTACTTTTGGACGCTTTGATGTGGTTGCAGTGATGATCTGTTATGCAATCACATTAGTATTGTTAGCGTTGGCTGGATGCTGGCTAAAAATGAGCCCTGCTTATTATTCAGGTATAGCCACCGCTACGGGAGTGGCGCTTTATCATTACGTTTTAATTAGAAAACGTGAAAAGGTAAATTGTTTTCGGGCATTTTTGGGAAACAACTGGTTTGGTTTGGCGATTTTTATTGGATTGGCAGCGCACTATTTCACGACACTTCGTGGCTAATCAGATCCTTAAAGTGGCTTATGCGTGATATTACATAAGAAAAATATAGAAAAAACGCTATACGCACATAATACTGTTTGACAGAACGTATTGCTTTGGCATAAAATCCGCCTCTTAATTTTTTAGCTCATAGTATTGGTAACACGATGAAAACCTTTTCAGCAAAATCACATGAAGTGAAGCGCGACTGGTTTGTGGTAGATGCCACAGACCTAGTGCTAGGCCGTTTAGCTAGCGCAGTTGCACACCGTTTACGCGGCAAACATAAAACTATTTATACGCCTCACGTTGATACAGGTGATTATATTGTCGTTATTAACGCCGACAAATTAAAAGTGACTGGTAACAAAGCTGATGGCAAGCTTTACCATAGACACTCTGGTTACCCGGGCGGTATCAGCACAACAACATTCTCTAAAATGCAGGACCGTTTTCCAGGTCGCGCTTTAGAAAAAGCAGTTAAAGGCATGTTACCTAAAGGTCCTTTAGGTTATGCCATGATTAAAAAAATGAAGGTTTATGCAGGTAATGAGCATGACCACGCGGCGCAACAACCGCAACCATTGACCATCTAAGGATAAAAAATGATCGGTAAATACAATTATGGTACAGGCCGCCGCAAAAGCTCAGTAGCGCGCGTGTTCTTGAAATCAGGTAAAGGCAACATCATTGTTAATGACAAGCCAGTTGACGAATATTTCTCACGCGTGACATCACGCATGATTTTGCGTCAACCTTTAGAGTTAACAAACAACACTGCCAGCTTTGACATTATGGTCAACGTGATTGGTGGCGGCGAGTCTGGTCAGGCCGGTGCTGTGCGTCATGGCATTACACGTGCTTTGATTGATTATGATGCTGCTTTGAAAAGCGCATTATCTCACGCCGGTTTTGTGACACGCGATGCACGTGAAGTTGAGCGTAAAAAAGTTGGTCTACGCAAAGCGCGTCGTCGTAAACAATTCTCTAAACGCTAATGCACTAGACGCTTGTAAGCGGTTGGATATTAAAAAGGTCGCTTTGGCGGCCTTTTTTGTTTCCATAACCAACGTCATGTTGCTAATTTTAGCGTTTATGGTGGAATGTTTTGTTAAGATAACGTTATGACAACTAAAAATCTAAAATCAGAAAAATTAAAAGTCGGTATCGTTGGCGGCACTGGCTACACGGGTGTTGAATTGCTACGTTTATTGAGTGTGCATCCTAATGTAACGCTAACGGCAATTACTTCTCGTGGTGATGCCGGTTCGGCTGTGGCAGATATGTTCCCCAGCCTGCGTGGCTATGTAGATTTAGCTTTTTCAGACCCGGCGCAGGCCAACTTGGGGGAGTGCGATGTTGTGTTTTTCGCCACCCCCAATGGTATTGCCATGCAGCAAACGCGGGAGCTACTGGCCAAGGGCGTGCGTGTCGTGGATTTGGCGGCAGACTTCCGCATTAAAGATATTCCAACTTGGGAAAAATGGTATGCCATGACGCACGCCTGCCCAGACTTGGTTGCGCAAGCGGTGTATGGCTTGCCGGAAATGAATCGTGAAGCGATTAAAACCGCGCAGTTGGTGGCAAACCCTGGCTGTTATCCCACTGCGGTACAATTAGGCTTTATGCCTTTGCTAGAGGCGGGCGTGGTTGATACGAGCTATTTGATTGCTGATGCAAAATCTGGCGTGAGTGGTGCTGGGCGTAAGGCTGAGGTGCATAGTTTATTTTCAGAAGCCTCGGATAATTTCAAAGCCTATGGCGTGAGTGGGCATAGACATTTGCCAGAAATCAGCCAAGGCTTAACCGGCATGGCCAAGACTAAAGTGGGCTTTACCTTTGTGCCACATTTAACACCGTTGATTCGTGGCATACATGCCACTTTATACGCAAAATTAGTCAAACCAGTGGATTTGCAGGCACTGTTTGAAGCACGTTATGCCAATGAACGTTTTGTGGATGTGTTGCCAACTGGCACGCATCCGGAAACACGCTCGGTACGTGGTTCCAATATTTGTCGAATTGCAGTGCATCAGCCACAAAATAGCGATATAGTCGTGATACTTTCGGTGATTGATAATTTGGTTAAGGGTGCAGCAGGTCAGGCCGTACAAAATATGAATATTATGTTTGGTTTGCCGGAAAGCACAGGTTTAGAAGTTGTGCCGCTATTGCCATAACTAGGCTCATGCATGAAACCGGTTAAAAGAAGTATCAGAAGACATTTTGGATTAACAGCGAGGCAAGTTGCTGTTCGCTCCAAACGACCATGGTATTTTCAATGGGTGATAACGGCGCTATTTGTGGCGTTAGGTTATTTAATTGCCTACCAGCAATTTGTTGGCGACGAGAATGTGCATGAAAAGTTAAGCCAGGCCGTACTTGAAAATAGAACGCTGAGTACCAAGATAATACAAGTAGAGCGCCAGTTGCAAATTGAACAAGCTGCACAAAGTAACTTAACTAAAGAATTAAATAATGTGCAAGATGAAAACATGCGCATTAAAGGGGATTTGGTTTTTTACAAAAATATGTTGAACGGTAAGAAGAGGCGCTGATAGATGTTGCGGTCAATTTTTTGGGTTTTATATACCTAACTACCTACACTACCGTCATACCGACGTGACCGTAAAGGTCATCACCGCAGAATATATCTGCTAAAGCAGATTATTCATGCGAGAAAAGTCGGTATCCAGCGTCTTTAAGTCACTAGATTCCGTGTC
>CAMBZE010000023.1 GCA_945872425.1 Methylotenera oryzisoli | reverse complement strand
TTAAAGATCAGTTCTAAAATCAAAGTGAATCACTTCGTTTCAGTTCGCTCGCCACCGCTTTGCGTTAACGAGGTGCGCATTATACAGAGGTTTCTTTACCCGTCAATGCTAATTTTGAAATAATTCGTCATTAACATTGTGTATTTTTTGCAATTAAAATCTTAGCTGTACCACTTCGGGCACCTCTAAAATCTAAAGTGTTGCGCACTTGGATTTATTGGTTGCGGGAACAGGATTTGAACCTGTGACCTTCGGGTTATGAGCCCGACGAGCTGCCAGACTGCTCCATCCCGCGTCCGATTCGACGTACTTGCCGCCGAGAGGTGAGACTATAGCAAACCCCCGCACTTATCGCAAGAACTATTACGAGATTTTGTGATAAATCTAGCATGTGCATTACATGTTATTTAGGGTAACCCTTATGTATCAGGGCATTAGGCTACGGACGTAGGCTAAATCGCTTTCAGTATCAACACCTGTGGCAGGCGCATTTTCAGTAACAGCAACGGCGATTTTGTAACCTTGGTGCAGCACGCGCAACTGCTCAAGGCACTCGTACTGCTCAATTGCGGCTGGCGGGATATTGGCATATTGCTTTAGAAAACTCGCGCGATAAGCATATATGCCTACGTGCCGATACGCTGGCAACTCTAGTGGCAACTCAGCGCCACTGACAAAAGCATCTCTAGGGAATGGGATGGGCGCGCGACTAAAATACAGGGCATGCCCTTGCCCGTCCAAAACCACTTTCACAACATTAGGATTTATAAAATCTGATTTGCTGCGAATAGGATGACATGCTGTAGCCATCACAGCCTCCGAGCTGCTCGCTAATTTCACGGCAACCTCAACAATAAGCGAAGCCTCTATCAACGGCTCATCCCCTTGCACATTGACAACAATGGCGTCATCTTGCCAACCTTGATGCAACACCACTTCTGCAATACGGTCGGTACCACTTACATGATCCGCTCTAGTTATGATCGCCGCGTAGCCATGCTGATTCACCGCATTCATAATGCGCACATCATCTGTTGCAACAACAATCTGCTTCGCGCCACTTTTTCTGGCGCGCTCAGCCACACATACCACCATAGGCTTACCGGCAATATCAAGCAAAGGCTTACCAGGCAACCTTGTGCTGGCATAGCGCGCCGGTATCACCACATAAAATTCTGGTGTCTTTTGTGTGGCACTATGCAATTTCTTCGTCATCCGACAATTTGCGCGCATCTTCTTCCAGCATGACAGGGATGCCATCTCGAATTGGGTATGCCAAGCGCGCTGATTTTGAGATCAGCTCATTAGTGGTTTTGTTGTGAACTAGCGCCCCTTTAGTCACCGGACAAACCAAAATCTGCAGGAGTTTTGTATCCATTTATTTTCTCAACTTATTCAATTTATTTAATATGATAATCAATAATTCGTTATTTATCACAGCATTCACTGGCAACACCCAAAAATTAGGCGCGGCAAATGACTTGCATTTGACTGCGTCTTTTTCTGTCATCAGCACAACATCCGCTTTCATGTCGTCAAAATCCTGCGCGTTAAACGCATGATGATCAGAATAAGCTCTACTTTGAAAGTCCAACCCCATCAAGCGCAATTGCTGAAAGAACCGCTCAGGGTTGCCAATACCGGCAATTGCGGTGACTTTTTTATGTGCAAATGAAGATGTGTCCGACTTGATTTGATGATCGATGAGGTTGTAAAAGACTGCCGATTCAAGTTGCATTTCAATTGACTTATGCTCTGACAGGCCGCCGTTAGGTTGCGCCCTACCGTTGCTGACTATCGCATCAACTGTTTTTAGTCTGGCGCGTGGTTCACGCAAAGGCCCTGCAGGCAGTAGCGCATTGTTACCAAAACCCTTTGCACTGTCATACACAACAATTTCCACATCACGTTGCAAGCGATAGTGCTGCAAACCATCATCGCTGATAATGACATTACATTCCGGGTATGCTTCTAACAAGGCTTGACCAGCTTCAACGCGATTTACCCCAATAAACACAGGGGCGCCCGTACGCATGGCAATCAACACGGGCTCATCTCCCACTGCAATTGGCGCACTAGTTGAAAACACCTCTGCCACCTGCTTGGCGTGCCCACCGTAACCTCTGCTAATAATTCCTGGCCGGTATCCTGCGAGCTGCAATTGCTCTGCAAGCCAGATAACAAGCGGGGTTTTGCCGGTGCCGCCGACATTGATGTTACCGACAATAATGACTGGAACACTTAAACGAACGCTTTTGAGCCAGCCGTTTTTATAGAGCCATTTTCTAACGCTGACAATGACACCAAAAATCCAGGAAAGTGGAATAAGCAAGATATGCCAAAGTGAAAAGCCTAGCCACTGCTTTTGGAACCAATTAGCCATTATTAACTGAAGGCAATTTAGCTGAATTATTTTTGGTATAACTTGAGGCGGCTTCAAGGTTGAATTGAATTACTTACCGCTACCAGCTTGCGTCGCAAACGTAATATGCGTGTATCCAACCACACGCGAAGCCTCCATCACATTAACTACCGATTGGTGTGTAGCATTGGCGTCCGCATTAATCACAACCACAGGCTCTTTTTCACCGCTAGCCGCCGCCTGCAGCGCAACGCCAATCCCCTGCACCGTGCGGTCAGTTAATCGCTTATTATTTACAACATATTGACCGGCAGCATCGACCACCACCTCAATCATGACCGGCTTTTCCTGCGGCACGTTCGCCTCAGCTGTTGGCAGATTGATTTTCAGCTCGTTGGTACGCGCAAAGGTAGCGCTCACCACCATAAAAATAATGATGACCAATAACACGTCAATTAACGGCACAAGATTCATTTCCAGATCTTCGTGACGTTTTCCACGTTGAAAATTCATTTGTATTCCTTAAACATTCATTTTACGCATACAGACATAGCAAGCAATTTAATTTCTTTCACCGTGAATAATCTCGACCAGCTTAAGTGCCTGCTGCTCCATTTCCAATAATAAGGCATCCACTTTGGAACGGAAAAAGCGATAAGCAATCATTGCAGGTACCGCTACGACAATACCCGCAGCAGTATTGTAAAGTGCCACAGAAATACCGCGCGCGAATTGAGCAACATCATGACCAGTCGCAGTGAATGCACCAAACAATTCGACCATGCCAATCACCGTGCCCAATAAACCCAGCAAGGGTGAAACGGTTGCAATGGTGCCAAGTATCGATAAATATTTTTCTAATTGATGCGCCACAGCACGCGCTGTTTCTTCAATCGACTCTTTGGTGATCTCACGTGAGTGCTTAGCGTTAGATAATGCCGTTGCAAACACCTGCCCCAGCAAAGAGTGCTGCTCCAAGCGAGTGATTGTTTCCTTAGTGATGCCCCCTTTTGCCAGCCATGCCTGTAATTCTGGCAGTAAATTTTTAGGGGCTACGCTATTTTCACGTAACGCGAGAGAACGCTCACCTATGATTGCCACCGCAATGATTGATGCAATGATAAGTGGCCAAATTGGCCAGCCAGCTGCTAAAATAATTTGCCACACAGTGCAACTCCTAATTTAAATACTATTAAAAATTCTTTATAAAATGGGGCGAATCAGCCCCTGCGATACTTTAGCCTGTAGTCTGCTTTTGGGCAAGCTTCTACTGAAGTGGTTTTATAAATAAGCTTTTCGCTTCGATCAAAATTTTTCAATTAAAACTGTCATGCCAATACCGTTTATTTTGTAGGCGCCAGCCTACCGCCTTGATTTGCCCACCCTCTGTAGCGTTGAAGTTAAAATCAAACTCGATAGCTCCGTGATAATCAGAACGAAACGTAAAGCCGTTAACTGCCTGATAACGCGCCACCACGGCCGGAACGGGATGCTTGAATCGGTTCAAATAACCCGAAGTAAATACAACAATAGCCGGAGCCACTGCCTCAATAAATTCTGCCGAGGATGAGGTTTTGCTACCGTGATGCGGCGCAAGCATGACGTCACTTTTCAGCTGCTCCGCCACCTGTGCAACCAAAGCCAATTCAGCTTCTTTTTCTATATCCCCTGTCAGCAATAAGCTTCCTGACATACTGGTAACTTTAAGCACACAGCTACGATTATTATCTTTAATGGTTGCATCGGTATAACTTTCCAACTGAGGGTGTAGCACTGCAAATTTCACGCCATCCCAAGTCCAGTGCTGCCCTGCGTAACATTTCATGCGCTTGACACTGGTGCTAAATTCCAATGTATCAGGCAGTGAACTTGCCAGCCAATCAAGCGGCATCTGCGCCAATACTGAAACCATGCCGCCGCTATGGTCAATATCATTGTGACTTACCACAAAGCCATCTAATTTGTTGACCCCCGCACTCCGCAAAAACGGCACTACAATACCAGCGCCGGCATCGCTTTGCTCGTTATATTTTGAACCCGCATCATACAACAGCGTATGCGTTGCCGTTTGCACCACCACACTCAAGCCCTGCCCTACGTCCAGCACACTGACTTTCATATCCCCAATGGCTGGCTGTTGCGGCGCAACCAGCAACATCGGCAAAAAGCCTACCCACCCCAACCAGCGCATGGGCACACCACGCGGTAAAAGTAACCAAATGACACCGAGCAGCGCAGGCAGTAATGTCCAAGTTGCCGGGGCATGCTGCCGCCAAACCGCGCTCGGCAGTTGATTCAACCACTTAAGCGCGCTCATACAAATATCTAACGCTTGATACGATAAATTCAGTGGCAGATCAATAGGCAAAAAGCTGCCGAATAAAGCGAGGGGCGTTACCACAAAACTAATCGCAGGAATCGCAAAGGCGTTGGCAATGGGCGAAACGATAGATGCCTGATGAAACATGATCAGTAATAATGGCAACATACCAATTGTCACCGCCCACTGCGTTTGCACTGCCACTTTTAACCAATGTCCTTGACCAATGCGCGCGCCTAAAGCAAAGCTGAGCATAGCAACCGCGCCAAAAGACAACCAAAAACCAGCCGCAATGACTGCCCACGGGTCAATGACCACCACCACGAACAACGCCAACGCCAATACTTGAGAAATTACCAACTGCCGCCCTGACCACAACGCAAATGCGAATACCAGCAACATATACAAAGTGCGCTGCGTAGGCACAGAAAACCCCGCAATCAGCGCGTAAATTAACGCCGCAATCACGCCAGCAAAAGTAGCCGCTTTACGTGTAGGCAAGCGCGTTGCCAGCCTGGGTATGCGCCGCCAGATGAAACTCATTAACCCAAATGCCAAGCCAGACAACATGGTAATGTGCAACCCCGAAATGCTCATGAGATGCGAAGTGCCCGTATCTAAAAACACTTGCCAATCATCGGCTTTAATTTGGCTATCGTCACCCATCACCAGCGCCTGAATAACGCCGCTGTAAGGTTTGTTTACCAGAACCAATGCAATACGCTGCTTGATTCGCTCCCGAACATGCTCAACCACATACTGAGGTTTCCAGACAAAATCTTGTAGTTTTTTATTATTCGCCTTCGCTTTAATGCTGCCCTTAGCGCGTATATTTTCAGCCAACATCCACGCCTCAAAATCAAAAACGTGCGGGTTTTGTGTGGCGTGCGGTCGCTTTAGACGCACCGTAAGTTGCCAGCGCTCACCCGCTTTAAATTGTGTAGTCTGCGGTGATAATTGCACCCTGCTCCAGCTATTGGGCGGATAAGAACCAAGCAAAATATGTCGTGGCACGGTTGCGCCATCAGTGAGCACGCGTTCAACATCAAAATGAAAACGCTCGCCACGTTCCGTTAACTCTGACACGCTTGCCACCACACCTATCAGTTCAATCGGCCTGGCTTCCCAGTCATGTGGCAAAGCATCGCCGAGCCTGATAGTCGCGTAAGTGGCCGCCCAAAAGAAACCGAACAAAAACCCCAGAATACTCAATAAAAGAGGCTTAACAGAATGTGAAGCTGGCTGTGTTGAGCGCCAAAGTCTGCAGGTGAAAACAATAAACGGAAGTAACAAAAATGCCCAGTACAAGCTGGGCAGTATCGGCATTTGCTGCAAACAAAAAGCACCGAGAACGAAAGCCAGTGCGAAGAAAATCATGCGTTAAATTAAGGCTAATTGGCCGTCCACTAGACGGTACTGCCGCTGCATTTTTGCTGCAAGCTCCAAATCATGCGTCACCACGACCAAGCTCACATGCTGGGTTTGGTTCATTTCCAGCAATAAATCAAATACTACGTGTGCAGTCTGACGATCCAGATTACCTGTTGGCTCATCGGCAAGAATACATTTAGGCCGCGTCACCATTGCCCGCGCCACGGCGGCGCGTTGTCGTTCTCCGCCTGAAAGCTCACCCGGCATATGCTCTAAGCGGTGCGCCAAGCCAACTTTGGTCAGCATTTCACTTGCTATGGTTAACGCTTGCTCGCGTACTACACGACGAATGAGCAGTGGCAAAGCAACATTTTCCAGCGCGGTGAATTCTGGCAGTAAATGATGAAACTGATACACAAATCCGAGTGATTCATTGCGTAAATCACCCTTTTGCGACTCAGATAACCGTGCGAGGTTTTTATCGAGAATATGCACTTCACCACTCGTCGGCGCATCCAAGCCACCGAGCAAATGCAACAGCGTACTTTTACCGGAACCGGATGCACCCACAATAGCGACCTGCTCACCCGCGCTCACGTTTAAGTCAATGCCATTCAGCACGGCAACATCCAAACCTTGGTAAGTCTTGTTTAAGCTAAGGCAAGATACAATATTACTCATAGCGTAACGCCTCGGCAGGGTTGATTTTACTGGCTTTGTAGCTTGGGTAAATCGTAGCCAACAAGCTCAATACAAAAGATACACTCACAATAGTGATGACGTCTGACCAAACCAAATCAGATGGCAAGTCACTGATGTAATACACATCTTTTGCTAAAAACTGTACCTGGAATAAGCGCTCAATAAACGGAATAATGGTTTCGATGTTCAGCGCAATCAATATGCCGAAAAACGCACCTAACACTGTGCCAATGATGCCGATCAGCGCACCTTGCACCATAAAAATCTTCATAATACTGCTTGGGCTGGCGCCGAAAGTACGCATAATCGCGATGTCTGCGCGCTTATCGGTCACCGCCATGACTAGTGTGGAGACAATGTTAAAAGCAGCTACGGCAACAATTAAGGTTAAAATAATGAACATCACGCGCTTTTCCATTTGCACCGCGCGAAAGAAATTGGCATGTTGCTGAGTCCAATCGGTCACATAATAATTGCCATACGGATTAGGCGCATGATTCAACTGCTCAGACATTAGCGCAGCAATTGTCGGCGCATCAAATAGATCTTTCAGCTTCAAACGCACACCAGATACGTTTTCACCCATACGGTACAACTTGGCAGCATCATCCATATGAATGAGCGCCAAGCCCGCATCATATTCATACATGCCAATTTGGAACAGTCCCACCAAGGTAAATTGCTTTAAGCGCGGCACCACGCCGGTAGGGGTAAATTGCCCCTGTGGTGCCATCACCACCACTTTGTCGCCAATTTGCGCGCCTAGCGCATAGGCCAAATCCGCGCCTAGAATAATGCCAAACTCTCCGGCACGTAAGTCACTTAGACCGCCTACTTTCATGTGGCGACCTAAATCGGCCACCTTGTCTTCAGCGCCGGGCTCTACGCCCCGAATAATCGCGCCTTGCACCCCTTGACCATAACTCAGCATGCCTTGCGCTGTAATATAAGGCGCGCTTGCCAATACATGCGGCTGCTTGATTGAAAACTCAGCAACACGCCGCCAATCTGCAAGTTGATTGTTGGCCCCCGTGATTTCCAAATGTGAAGCTACGCCCAAAATGCGCGTACGCAGCTCTTTTTGAAAACCGTTCATCACTGACAACACGACGATCAATGCCGCCACGCCAAGCGCGATGCCTATCATGCTGGTAAGCGAGATGAATGAAATGAAATGATTTTTGCGCTTGGCACGCGTGTAGCGCCAGCCGACAAACAACTCATAAGGGATAGATTTCATAACGCAGATTTTAGCAGGCTTCTAATTTTTGACGAGGGTTATCTGTTAAAATTTACCCATGTTTACAGGAATCATTCAATCAGTCGGTGCAATCACACAGGTCACTCCAATTGGCGAAGATATGCACCTTGCCATTACAAGCCAGCAGCTCGACATGAGCGATGTGCAATTAGGCGATAGCATCGCGGTGAACGGCGTTTGCTTAACCGTCGTGAACCTAAGCATTGCACATTTTGAGGCGCATGTTTCAAAAGAAACACTATCGGTCACCAAAGGGTTGCAATACGCTCATCCGGTTAATCTAGAAAAAGCACTACGCCTATCTGACCGACTGGGAGGCCACCTAGTAAGCGGACATGTGGATGGCGCGGGTGAAGTCATTGCATTTGAGTCGCTAGGCGAATGCTGGCGACTTGACATTCGCGCACCACACGCCATTTCCAAGTATATTGCAGTCAAAGGCTCTATTTGCGCAAACGGCGTGAGCCTGACCGTAAACACCGTCACTGGCGACGAATTCAGCGTCAATTTAATCCCGCACACGCTGGACAACACCACATTAAACCTGCTAGTTGCAGGTAGCCTCGTTAATTTAGAAGTGGATCAAATCGCGCGTTATGTAGAGCGCATGACAGAATGGCAGCAATCATGAATCAACCCGAAATCCCTATGCATAATCACATCAGCCCGGCCAAAGAAATTATTGAAGAAATCAAGCAAGGTCGCATGGTGGTGCTGGTGGATGACGAACACCGCGAGAATGAAGGCGACTTGGTGTTAGCTGCGGAGTTTGCCACCGCAAAACATATTAACTTTATGGCTAAACATGGGCGTGGCTTGATTTGCCTAACGCTGACAGAGTCACGCTGTCATCAATTAAGCTTAAGCAAAATGGTGCAAAAAAACGGCGCGCGCATGGGCACTAACTTCACCGTCTCGATTGAAGCGGCTGAAGGCGTTACCACGGGCATTTCTGCTGCGGACCGCGCACGCACAATTCAAGCTGCGGTGGCAAAAGTCGCTAAACCGCACGACATCGTCAGTCCCGGGCATATTTTTCCACTAACGGCGGTGGATGGCGGCGTGCTAGTACGGGCAGGTCATACCGAGGCGGGTTGCGATTTAGCGCAATTGGCAGGTCTGGAACCCGCCAGCGTGATATGTGAAATTTTAAAAGATGATGGCAGCATGGCGCGTCTGCCTGATTTAATGACTTTTGCCGCTGAACATAGCTTAAAAATCGGTACGATTGCGGATTTGATTCACCACCGCGCCGAAACAGAAAGTCTGATTGAACGCGTTGCAGAACGCACGGTACAAACGCCTTACGGTGAAATGAAGCTGATTGCGTATCGCGACAAAATCGCCAAAGAAACGCACCTCGTTTTAATCAAAGGCACACCGATGCCAGAGCAGGAAGTGCTGGTGCGCGTACACGAACCGCTTTCATTATTCGACCTGCTTGATAGCACTAGCTGCACGCATAGCTGGAACACCTTGCAAGCAATGCAAACCATTGCCAATGCCGAAACGGGGGTAATAGTATTGTTGCATCAACAAGAAAGCGGCGAAACTATTGTTGAGCGCATTAAAGGCGCAGATGAACCTATCCGCATCAACCAGGAACTACGCACTTACGGTATTGGTTCGCAGATATTGCTCGATTGCAATGTCAGAAAAATGAAACTCATGGCTAACCCACGCAAAATGCCGAGCATGGCAGGCTTTGGCTTGGAAGTAACCGGCTATTTAGAAGCCGGTGCAAACAAATAACGATGCCACTCGAAAACATTAACCTTACCGGTCACTTTCTTATCGCGATGCCAACATTGGCAGACTCTTATTTTGCCAAATCCGTCACTTTTATCTGCACCCATAATCAGGATGGTGCAATGGGCATCGTCATTAACCGCCCTACCGACATGACCTACGAAGTGTTATTTGAAAAAATCAACGTGTCGTTGGAAAACAGCGCCATTGCAAACAAACCGGTACTGAATGGCGGCCCGGTACAATCCGAGCGCGGCTTTGTGCTGCACCCCGTCGGTGCCGAAACAAACGTAGAATGGAATAGCTCCATTACCATTTGCGATAAAACCGCACTCACTACATCAAAAGATATTCTGGAAGCGGTTGCGCTGGGTGTCGGCCCTGGCAAAACGCTACTCACGCTAGGCTATGCCGGATGGGCATCCGGCCAACTTGAGCAAGAAATAGCGCATAATGCCTGGCTTTCGGTACAAGCTAAAGATACCGACACGCTCAATAAGATCCTATTTGAAACACCACCTGAAGAGCAATTCAACACTACGATAGCATTGTTAGGCTTTGATCCTGCGATGCTGTCAGGTGTGGCAGGGCATGCCTAATGCCAACGACAGGGCATATGCAACTGATTGATAACGAAAAAGTTTATGAAAAAACCAGCGCACAATCCGGCACCGTGCTGGCATTTGACTTTGGTGAAAGGCGCATCGGCATTGCTGTGGGTGAACATTTACTAGCAACAGCCAACCCACTGACCACCATTGATAACGAAAGTAATGAAATACGCTTTCAGCTCATCACTGACCTGGTGAACGAATGGCAGCCCAAACTACTGGTGGTTGGCCTGCCATTAAGCTTGGACGGTACTGAACATGCCGTGACCCAATTATGCAAAAAATTCGCACGACGCCTTAACGGCCGCTTTAACATCCCCGTGATGCTCATTGATGAGCGTTACAGCTCGATTGAAGCAAGCCGCTTATTAAGTGAAACCGGTATCAAAGGGCGCGCGCAAAAGGCAATGCTGGATCAAGTGGCGGCACAAACCATATTGCAGAGCTATTTTGATAACCTTTAATCGGGATGATTTCAAGGTTAAAGGTTACTTCTATCAATAAGAACTACAAGTAATGAGGAATATTCAGTAAAATAACAGCATGACTGCTAACAATAAACACCTGGACAGCTCTGAATTGCCAAATGCCGAAGTGCTGCTCAGCCTATTGGCACAGAAGCTTAAACCCTTGTTGCGACAAAACACCGCCTTGGTCGGCATTCATAGCGGCGGTGTTTGGCTTATGCAAAAATTGCTGGCACTGCTAGAAAACGACATCGTCACCCACGGTATTGAACATGGCACATTAGACGTTGCTTTTTATCGCGATGACTATGCCCTGCGTGGTTTGAAAGCAAAAAATCGCCCAAGTCAAATTTCATTTGATGTAGAAAATAAACATATTATTCTGATTGATGATGTGTTTTATACCGGCCGCACTACCCGTGCCGCGATGAATGAACTGTTTGATTACGGTCGCCCTGCCAGCATTACATTAGTCGCATTAGTCAATCGTGGCGGACGCGAATTGCCGATTGCCCCGCAAATTGTCGCGGCAGATATCCTACTAAATGCCTCGCAGCACTTACAATTAACGCAGTTAGCCGACGGCAGTTTAGCGTTAGAACTTACTCCTCAAAACAACAGCGCGAGACCACAAGAGCATGAATAATCCTCAACTCGATACTGACGGCCACCTGCGACACCTGCTTTCAATTGAAGGCCTACCTAAAAAAATACTGAATCAAATCCTGGACACCGCCGAATCCTTTGCCGGGGTGACAGAACGTGAAATTAAAAAAGTGCCTTTATTGCGCGGAAAAACCGTATGCAACCTGTTTTTTGAAAATAGCACCCGCACCCGCACCACCTTTGAAATCGCGGCAAAACGCCTATCTGCCGATGTCATTAGCCTGAATGTGGGCACCTCTTCGCAATCAAAAGGCGAAACCATTCTGGACACGGTCGACAACCTGATTGCCATGCATGCTGATATGTTCGTGGTGCGCCATGCACAGTCCGGGGCGGCGCACCTGATTGCCAAACACGTACCCCCGCACATTCATGTGATCAATGCAGGGGATGGTCGCCACTCGCACCCCACGCAAGGCTTACTCGATGTATTTACCATACGAAAATACAAGCCGGATCTGCACAACTTAAGAATAGCCATTGTGGGCGACGTGCTGCACTCGCGTGTGGCACGCTCCGAAATTCACGCCCTCACTACCCTAGGCGTACCTGAAGTGCGCGTCATTGCCCCCAAAACGCTACTGCCGGCACAAGTCGAAAAAATGGGCGTTCATGTGTACCACGACATGAATGAAGGGTTAAAAGATGTTGATGTGGTGATGATGTTACGCCTGCAAAACGAGCGTATGAGCGGCGCAATGTTACCAAGCGCGCAAGAGTATTTCAAAACTTACGGCCTCACCCAGGAAAAACTCGCCCTCGCCAAACCCGATGCGATTGTAATGCACCCCGGCCCGATGAACCGTGGTGTGGAAATCGATTCCAGCGTTGCTGACGGCAAACAATCGGTGATTCTGCCGCAGGTGACTTACGGTATTGCCATTCGCATGGCAGTGATGGCCATACTGGCAGGCGGAGGTGTGCAATGAAAATACACATAAAAAACGGTCATGTGATTGACCCAAAAAACAACATTGATAGCAAACTGGATATTTTTATCGCCGCAGGCAAGATTTTAAGTATTGGACAAGCGCCGGACGGCTTTATCGCTAACCAGACCATTGACGCCAGCAATTTAATCGTTTGTTCTGGCCTAGTAGATTTGTCAGCCAGGTTACGCGAACCGGGAGAAGAGTACAAAGCAAGATTAGCCAGCGAATTGCAAGCCGCTGTTGCGGGCGGCATAACCAGCCTAGCCTGCCCCCCAGACACCGACCCTGTGCTTGACGAGCCTGGCTTAGTCGAAATGCTCAAACACCGCGCCAAACAACATGGGCTGGCACATGTTTACCCACTAGGCGCCGTTACACGACAACTACAAGGCAAAGCGCTTGCGGAGATGAGCGAACTCTATGCCGCAGGCTGCGTAGGGTTTTCACAAGCGAACGAAGCGATTACTGACACGCAAGTATTATGGCGCGCGATGGAATACGCAGCGACGTTTGGCTTTACTTTATTCCTGCATGCTGAAGAACCATTCTTGGCAGCCAATGGTGTGGCGCATGACGGTGAAGTAGCCACCAGACTCGGCCTCAAAGGCATTCCTAGCGCCGCAGAAGCGCTCGCACTGGCAAGTATATTACGTATCGCGCAGGAAACAGGCGCAAAAGTACACATCAGTCGTCTATCTACTGCTGAGGGCGTGAATATGATTCGTGCGGCTAAAGCACAAGGATTAAAAGTCAGCTGCGATGTCAGCGTCAATCACCTGCACCTCACCGAACATGACATTGCCTACTTTGATGCCAACTGCCACCTGAAACCGCCACTGCGCACACAGCGTGACAAAGATGCACTGACCGCCGGTTTGAAAGATGGCACCATAGACGCGATATGCTCTGACCACACACCGGTGGATGACGACGCAAAAATAGCACCATTTGCAGAAGCTGAAATCGGTGCAACCGGTCTGGAATTACTGCTGCCGCTCACGGTTAAATGGGCACAGCAAGAAAACATCCCTCTCGCCCGCGCACTCAGTTTCATCACCCATGCGCCAGCTAATATTTTAGCCGTTCCAGCTGGCAGCCTGACGCTAGATAGCGATGCAGATATCTGCCTGTTTGATGCGAACGAATACTGGAAAATTGACGCAGCCCAACTGAAAAGCCAGGGAAAGAACACGCCATTCAATGGTTTTGAATTGCCAGGCAAAAACAAATACACGTTGGTACGTGGTCAAATCGTTTACCAAAGCTAAGCTACCAGATTTGGCATGTCAAACAAAAGGTCACATTTAGGGAATCATGACCACCATTAGCAATCGCTTGCAAGGCATTCTCGCAACAATCCAATCTGCCCAGGCAGCAAGTCAGTATCAACAACAAGTAAAATTACTCGCGGTCAGTAAGGCGCAATCTTCATCCGTGATTCGTGCAGCCTTTCAGGCAGGTCAACGCTTGTTTGGCGAAAACTACTTACAAGAGGCGCTCGAAAAACAAGCTGAACTTGCTGATTTGCCCATTGAATGGCACTTTATTGGACCAATACAAAGCAACAAAACACAGCCTATTGCCCAGCATTTCGCTTGGGTACATAGCGTTGACAGGCTAAAAATTGCGCAGCGCTTGAACGAGGCGCGTCCAGCGGACTTGGCGCCGTTGCAAGTTTGCATACAAGTCAATATAAGCCATGAAGAAAGCAAAGGCGGTGTTGCTCCAATTGAATTAGAAGCATTAGCGCAATCAATTACCGCGCTGCCTAGATTAAAATTGCGTGGTTTGATGGCGATTCCAGCACCAACCGACGATATCAATCAACAGCTGGCGCAATTCAAACAAGTGCGACAATGTTATGATGCTTTACTGGCTAAAGGATTTGCATTGGATACGCTTTCGATGGGCATGTCTGACGATTACCCGATTGCGATAACGCAAGGCGCGACCATTGTACGCATAGGCTCCGCGCTATTTGGCGCTAGAACCAAAAAATGAAACCCTAGGAATTTATTGATCATGAAAATTAATTTTATTGGCGGCGGCAACATGGCGCGCGCCATTATTGGCGGCTTAAAAAATAACGGCTTTAGTATGTCCGCCATTACGGTTTTAGAATTAGATGCACAAAAACGTACAGAATTAGCCAAAGATTTTAATGTACAAGTGACCGACACTTATGCCGAATTCAACCACACTGACGTCATCATTTTGGCGGTTAAACCACAACAATTGAAAGAAGTTTGTGGTCAATTAACCCAAATTTTACAATCTCAACTGATTGTTTCAATCGCGGCAGGGGTCAGAAGCGGAGATATTGCGCGCTGGCTCAACTATTACCATGCAATCGTGCGCGTGATGCCGAACACTCCGGCACAAATTCAAGCAGGCGTTTCAGCGCTATACGCCATGACTAGCGTGAACCAAACTCAACGCGACCAAGCTAACACTATTCTGAGCGCTGTCGGCAAAACACTATGGCTTGATGATGAAGCAAAAATGGATGCGGTTACGGCAATTTCTGGCAGCGGCCCGGCCTATGTGTTTTATTTTATCGAAGCGCTGCAAGAAGCCGGCGTGCGATTAGGGCTGGGGAATGAAGCCGCGAACATGCTGGCACTACAAACCTTTGCTGGCGCCAGTTTACTTGCCACACAAAGTGCTGACAACGTTAAAACCTTACGTGCGCAAGTCACATCCAAAGGCGGAACCACCGAACAAGGCATCATGACTTTGGAGTTCGCCAACATCAAAAGCATCATATACAACGCAGCAAAAGCCGCAGCGGACAAATCTGTACTTCTTGGAGATCAGCTTGGCAAGTAAAATTGCCAAGTAAATTGTCAGGTAACAAACATGCTCAATAACGCTATTTTATTTCTACTACAAACTTTGCTAGGGCTACTCACGCTTGCATTTTTACTGCGTTTTTATTTTCAGCTCACCAAAGTTTCTTTTCAAACGCAAGCCGCGCAAATGATTGTAACGCTGACGAACTTTGCGGTGAAACCATTACGTCGCATTGTACCTAGCGCCCTCAAGCTTGACCTTTCCACGCTGCTGCTGGCCTATATGACGCAATTAGTGCTGACCGTGTGTCTATTATGGCTTAAAGGTTTTCCCATACTGATTGTCGGCAACAAAATCTGGTTCGTGATTTTAGGCGTATCGCTTATTGGTGTGATCAGTATGAGCCTCTCAATTTTCTTATACGCAGTGCTGCTTCAGGCTATCTTAAGCTGGATCAATCCCTACACCCCCATCGCGCCCATTTTAAATAACCTCACCTACCCGGTGCTACATTTCATGAGGAAGTTTGTTCCGCAAGCAGCAAACTTTGACCTGAGCCCGCTTGTGTTTATTCTTGCGGCACAATTATTACTGACAACGGTATTGATCCCGCTAGAAAACAACTTACTTTTAACTTTGTAAGTAATACGTTGTAATCACTACATCGAGACTTTTGCACGAAACACATTGGCTAGCAATTGATAACAAAAACATCAATATTCGTCATTCCCGCGTAACCGTAAAGGTCATCACCGCAGAATATGCCAGCTGAAGCTGGCTATTCATGCGCGATAGGCGGGAATGACGGTTAGAGTGGTTTTTAGCAAAAAAACCGCTTCGTGCAGAGGTCTCACATCAAAACAATATCAAAAGACTCTTGGTGATAGCTCGACTCAACCTGCAGTGAAATTGGCTTGCCAATAAAATCAGATAGATTCGCCAAGCTTTGAGATTCTTCATCCAGCAACATATCAATCACTTTAGGCGCGGCAAGTACACGTAACTCGCGCGCACTGAATTGACGCGCCTCTCGTAGCAATTCACGTAAAATTTCATAGCACACGGTTTGCGCGGTTTTCTGCTCACCGCGCCCTTTGCAAACCACACACGGCTCACAAAGTATATGCGCCAAACTTTCACGGGTGCGTTTGCGTGTCATTTCTACCAAACCTAATGGTGTAAACCCATTCACGCCGGTACGTGCGCGGTCACGCGCCACTGCTTTCCGTAGCTCATCCAACACCGACTCACGCTGCGAATCCTCATCCATATCAATAAAATCAATGATAATAATGCCGCCCAGGTTTCTCAAGCGTAATTGGCGTGCAATAGATTGTGCCGCTTCGAGATTGGTTTTGAAAATGGTGTCCGACAGATTTTTACCGCTCACAAAGCTACCTGTATTCACATCAACCGTCGTTAACGCTTCAGTCTGATCAAATATCAAATAGCCGCCAGACTTAAGCTCCACCTTGCGTGACATGGCTTTTTCAATTTCTTGCTCAATGTTGTATAAATCAAAAAGTGGGCGCTCACCTTGATAATGCACAAGCTTGTCCAAAGCGGCAATCGCGTATAGATTGGAAAAATCCACCAGTTTTTGATAAGTCTCGCCGGAATCAATCCGTATAGTTTCAGTTTCCGCACACACCACATCACGTAACACGCGCATCGGTAAATTCAGATCTTGAAAAATAAGCGAACGCTCTGGCACCGTGGTACTTTTTGCCTGAATATGCATCCAGGTTTTAGTTAAATAATCAATATCTGCCAGCAACTCCTCATCGGTCGCTGTTTCAGACATGGTTCTAATAATATAACCACCAACACGGTTTTCCGGCAACAACCCCAGCAAGCGCGCTTTTAATAATTCACGCTCAACCTCAACTTCAATGCGTTGCGACACGCCGATATGGTCTTGTTGTGGCAAATACACCAAAAAACGTCCAGCGATACTAATTTGTGTGGTGAGTCGTGCGCCTTTAGTGCCAATAGGCTCTTTAATGACCTGCACCATCAAAGACTGCCCCTCGCGCAATACCTCTTGAATCGGCCGTTGCGCCATGGAATCTCCGCACTCAAGAATATCACCGGCATGTAAAAAAGCGGCGCGCTGCAAACCCATTTCCACAAAAGCAGACTGCATGCCCGGCAACACGCGACACACTACGCCACGATATATATTGCCGACTAAGCCCAAGGATGAGCCGCGCTCAATTTGCAGTTCTTGCACCACGCCATTTTCCATCATGGCGATTCGTGTTTCCTGTGGGGTTACGTTAATTAGTATTTCTTCACTCAATTTGTACTTTCTTGATTCATTTTTATTTTTAGGGTATTTCTAAAGGTTACAAGGCAATCAACTGATGCTTCCTTAATAAAGCCGCTGTTTCATAAACAGGCAAGCCCATCACACCGGTGTAACTGCCTTCTATACGCTTAATCCATGCTCCGGCAAGTCCTTGTATGCCATAACTGCCCGCCTTGTCGCGATGCTCGCCGGAGGCAATATAGCGATCAATTTGCGAGGTTGAAAGCGCCATCATTTCTACAGTAGTCGTGGAGATTACAACCTCAACCACATCAGCAAATGCAAGCGCCACCGCAGTATGTACTTGGTGAAAACCTCCCGATAGCGATTGCAACATATTGCGCGCATCATCATCATTTTCAGGCTTACCCAAAACCTTGCCAGCCAACACCACTGTCGTGTCTGCCGCCAGAACAGGATGCACACGTTGTGCCGGCGTTAAGCGTTGAAAACACGCCACTGCCTTCTGTTGCGCTAATCTTACAACATACTGCTCGGGCGTCTCATTGTTCAATTGCGCTTCATCAATATCGGCAGGCAATATTTCACAAGGAATTCCCATCTGCCGTAACAACTCCACACGGCGCGGGCTACGTGAGGCAAGATAAAGGATGGGTGGTGTATCAATGTTATTACGCATATCGGCACTTTAACCTAGATTCTCCATTAAAAATCAAAACAAGCTAAAAACCATGCTTCGAGTTAAAATAGCAACAAACTCATATTAAAGATACACATCATGCAATGGATGCCTCATGCCACCGTCGCAGCAATTGTTGAAGACAATGGTAAGTTTTTGCTGGTAGAAGAAGTCACAGACCGTGGCAACCGTTTTAATCAGCCTGCCGGCCACTTAGAAGATAACGAAACGTTAATTGAAGCGGTAATTCGCGAAACTCTGGAAGAAACCGCTTATACATTCACCCCAACTTCGTTATTAGGCATTTATCATTGGAAGCATGAGCACAACGACACTACTTATCTGCGTTTTGCCTACATTGGAGAAGTGAGTCATCACCATCCAGACCTCGTGCTTGACGAAGGCATTATTCGTTGCGTATGGATGACCGCAGATGAAATGCGCAGCAAAGCCATGCTCATGCGCAGCCCGCAAGTGCTCACCTGCATTGAAGACTATTTAAGCGGGCAACGTTTTCCATTGTCGGTTATCACTCACCTGCAAACTTAACACTTATGAATCTGAATAAATTGCAAAAAAAGAAAATCGTCGTTGGTCTTTCCGGCGGCGTGGACTCATCTGTCACCGCTTTACTGCTGAAGCAACAAGGCTACGAGGTGACGGGTCTTTTCATGAAAAACTGGGAAGATGACGACACTGATGAATATTGCTCAAGCAAGCAGGATTTAATTGATGCCGTATCTGTTGCCGACAAGATTGGCATAGACATTGAAGCAGTTAACTTCAGTAAAGAATATAAAGACCGCGTATTTGCAAATTTTTTAAGTGAATATCAGGCGGGGCGCACCCCAAACCCGGATATTTTATGTAATGCCGAAATTAAATTCAAAGCCTTTTTAGATCATGCCATGAGCATGGGTGCAGATTCAATCGCCACTGGCCATTACGCGCAAGTGCGTGAAAACCCACTCAAACCCGGCTTGTTTCAGCTCATGAAAGCGGATGACGGCAGCAAAGATCAAAGCTACTTTTTATATCGCTTAAACCAAGCGCAGCTTTCTAAAACGCTTTTTCCTCTTGGCACATACTTAAAGCGCGAGGTGCGCGAAATCGCACGCAACGCAGGGCTTATCAATGCAGAGAAAAAAGACTCTACGGGCATTTGCTTTATCGGCGAACGACCGTTTCAGGAATTTTTAAGCAAGTATCTACCGCGCAAACCCGGTGATATCAAAACACCTGAAGGTAAGTGGGTAGGTCGCCACGAAGGCCTCATGTATTACACGCTAGGGCAGCGTCAGGGCTTAAAAATCGGGGGCAGCCGCGATAGCAATGGTGAACCATGGTTTGTTGCAGCCAAAGACATGGCAAAAAACGAACTGATCGTGGTGCAAGGTCATGATCATCCACTACTGCTCAATGACGGGCTGTTAGCTGGCCAACTGACATGGATAGACCCTGAAGCCCCTATCACCAACTGGGTGTACGCCGCAAAAACGCGCTACCGCCAACCCGATGCACCTTGTGAAATTGACCGCATTACCGATGATGAAATTGCCATTGAATTCGGACAAAAGCAATGGGCGATTACCCCCGGGCAATCGGCCGTGGTGTACGAAAGCAATGTGTGTTTGGGTGGTGGTATTATTACGAACGCCATTTGAAGAGTGGTGTGCAAAAAAATCATTTGCACACCCTACGCTTGCTAAAACGATTTCAAATTTGATGGATTGCCCAGCCACGTTAATAGCCGTTCGGATTCCATACTGATCGGCACGCACCTCACCAAAACGGATGGTTTGAGATGCTTCTTCCTTAAAAATATTAGCAATGCCGCCTGAGCCAGTGACTATCTCGCGAAGCTTCCGGTAGCAGGCAAGATCTGAAACCAAAAAATCAATATCAACCGATTCACGGTACTCCCCGAACATCAATGCAATGAGCGTGCCACCCCCAAATAAGCATTTATTATCAAGCAACAATTGCGCATTGAGCAATTGCAGCGCGTGTGCAATGCGTTGATGATGTGAGCGACTATACATTGGAAGCCACGCCCTCCCCTAACCCCAAACGCAAGGCATCAATTAACTGACGCTCGCTTGTACTGAGTGCGAGGTGATCAAGATGACGCCAATTTCGCTCATAAACACCAAGCGCTTCAGTCGGGGTAAGATCGGCGTCCGCTTTTATCTGCCATGCTAGCTTTTTAAGTTGCGGGTAGTCATCAAGATGAATGCGTACCGGAATAAATCCGGCATGGGTTTCATCCACTTTTGTGCCAACGGCAAGATTCAAGCCTAAGGCCAGCATAACACTGGCATAGGCGCCCATATTGACTGTCGGCTCACCGCGCTCCAACCTGTGCAGGGTCACCCTAGAAATGCCGGCCGCCTCAGCGGTAGCGGTGGCATTAACGCCCAGGGTCTTGCGTTGGGCGCGTATTTTCCTGCCTAGCTTAATGAGTACGTCGTTTACGTTTTCTGTGATATTTTCTGTCATTATGTTTCCTATAATATACAATGTATAATTTTTGTCAATTATAAGAAACAACTATTGTAAAAAATAAAGTATATTGGGAGTGTATTTTATGGGGGTACAGCAGGCCAATCTCTGCTATAGCTCATGTTCTGAAAGGCTTTTAAGTAAGGGCGCAGCCAATTTAAATCTAAAGTGGTTAACAATAAACTTCGCGGCGGTTACCGATCTCGATCACTAACACACACATCTCGCCGTCTTGAATATCACAAATAATACGCATATCACCTACACGATAACGCCAATAGGCGCCTAGTTTTGAACCGCTTAAGTTTTTACCTAATGTTCTTGGATCATCTATCGTAGCGACGTGCTCATCCATATAGTCGACAACGCGAAGTGCGATCGACTTATCAAGCTTTTTAAGCTGACGTAAAGCTGACTCAGTGTAATTAATGATCCAAGCCAAGTTCTTTTCTCGCTTGTGAACTGCTTACGATTTTTTCTTGGCCTTTACGAATCCTCTCCATTGTTGCATCGGCCAAATAAAAATCCTCTAGGTCATCAAGACCCCCTTCAATGAGCTCGCGTAAATAGTAAGATTTAGCGCGCCCCGTTTGAGCTGCCAATTGATCTAACCTTTGTTCTATTTCAGGATCCAGTCTTATTGATACGGCCATATAGGCACTCCTTTCTGTATTAATTGTGATAATTGTATCACAGTGAATACAATAATTGCATCTACTTATAGTTGTGGCATTAGCGAGCCCAATGTTGCGGAATACACTTTCCACCCAGCCTCATTTCATCATCGCAGCGGTTAGCCGTACAGTATGCCATGCTGACGCTTAAGGCATATTCTAACTCGCTCTTTTAGACTGGAATCCCCCCCGTATTGCTCGATAAGGGACACGCTCATCTCATTTACCGTTGTCAACATGGTTTGAATGATATTTTCAGCAGTTAGCGCGTTGATTCCAAAGTAAGGTGCCACCTCTAATACAGTGCTTATTTTGGAATGGTTATTGCCAGGACCAATAGCCAACTCTTGATAACCCAGGTTAGTGAGCTGCATGACTACATCAAAAGCAGGTGATAATTTGTATCGCCCACCCTCCACATGCAGTACGCCATGATTTTTGACATGATCATCCGTGTTGTCGATGATCAAGTTGAATACCATGCGTCGGAATAATTGATCCAAATCATGCACGGGATCAATAGCGATACGGCGCAGCACTTGCGCCAATTCCACATAACTTCCGCCATTGCTCTCATAAGGCACATCCAATAAGGCGGAAGCTGAAAGATAATGAATTCGCCTCTCATGCCCTACATGACCCTCTCGATCAAATCGCAACAAAAGCAATGCGTGCCCCCGGTGAATCTTTTCTAGCCTTACAGTTGGCACCTCTATGCCGCACATTGCAGCCAGTTTAAGCATACAGAATTCAAGCAACTCAACATCGTGATCGTCACCTTGTGCAGGAAACTTGGCGATCCATCGTCTATCATCATAAACAAAGGCTGCTTTTGGTCTAGCGCCACCTAGCGTGCCACCACGCTGAAGCAATCGGCGCATCTCGGGTGGTATATCCAACGATTGCTCCAGCCGTTGAACGGCTAACGCCATCGCCTCAAGCGGCACCAGTTTGACGTCCGATGTACAGGCTTGCATCGGCAACCTATCGGAAAAAACCAGGGCGCCCAGACGATCCTCATTGGTCATGAGCAACACATCTATATCGTCAAGGTTTTTCCCATATTGGGCCTCAAGCACTCGCCTGCCCCAACTATCGGGAAGCGCATCACGGAAGGTGAGCGGTAAGGCACCACCATCACGCAAACGGCGCTCAGGAATGCGCATTGGCACATTCTTGAGCGGCATATGGTCTGGGTTAAGGGCAAAGGCGATGGGTAAGGCCAAGTAGCGAGTTCCATAGGCATACTCACCCGACTCAACGACACCTCTTCGTACCAGTTTAAGTAATCCAACGGCTGTTATTTCTTGGTCCGAAACAGCGCTTAAGCCAACATATAGCTTGCAATCAGAAGTCACGTTCGTCCTCACTAATCATGCCCGCACTCGGTTTTTTATTCTGTTTTCTTACTCTTGTCGTGGCGCTAAGATTGATGGGCAAAGGCGCAACCGCATCAAGCGAATCAATTTGGCCAAAAAGCCATAAGGCATTAGCAATAATGCCAACACTTGAAGTTAGCTTACCCGATTCAATCGATCGATACGTGTTCTGTGAACAAAAGAGGCGGCCTGCCATCTCTTTAACCGTCCAAGCTTGCGCTATGCGATTTGCACGTATCCGTAGACCGAGACTGTGGATAGCATTCAACACCTCAGGACTGGCACTTATAATTGAATTTGTTCTTTTAGGCATCAATAAAATCACTCTTAAGTAACTTAAGAATCATTTTATTACTTTTTCATATAAAAGCAAGGTTTATGTAGACTGGCAATCCGCTTCCATAACAGCGCCTGATTAGTGGCTGCATTGAGGCTGCAATTTAACGATTCCAACCAACAAACAAGAAGGTGTTGGGAACCACCGCTCCAATAGGCTATTTAACGTGATTGATTGTTGACGGGGCAATAGTAGACTTAAGTCCGCCCTACTAAAGCCTAGGGAAACGTTGATTTATTCTATATACGTCATTCCGGCGAAGTGGTTTAAGCAGGCAATTCACGAAGTGAATGCTCGCAAAGCCGGAATCCAGAGAAATCAAGACACTAGACACCGGCTTTTCTCGCATGAATAATCTGCTTTAGCAGATATATTTTGCGGTGATGACCTTTACGGTCACGCCGGTGTGACAAATAAATCAACGTTTCCCTAGGTAAGTCCCGAACTGCGTCATTAATTCGAGGCGCTGCTTGCACACTAATATACCTGATGATGGTCACCAACATTGACTAAAATAATGTCTTTGTCTGTCACAATCATCTCTATAGTAATGCGGTATTTAAGGTTGATCGATACGCTTTGTAAGCCGCTTAACCTCCCCTGAAGGTTATGCAACCTTAACGAAGGATGGTGTGGATTAATTTCCATTAACGCTAACGTTTTAGTGTACTGATTTAAGGCATCAGGATGTTGCTTAATGAACATAGCCGCCTTACGGGTGTACTGCTCAGTAAATATTAACTGCCAACTCATGCAGGCAAGGCATTCATTTTTTGAATTCTTTGAATATGCTGCAGGACCGTCTCTTTAACAAATCGTCCCGCATCTAAATCTTCTCGCGATTCCGCCAATGCCGCTTCTAATTCGCACTCTCGCAAATGCTGGTATTGATCACTACTCATCACAACATACTTCACCTGACCACGAACGGATACGGAAGCTTCTGGTTGGATTAGTAACGCTTCTTCTATGGCTTTAATCCCTTTAATCTTTAAATCATTTGCCGGAATGACACTCATAAAACCCCCTTTACAATACTGTTTATCGTATTGTAAAGAATATTAAATAAAGTGCAATAGTGCCCAATATTTCATGCTTCATCAGCTCCCCTGGTAAGGAAAGTCGGGATAGTCCACACCTCCATTGCAAAAGAAGATTACAGAATGGCGCTTATAGGCAGCCTGGCGCGCCTGTTATCAACGGCATGCGAAAACATAAAAATAGCTTGACCAAAAAAAGGGTTTACAGTAAAAAACCAGCATCGCTGCGCTCAGACTGTTCACTTTGCCGTGGGCAGGGGCAATAGCAGGCATAAATCTGTCCTACCACAGGTCTAGATGAGAATTAGTCCATTTTGCTAAACTATATTTTAAAATACAAGCGGCAAGCAATGAGTCGCAATGCA
>CAMBZE010000022.1 GCA_945872425.1 Methylotenera oryzisoli | reverse complement strand
GCTTCACGCTCATTGTAACCCAATGCCAATAGCGCATTCAGCACATCGCTACTGGCAGACTTAGGTTGATTGGCACGCATTGCGGCTACGCCATCCATCGTGAACTTGTCTTTCAATTCCAGCAATAAGCGTTCAGCAGTTTTTTTACCCACCCCAGGTACGCGCGTCAGCATGGCGGTTTCCTGCAAGGCGACCGCCTGCACCAGCTCATCAATGGACAGCCCGCTCAAAATAGAAAGCGCTGATTTAGCGCCAATACCATTCACTTTGAGCAATTGTCGAAACGTGGCACGCTCTTGGCTGCTACCAAAACCATATAAAAGCTGCGCATCTTCACGCACGACAAAGTGTGTCAACATCACGACTTTTTCGCCCACCGCCGGCAAGTTGTAAAAGGTACTCATCGGCACCTCACACTCATAGCCAACGCCGTTGCAATCAATTAAAACCAAAGGCGGCGTTTTTTCGAGCAGAATTCCATTTAGGCGACCAATCATGGCGTTTTCCATAACATGATAATTGTTAACAATAGCGCACGGTTGAGTATGCCAGCAAGTGTCGGCCGTTGATTTACCACTTACCCAACTAATCGTCCACCGCGCACGCGAAAGCCTGCCGTAGCCATCCGACCTAAGCCTTGCCCGCCGTGGGCGTGGCAGATTGCACAAGCCAGTGCATCGGCCGAATCCGGCTTTGGGGTGGCGGGCAAATTAAGTAAGCGTTTGACCATTTCCTGCACCTGCTCTTTTTGCGCATGTCCATTACCAACCACGGCCTGCTTGACTTGTAGCGCGGTGTATTCTGCCACAGTTAAATTACGAATCACTGCGGCGCTGATGGCGGCACCGCGCGCCTGACCCAGCAACAGCGTTGATTGCGGGTTTACATTCACAAACACTTTTTCTACTGCCACTTGGTTAGGCTGATAGGTGTCAATCACTTCAAACAAGCCATCCAAGATGATTTTAAGCCGCGCTGGTAGTTCTTCGCGCTCTGCCTCACCTTCAACCCTGGTTTTCTTGCCGCTCGCGGTTTTAATGGTACCGCTCGCAATATAACTAATTTTTTCACCGACTTTTTCAATCACACCAAAACCCGTTAGGCGCAGGCCTGGGTCAATGCCGAGAATTCTGACGTGACTCAAATCAGCCTTCTATTACGGCAGAAGTATAAACATCCTGCACGTCATCTAAATCTTCCAGCGCATCCAGAATTTTTTGCATTTTGACTGCATCATCACCGGTAAACTCAACTTCATTCAGTGCCTTCATGGTGACTTCTGCCAACACCGCTTTTAAGCCAGCCGCTTCCATAACCTCTTTGACTGCAACAAAATCAGCGGGCGGCGTAATCACCTCAATACTGCCATCATCGTTAGTCACGACATCTTCAGCGCCCGCTTCAAGTGCTATTTCCATCACTTTATCCTCATTAGTGCCCGGCTCGTACACCAAACTACCGCAGTGTTTAAACATGAAAGCAACCGAGCCATCAGTACCTAAATTGCCGCCGAATTTAGTGAGCGCATGGCGCACATCAGCCACCGCACGTTGTTTATTATCGGTTAAGCAATCAATAATAATGGCTGCGCCGTTAATACCGTAACCTTCATAGCGGATTTCCTCATAGTTCACGCCCTCTAGCTCACCCGTGCCTTTTTTAATGGCGCGCGTGATATTGTCTGAGGGCATGTTTTCTTCTTTTGCCAATGCCACCGCCGCACGCAGGCGTGGGTTCATAGTGGTATCGCCGCCACCCAAACGTGCCGAGACCGTGATTTCTTTAATAATTTTAGTGAAAACTTTGCCGCGTTTAGCATCTTGACGACCTTTACGATGCTGAATATTTGCCCATTTACTATGCCCTGCCATGCTACTTAACCTTGAAGATAATTAAAAAAAGTAATTTTACCACGTCTAATCCTGCCCCATTGCCACATCAATTTGTGTGTGCTTTTTAATGCTGACCACTGAAATAATCACTAATGACAACCCTATCAGCACCATACCTACCAGCTCGCTATTATCTGGCACTTCATTAAGCTGTATCCAAGCCGCCAATACTCCAATTACGGGTGCCAGCATGCTGGCCATACTTGCCACCCCCGCCTGTAAGCGCTGCAAAGCATATAGCCACAGCAGCCACGCCAAGGCATTGCAAATCAAGGCATTGTAAATCACCGCACCAACAAAATAGCTTGTCCACTGAATAGCTGGGGCAGCTACCAGCCACGCGGCAATCACAACCGGAATGCTGCCAAACAGCATTTGCCACGCCGTGAGTGTCAGCAAATCCAGCTCTGGCGCGGCTTTGTGCAGCTTTTTTGCCACAATAACGGCAAGCGCCCAACTCACGCCAGATAACACCGCCAACAACATGCTGAATTGGTCTGCGCCCAAATGTAGCGGATCTAAAATGAACAGAATGCCCATTGCTGAAAATATTGCCGCCAGCCACTGCCAACCTCGCAGTTTTTCTCCCAGTAGCGGCCAGGCCAGCAGCATGACCCAGAATGGCATGGTGTAAGTCAGCACCGCTGTTTTACCCGCACCACCCTCCACCAGCGCCCACATCAACAACCCGGTGAAGCCACTCGTTTGCAGCAAGCCCAGCAAGATGATGGTTGGGATATGGTTAATCCTTAACGGCTTGCCTAGTGCAATGATGATAGCAAAAAGACTCGCCGCGCCAATAACGGTACGCAGGGCGACAAACTGAAATACGTCCGCATAATGCAAGGCGTTTTTCATGACCACCCAGTTATAACCCCAAAACACGGTCAGAATAAACAAGGCGAAAAAAGCTTTTATTGTTGTATTTTTGTGCATCAGGCATCTTAAATTATTTGCCATCAAGATGATACGGTGTATATTTCCTAAAATACTTGGTGCGGAGAATAATCATGAAAACTTTACAACAAATTTTAGATGGTAAAAAAAATAAAGAAGTGATTTCAATCGCCCCGCATCGTCCGGTATTCGATGCGCTGGTCATATTGGCCGAATATAGAATCGGCGCTTTGGTAGTGCTTGAGAGTGAAAAGCTAGTGGGGATTTTCTCTGAGCGTGACTATGCACGTGAAGTTGTACTCAAAGGCAGATCTTCAAAAACAACGCAGATTAGCGAAGTAATGACGGATAAAGTGTTATTCGGCCGCACCAATGATACCGTAGAACAAGCCATGACGCTTATGTCCGAAAAGCGCATTCGCCATTTACCCGTAGTTGAAAATGACAAAGTAATAGGCATGCTTTCAATTGGTGATTTAGTCAAAGAAACAATAAGTTACCAGCAAGAACTGATTAAACAATTACAAATCTATATCAATAGTTAAGCAAGCACTGATTTATAGATATTTAACCACCATCGCATTACTCAAATCACCCGCAGTCATGGGTAAGCGCACAAAGTAACCACTGCCAGAGGCTTCTTGAATCGGCTCACCTTTTTTGTTGAACATAGCTTCAACTAGAATATCCTGATTGCCGGTAGGATGAATCACCTGCAGGCGATCACCCACGCCAAACTTATTGCGCGCCTCAATATCTGCCAAGCCTTTTTCAGCATCATAAGCAACGACGTCACCCACATACAGACTACGACTAGAGCTTGAATAACCTTGTTTATAATTTTGATGTTCAGCCGTGTGATGACGTTGATAAAAGCCATCGGTATAACCGCGGTTGGCAAGATTTTCCAAATCGCCCAATAAACTCCAATCAAACGGACGTCCTGCCACTGCATCATCAATGGCTTTACGATAATTTTGGCAGGTACGCGCAACGTAATAACGTGATTTGGTGCGGCCTTCAATCTTCAATGAGTCCACGCCCATCTTGATCAGTCGTTCCACGTGCTCAATCGCGCGCAAGTCTTTACTGTTCATAATGTACGTGCCGTGCTCATCCTCCTCGATTGGCAGCAATTCACCCGGACGGCCTTTTTCTTCTATCAGATACACTTTATCCGCCAATGGATGGCGCGGCAGGCTGCCGCAACCTGACAGGCTAGATTTTTCCATCTCAGCTTTAAAGTCAAATTCATTAAGGCGTATTACACCTGCGGCATCTTCGGCGGCATCATGCACTTTGTAATCCCAGCGGCAACTGTTAGTACAAGTGCCTTGGTTAGGATCACGTTGATTAAAATAGCCGGAGAGCAAGCAGCGACCTGAATAAGCGATGCACAGCGCGCCATGCACAAATACCTCCAACTCCATTTCCGGGCATAGCTGGCGGATTTCTTCAATTTCATCCAAAGACAACTCGCGCGACAAAATCACTCGTGTCAGCCCCAGACTTTGCCAGAATTTCACGGTAGCAAAATTGACTGTATTGGCCTGCACAGAAAGATGCACCGGCATCTCCGGCCACTTCTCACGCACCATCATAATTAGGCCGGGGTCTGACATAATCAGCGCATCCGGTTGCATGGCAATCACTGGCGCCATATCTGCCATATAGGTTTTTACTTTGGCGTTATGCGGTGAAATATTACTTGCCACAAAAAACTTTTTGCCGCGCGCATGCGCCTCGTTAATGCCAATCTCGAGATTGGCCATCGTAAAGTCATTGTTACGTGCGCGCAAACTGTAACGCGGCTGCCCTGCGTAAATCGCATCCGCACCATAATCAAAAGCGGTACGCATGCGATCCAAGTCGCCAGCGGGGGCCAAAAGTTCCGGCATTTTCAATTTGTTATTCACTTAATCACTCACCAATAATCTTCACTAAAACACGCTTTTTCCTGCGTCCGTCAAACTCACCGTAAAAAATCTGTTCCCAAGGACCAAAATCCAATTCGCCATTTGTAATCGCCACCATAACTTCACGCCCCATCACCTGACGCTTCATATGTGCATCGGCATTATCTTCACCGGTATCGTTATGACGATAACTGCTTACCGGCTCATGTGGCGCCAAGCGCTCCAGCCATTGCGTATAGTCATGATGAAGGCCACGCTCGTCATCGTTAATAAACACGCTGGCGGTAATGTGCATGGCATTGACCAATACAAAACCTTCATGCACCCCACTCTCGCGCAGACACTCGCGCACCTGCTCGGTGATACGAATAAATGCCACACGTGTTGGCGGGTTAAACCAGAGCTCTTTACGATAACTTTTCATCAAAAATACCCTTTCATTTTAACTTTTCACATCCAGCGTATGCGTAAAAACCTTACCCTCGTTATCAGTTGCGGTTACTTCCAGTTTTCCCGGCGCAGCAGGTATAAAATCAAACTTAAAATAAGGGTCTTCTGCCGTGCCAACCCCCACATCTATCGTCATCAGCGGGTTACCGTTATAAGTGAAATCCACCTTTTTGATGTAAAAAGCCGGTACATAGCCCTGCGAAACCAAGTCGCGTTGCAAGCCGGTACGCATCGTATGGCGTATATTGAATGTAGTCGAAACCGGGCTACCGAACTTAACCGGCTCATCCACTTTCAATTTAATTTTGCCGGCAACCGCACGAATCGCTGCTTCATCATTTTCCACCATACCGCCACAGCCACCCGCCGCGCGGATTTCACGCTTGGCCATATAAAGCTTGCCATCGGCATCTTCACCTACAAGATGAATGAATGAATCTGTTTCATACCGCACACGTGTTGATAATTGAAAATTGCCGAGCGCATCTGTTAAATGATAAATTGCCGTCATCGGAATCGGATTGGCATCTACAATCGAGTAGATTTTCTTAAGCACAACCCCTTTTGCCGCAGCCCTGTCATAACTATAAGTCACCGGCACCTGCGCACCGCTCTCGGCACGGCGTGGCGCGTCAATTTTCAAGAAATCCACTTCCTGAATATCACGCTTGGCAAAAAACGCCTCTTTCGTGACATCCCAGAGTTTTGGGTCTGCCTCAGCCAAGGCGCTGGATATAAAAGTGATCGACAAGCTCACCACCACTAACAGCTTGCCCAGCCATAATTGAGCTTGATTGTTCATGCTTCACCTCCAGTTTATTTTAAGATATTAAGACCAACGACTTAACCACGTAGTTCGCATTTTATGCGTTTTTGTAAGACTCAAAATTCAATTCAATCCCGTTGCCTGCCGGGTCTTTCAAATTGATTTGTCGCACCCCATTAGCCAGCACACGTGTAGTGTAAGACACTTCATGCAACAGCAAGTGCGCCTCCATCGCCGGCATATCGGTACAGGTAAATGAAATATGGTCGTAAGTACCATGCACATTGATTTGCGGTGGCGCCTCTGTTTTGTAGTCAGCTAGATGCACGACATCATTGTCACCGATATACAACCAAAAGCCATAGCTTGTACTCGCTACGCGCGGCCCGACCTTTAAGCCGATAATATCGCAATAAAAATCGCGCAGCACGTGCATCAATTCACGGTCTGAGCGCAAGTTGATGTGGTTGATTTCTGTGACTGGCATTTTACTTTACTCAATTATTGGGTGCGTACAATCAGATTTTGCCAGTATTCTGGGCTTCTATGTAAATGGCCGATTGCAATCACTAAAACCGTTTCATTTTCTACCGCATAGATAATACCATAGGGAAAACGCCTTAATTGACAACGTCTGGCATGGCGCGAGAATGGGTACCACGCATTTGGAAACTGGCAAACACGATCCAATCCGGCCAACACTTCCAGCAAAAAAGCTAGGCCCAAATCGGGCAACTCGGCATTGTAATAAGCGATTGCCTCATCAAGTTCAACTGGGCAACCTCAAGAAACCGAACCTGCATATTAGCGATATTTGGCCAGCACTTGGTTTAAATCCAAGACTTTAATTTCACCTCGCCGATAAGCCGCCAAGCGGTCTTCTGCCTCCCTCGCCCATTGCTTATCAATTTCCGCATCCGGCTTATCCACACTGGCTAACAGGGCATCTACCACTTCAATTTTCTCTAAAGCGGAAAGTTGCTTTGCTTGTTCAATAATGGATTGACTGGTTGTGTTCATAATGCCTTACTCCTTAGGTCGCTGCTAGTTAGGCACAAACTCCTAAAGTGCAACTCTCATCGCAATAACCCGCGCAAATAGCATATTTTATCCAGCCGCACCTTGAGTGCGAACGCGTATATGAAGCTCTCTTAATTGCTTCTCATCCACCTCATTCGGCGCATTCGTCATTAAGCACTGCGCACGCTGGGTTTTAGGGAAGGCAATCACATCACGGATAGATTCTGCACCCGCCATCAACGTCACTAAGCGGTCTAAGCCAAACGCCAAGCCCCCGTGTGGCGGTGCGCCGTATTGCAAGGCATCGAGCAGGAAACCAAATTTTTCTTGCGCTTCTTCTCTGCTAATTTTCAATGCATCGAATACTTTAGACTGCACATCTTGCTTGTGGATACGCACAGAGCCGCCGCCGACTTCCCAGCCGTTGAGCACCATGTCGTAAGCTTTGGATAAACAAGCACCCGGATTGGCGGTGAGCAAATCTTCGTGACCGTCTTTTGGCGCGGTGAACGGATGATGCAGCGCCGCCCAGCGGTCGTTTTCTTCATCATGTTCAAACATCGGAAAATCCACCACCCACAACGGTGCCCACGCACGACCATCCACGTGACCTTTGTCGTGGCCGACTTTAAGACGCAATGCGCCCAGCGCCTCGTTTACTACTTTTAATTTATCTGCGCCAAAGAATACGATATCGCCATTCTGTGCGCCAGTACGGTCAATAATTGCTTGCAGTGCCGCCACATGAATATTCTTCACGATCGGGCTTTGCAGCCCTTCTTCATTCAATTTGGTGATGTCGTTAATCTTGATATAAGCAAGACCTTTAGCACCGTAGATTTTTACAAACTCGGTGTAAGCGTCAATTTCTGAACGGCTGATAGCCGCGCCATTAGGCACGCGTAATGCGGCTACACGACCACCTGCCATGTTGGCAGCCCCGGCAAACACTTTAAAATCCACGTCGCGCATCACGTCTGAAAGCTCGGTAATTTCCAGTGTCACGCGCATATCAGGCTTATCTGAGCCGTAGCGGTTCATCGCTTCAGCAAAACTCATTCTTGGGAACGCTGCGGGCAAATCTACGTTTTGTACTTTTTTGAGCATTTGGCGAATCATTTCTTCGACCAAATCCATAATATCGTTTTCTTCCATAAACGATGTTTCAATATCCACTTGCGTGAATTCCGGCTGACGGTCAGCGCGCAGATCTTCATCGCGGAAGCATTTGGTGATTTGGAAGTAACGGTCAAAACCGGACACCATTAACAATTGTTTGAACAATTGCGGTGATTGCGGCAATGCAAAAAACTGACCATGATGCACGCGGCTAGGCACTAGGTAATCACGCGCACCTTCTGGGGTTGAGCGCGTGAGCATTGGCGTTTCAACTTCAATAAAACCGTTGGTATCCAAGTAATCACGCAGGGTTTTGGCGACGCGGTAACGCAGCATCATATTTTTCTGCATGGCTGGGCGGCGCAAATCAATATAGCGATGTTGCAAGCGCACAGTTTCAGTCAAGTTTTCATCATCCAACATGAATGGTGGCGTCAGTGACGGATTGAGGATTTCAATCTCGGTTGCCAGCATTTCCACTTCACCGGTAGGAATGTTGGAATTTACCGTGCCTTCTGGGCGCGCACGCACTTTACACACCACTTTCAGCACGAATTCACTACGTACTGTTTCTGCATTGGCAAACGCTGCCGGCGTATCTGGGTCAATCACGATTTGCGCCATGCCTTCACGGTCGCGCAAATCAATAAAAATAACGCCCCCGTGATCGCGGCGACGGTGTGCCCAGCCACATAATGTTACGGTTTGACCAATATGTTCGCGGCTTAAGTGGCCGCAGTAATGTGTACGCATCATAATTATTTATTTGGATATTCAGTTAAAAGTTTGGGTGGTCTATTCGCTGGCGCCACTACGCCCATAGAGATGATATATTTCAATGCCTCATCAACGCTCATTTCCAGTTCAATGATATCTGCTTTTGGCAGCATTAAAAAATAACCGCCGGTTGGATTAGGGGTTGTCGGCACAAAAACACTCACGTAATCGCCATGCAAATGATTGCTCACATCGCCACCTGGCGTGCCTGTGACAAATGCAATCGTCCATGCGCCCTGATGTGGAAACTGCACCAACACTGCTTTACGAAATGCGTTGCCTGAGTCTGAAAACAGCGTATCTGAGACTTGTTTAACACTGGAGTAAACCGACTTCACTACCGGAACACGATTGAGCAGCTTTTCCCACAATACAATAAGATGCTTGCCAAAAAAATTGGTGGCAATCGCCCCCGTAGCAAGCACAATCACAACGGTTAAAATTGCACCCACGCCAGGAATATCGCGTCCAAATAATGTGTGTGGACGCCACTCCTCAGGCAATAGTAGCAAACTTTGATCCATCACCCCGATGAGCGACCTAAGCACCCAAACGGTAATCACCAATGGCACTAAAACCAGTAAACCAGAAATAAAGTATTTTTTCATCAGATTAAATTGTAGATTCTTTTAATGACAAGCGCAGCCGGTGCCGCAAGCGGCCGGTGCTGGTGCCGAACTGGATTCGGCGGCTTTGGTTGAAGATGACTTAGATTTTTGACCGCCCTTGAAATCAGTCGCATACCAACCACTACCCGTGAGCTGAAAACTTGGTGCAGACACCTGTTTTGAGAACGTCTCTTTACCGCAGGCTGGGCAAGCTTCTATGCTCGCCGCACTGATTTTGCGCATGACTTCGACCTTGTGGCCACAGCTGCTGCATTGATAATCGTAAATAGGCATAAAATCACCGTTAAACTTGATATTAAATAACGCGTGATTATACCTTAAACCAACCCAATTCACTCAATGCGGGCATCCGTCACTCACTATCCAAGCCAGCGTTACTCCGAGCCGTCGTCATCCTGCTGATTTTTGAAGCGCCTTGCCTTCACACTCTCAGCCAGTGTAGCTAATATCAACAAGGTGTCTTCCCAGCCTAGGCAGGCATCGGTAATGGATTTTCCATATTCCAATTGACAGCCTGGCGTGTGGTCTTGGCGGCCCGCATTAAGATGCGACTCAATCATTAAGCCCATAATACGGTCATCACCTTCTTGCAGTTGAGCTGCAACGTCTGCCACTACCTGCATTTGCAACTGGTACTGACGCTGACTGTTTGCATGAGAACAATCCACCATCAACTTGGCATTGAGGCCAGATTGCGCTAATTCATTAGCCGCAGCTTCGATACTTGCCGCATCATAATTAGGCGTTTTGCCGCCACGCAAAATCACATGGCAATCTTCATTGCCACTGGTTGAAATAATGGCGGAATGGCCTTCTTTAGTCACAGATAAAAAGTGATGTGGGCTCGCAGCCGCTTTAATTGCATCTACCGCGATACGCACATTGCCATCGGTGCCATTTTTAAACCCCACCGGGCAAGATAAACCGGAGGCTAGCTCGCGGTGTATTTGCGACTCCGTAGTGCGTGCGCCAATGGCGCCCCAGCTCACCAAGTCAGCTGTATATTGCGGGGTAATCGTATCCAAAAATTCGGTTGCCACTGGCATGCCTAATTCATTCACTTCCAGCAAAAATCGTCGCGCCAAATCTAGGCCGGCATTGATATCAAAACTTTCATCCAAGTGCGGATCGTTGATGAGCCCTTTCCAGCCTACAGTCGTACGTGGTTTTTCAAAGTAAACCCGCATGACTATCAGCAATTCATCGCTGTATTTTTGATGCTGCGCCTGCAGACGTTTTGCGTATTCAATACCCGCTGCGTAATCATGGATAGAACATGGGCCAATAACCACCAACAGGCGATCATTCGCGCTGTGCAATATACGATGAATCTCAGCGCGAGTTTTCACGATGCGGTCTGTCGTAGCTTGGCTAGGCGCCAGCTTATCTAGCAGCATGGATGAAGGAGTTAACTCCTTGATTTCGATGATGCGCACATCATCGGTAATGATTTTTTGGCTAGGGCTCATAGGGCACTTCTATCAATCAAATATTGCGAGTTTATAAAGCACCCGCAGGCTAAAAAACAAAGCCGCGTAAAGCGGGCTTTGTTGTACTACCTTTTTAATTATACTGCTAGAGCTACTAAAACGGTATATCGTCCTCAAAATCATCGAATCCTGAACCGCTTGATGCAGGCTTGGGCGCGGACTGCGCAGGTGCCTGTCTAGCTTGCCCCTGACTCGGTGCCTGATTGTAATCGTCAGCACCGCCACTTTGATCCATGCCGCCATCGTAACCTGTATTTGAGCCAGCGCCATCACGACCACCCAGCATTTGCATTTGGTCTGCAATAATTTCAGTGGTGTAGCGGTCTTGTCCTTCTTTAGTCTGCCATTTACGAGTTTGCAAGCGACCTTCTACATACACTGGACGACCTTTCTTGAGATATTCGCCAGCAATTTCTGCAAGCCTGCGATACATCACAATGTTATGCCACTCAGTTCGCTCTTGTTTAGCGCCGGATTTATCTTTCCAGCTATCTGTCGTGGCAATACTAAAATTACACACCGCCTCGCCATTTGGCATGTAGCGTACTTCCGGATCACGCCCCAAGTTACCTACCAATATTACTTTATTCACTGACGCCATTTTTACCCCCTCAACAATTGATGCACTTGCGTTTGCAAATTGGAGCCATCCCAATCATGCGATTTATCTATCTTCAATATGACAGTAAGCTCTTGCGGCAATACCACCGCCTCTATTACACCAGCAATGCCTGCCAACTTATCTTTAAGCACATTAACATCTTCAGCGGCCATTTGCTCCGCCATTGCATTCATGGTGTACATTTTAGTTCTAACAGCCGGTGGTGCTTGCATTGAAAATGCCAATAATAGCCATAAAAACATCATCACGCCACAAAATATAAACACACTGGAAAATCCATAAGTATGGGACAAATAGCCACCTAAAGCACCGCCAACAAAAATACCCAGCGATTGTGAAGTATTATAAACGCCCATTGCCGTGCCTTTGGCCGCCGCCGGGGCAACTTTACTGATAATTGAAGGTAATGATGCTTCCAGCACATTAAATGCAATGAAATACATGGTCAGTGACGCCACAATACCCCAAAAATAATCAATTGATGCCGCAAACATCAACTGCGCGAGCAACATCGTGGCAACCGCAGCCACAAACACCAACTTTATTTTGGATTGCTTTTCTGCATAAATAATCGCCGGCACCATCAACACGAAAGAAGCAAGCAATACCGGTAAATAAATATACCAGTGCTGATTAACGTCTAAATCACTGGCTTGATTAATGGCAAAAGGCACCACTACAAACATCGCCATCTGCGCTACATGTAAGGCAAAAATACCGTAGTTTAAGCGCAGCAACTGCGTATGTTTTAACACGTCCCGTAGTTTAGCTGGTGCGGCACTTGCGTCTGAATGGTAATGGCTATGCACTGGGTCAGGCACGACAAATTTAACCACCGCAATCGCGGCCAGCGTTAATAGCGCCGTCATGAAAAATATACCAGGCACGCCTATCCACTGATTAAGCAAAGGCCCGCCAATCAATGAGAGTGCGAATGCCACCCCGATAGTGCCGCCTATGGCTGCCATCGCCTTGGTACGATGCTCATCGCGCGTCAGGTCTGCCACTAAAGCGGTCACCACGGCGGAAACTGCACCCGCCCCTTGAAGCGCACGACCAATAATGATGCCTTCTATATTCATGGCCAATGCGGCTACCATGCTACCAATGGCAAAGATTGCCAAGCCTAGGTATATCATCGGCTTGCGTCCAAACTTGTCTGACGCCATGCCAAACGGCAACTGAAACAGCGCCTGAGTAAGGCCATAAGCCCCTAAAGCCAAACCCACCATCAGACTGCTAGGTTTATCAGACAAAGTTGATGCGTAAATTGCAAATATCGGCAAAATCAGGAACATACCGAGCATGCGCAAGCCGTAAATGGATGCCAGACTCCAAGTGGCACGCATTTCTACTGCGGTCATTTTGTCTAGGGCTGATGTGGAGTGATGCGAATGGGACATGAAAATAATTAAGCTAAATGCATAAAAGTAGGTATATTAGCAGGTTGCCCTAATTTTAGTAAAAGCATGATGGATTTGATTCGTATTCGTGGTGCGCGCACCCATAACTTAAAAAATATTTCACTGGATATTCCACGTAATCAGTTAGTCGTGATTACAGGGTTATCCGGCTCGGGCAAGTCTTCACTTGCCTTTGATACGCTGTACGCAGAAGGTCAGCGGCGCTATGTAGAATCTCTTTCTGCCTATGCGCGGCAATTTTTAGCGCGCATGGATAAACCCGATGTGGACTTGATTGAAGGTTTATCGCCCGCAATTTCTATTGAGCAAAAATCCACTTCGCATAACCCGCGCTCAACCGTAGGCACGGTCACTGAAATTCACGACTACCTGCGCCTGCTGTACGCTCGCGCCGGCGACCCGGAGTGCCCTGAACACGGCATCAAGCTCGAAGCGCAAACCGTGAGCCAAATGGTGGATAGTGTGCTGGCGCTGCCTGAAGACACCAAGCTTATGATATTGGCGCCGGTTGTGTCTAACCGCAAAGGCGAGCAAGTTGATTTGTTTGAGGAACTCAAAGCGCAAGGCTTTGTAAGGCTACGTGTCGATGGCAAAATCTATGAAGTAGATGCCCTGCCCCAACTGGCAAAAACCACCAAACATAATGTAGATGTCGTGGTTGATCGCATCAAAGTTAAAGCAGATATGAAACAGCGCATTGCCGAGTCGTTTGAAACTGCGCTACGTTTAGCAGAAGGCAAAGCCATTGCAGTAGAGATGGATACTGATCAAGAACACTTATTCTCTGCCAAGTTTTCATGCCCGGTATGTGATTACTCACTTGCAGAACTTGAGCCGCGCCTATTCTCATTTAATAATCCGATGGGTGCCTGCCCCAAGTGCGACGGCTTAGGCAACATTAACTTTTTCGACCCCAAACGCGTGGTGGCTTTTCCGCATCTATCATTGGCTGCCGGTGCGATTAAAGGCTGGGATAGACGCAATCAATTTTACTTTCAGATGCTGGCAAGCTTGGCAGCGCACTATCACTTTGACCTGGATACTACCTTTGAGAAACTGCCTGAGACTATCCAAAAAATAGTGCTTAACGGTAGTGGTAAAGAAGAAATTGCATTCAAATACCTGAATGAACGCGGGATGTTTTACCAAAAAACGCATAGTTTTGAAGGTATTTTAAATAACCTGCAACGCCGCTATCACGAAACTGACTCACAAACGGTACGCGAGGAACTGGCAAAATACCTAAACTCACAAAGCTGCCCCGACTGCGCAGGCACACGCTTGCGCAAAGAAGCGCGTCACGTAAAAGTGGGTAACAAAAATATCCACGAGGTCTGCCAGGTGCCATTAAAGTTAGCGCTTACTTTCTTTGACACCCTTGAATTAACTGGTGCAAAATTTGCCATTGCGGACAAAATTGTTAAAGAAATCAGTAGCCGCCTCAAATTTTTAACTAACGTCGGTTTAGAGTACTTATCACTCTCGCGCTCCGCTGAAACTTTATCTGGCGGTGAAGCGCAACGGATTAGATTAGCCTCGCAAATCGGCAGCGGTTTAACCGGGGTGATGTATGTACTGGATGAGCCCTCTATCGGCCTGCATCAGCGTGATAACGACCGCTTGCTGGATACGCTCAAACGCCTGCGCGATATTGGTAACAGTGTCATTGTGGTAGAGCATGACCACGACGCCATCATGGCCGCTGATTATGTGGTGGACATTGGTCCAGGTGCGGGTGAACATGGTGGGCGTATTGTGGCAGAGGGCACACCCAATCAAATTAAAGAAAATGCCAACTCACTGACCGGTGCGTACTTGAGTGGCAAACGACAAATTACCTATAACAAAAAACGCACCATGCCTGACCCGACACGCTGGCTCAAAATGAGCAATGCCACGGGCAACAATCTAAAAAATGTCACCCTTAAGCTGCCCGTTGGCTTACTCACTTGCATCACCGGCGTATCGGGTAGCGGAAAATCCACACTGATTAACGACACACTTTATCGTATCGTCGCAAAACACTTGTATGGTAGCAGCACTGAACCCGCCGCCTATGACGAGATTAACGGCTTGGAATTTTTTGACAAAGTAGTGGACGTGGACCAAAGCCCTATCGGGCGCACGCCACGCTCCAACCCTGCAACTTATACCGGGCTATTCACGCCGATTCGTGATTTATTTGCAGGCGTGCCAGAAAGCCGCATGCGTGGTTACGGGCCGGGGCGATACTCTTTTAACGTTAAAGGTGGGCGTTGTGAAGCTTGTCAGGGTGACGGCGTAATCCGCGTGGAGATGCACTTTTTGCCGGATGTGTATGTGCCGTGCGACGTATGCAAAGGCCACCGTTATAATCGTGAAACACTGGAGATTCAATTCAAAGGTAAAAACATACACGAAATTTTAGGCATGACCGTGGAGCAAGCACATACCTTTTTTAACGCACAGCCGGTGATTGCACGCAAACTGCAAACATTGCTGGATGTAGGTCTGGGTTACATCACCCTCGGACAAAGTGCGACAACCCTCTCCGGCGGCGAGGCGCAACGCGTCAAACTGGCCTTGGAGCTCAGCAAGCGCGATACAGGTCGCACGCTTTATATACTGGATGAACCAACAACCGGCTTACACTTCGCCGATATTCAATTATTACTCGATGTCATTCATCGCTTACGCGATGCCGGCAACACCATTGTGATTATTGAGCACAATCTGGACGTCATTAGAACGGCTGATTGGATTATAGATATGGGGCCGGAAGGCGGCGATGGCGGTGGTACAGTGATTGCTGAAGGCACACCTGAGCAAATTGCGCAGAATACCGAAAGTTACACGGCTAAATACTTAAAAACGATGCTCTAAAAGGGTCGCTTTCCCAAATAAAATGCTGAATGACAGGCTTGCAATTATAAGCACCCTTATGGCACTTCCACCATAGCCATTCTGGCTTGTATAGTCGCAGTTCGACGATTCAAGTAATTCGTATATTGATGTGCGTCATAAAAACGTGGATTAGGAATCATCGCCGCCAGCCTCGCTGCCTGTCCAGCACTGAGTTTTGATGCACTGGTTTTATAATAATGGCGTGCAGCGGCTTCTGCTCCAAATACGCCATTACCCCACTCAATCACATTCAAATAAATTTCCAAAATCCGGCGTTTGCTGAGTATATTTTCCAGCATCACTGTAATTACCGCCTCTTGTGCCTTGCGCCAAGGCGTGCGCTTGGTAGATAAAAACAGATTTTTGGCGAGCTGCTGGCTAATGGTAGAACCACCCGCCACAATCTTGCCTTTTTTTAGATTCTTTTCATAAGCCTTTTGTATGCCCTCCCAGTCAAAACCTTCATGATCCAGAAACTTGGCATCCTCTGAGGCAATCACAGCACGCTTCAGGTTGTTGGAGATTTTGTTGTAATTAACCCATTTATACTTTAGTTCGGCATCAGGCCTTTTCTCCTGAATAATTTCCAAACGATCTTCCATAAAGGCGCTTGAATGCGGGTTGAATGCAATCCACCAACAGATGTGCAAGAATATCCACACCTGATACAGCAACACAAACGCCACAAACAGTACAAGGCCACGCTTCACGTAACCACTCAAGGTAAGCGGTACGGCTTCTAAATGCTCGTTCATTAACCAACTCAACATTACAAAGCGCTTACCATTTCTATCACCGGTTTTGTTTCAGGTCGTACACCGCGCCACACATAAAACGCCTCGGCCGCTTGCTCAATCAACATACCTAGTCCATCTGCCACGATTGCACCATTGGTGCGCGCCTGTTGCATAAAGGGTGTTTCACGGCCATACATCATGTCGTAAGCCAAACAGCCTTTGGCAAAAATGGTATTGGGTATTGGTAAAGCGGTATCAGTTAACCCGGCAGAAGTTGCATTGATCACCACATCGAACTCCTGGCCCGGCAAGTCATTAAACTCGCAACCTGACAATGTCGTGACGCTGAGCGCTTTGGTTGCTTCGGCTTTTTTAACCATAGCCAATGCTTTATCCATGCTTCGGTTTACAATGGTCAACAGACTCGGCTTACACGCCAATATCGGATGTAGCACCCCTTCAGCTGCGCCTCCGGCACCTAGTAACAAAACTCTTTTCCCTGCCAAAGGCAACTGCAAATTCTTTTCAATATCGCGCACAATCCCTGCACCATCCGTGTTATCAGCCACGATGCCTTGCTCATTAAAAATCAAAGTATTAGCAGCACCGGCATCCATTGCGCGCGCTGTACGTGCGTCTGCCAATACAAAAGCCTCAAACTTGAACGGCACCGTCACATTCACGCCTTTGTAGCCTTGCTTAATCAGCTCACGAATCGTTGCTTCAAAACCATCCAACGATGCCAGAATGCGTTCATAACGCATATCCTGCCCGGTTTGCCTAGCAAACGCCTCATGAATCATCGGCGATTTGCTATGTGCGATTGGATTTCCAATCACAGCATATTGATCCGTCATATCCTAATTCGTCCAGGGTAAGCTGGCATGCTTCCAGCCATTGATTAAAGTGCGCTGCTTCAGGCTGTTAGCCTCCCCCTCAAAACCTTCGAGCATATTGTAAGCAGCGTTATAACCCAACTGCTTTGCCAGCACTGCAGCGTTGTGCGAGCGGCCACCGGTGCGGCACATAAAAATCACGGTTAAACTCTTATCTACCTGCTGTTGCAACTGTGAAGCAAAATCCGGATTTGCCACCATACCCGGGTAAAACGCCCACTCAACATTCAGCGCCGCGGGTACACGCCCTACCAAGTTCAGCTCGGCTTGAGTACGCACATCAACCAATAGCGCGTTAGGACCTGCTTGCAGAATTTCAAATGCTTCTTGTGGAGTGAGCGCACCTGCGTATGGCAGATTTTTTTCTGTGCCAAGCTTTTGTGCTGACGCTAAAATTTGTTCCTGATTACCCATCATGTCACCTCTCTTAAAATTTACAATTTCATTTTTCAGACGTTTTTAAAAGTATAGCCTTAAATTCAATAAAATATTCGCCCACAAGCAATGCATATTATTAGTGCGTAAATCGCACCATACGCACCTTATTGGTGCGTAATTTTTTATTGAATGTTCGCGCCCCATAAAATAATATGGGTTTAAGCCTTTTCAGAGTGGCACGTTTCCTGCTAATCTATCGAATTGAATTTTTATATTTTATTTTTAAGTTTTATTAACTTAATTACAGATTAACTCTAACCCACCCCATCATAGGAGATTCTGAATGTCAGTGGCTAATGTAATGAAAATGGTAAAAGAAAACGACATCAAATTTGTTGATTTCCGTTTTACCGATACACGCGGTAAAGAACAACACGTTACCGTCCCCGTATCACACTTTAATGAAGAAAAATTTACAGAAGGTCATGCATTTGATGGCTCTTCAATCGCTGGTTGGAAAGGCATTCAAGCATCAGATATGCAATTGATGCCAGACCCATCAACCGCAAATATCGATCCATTTATGGATGAACCAACCCTCATTTTAACTTGTGACGTTGTAGACCCAACGGATGGTAAAGGTTACGAGCGTGACCCACGTTCATTGGCAAAACGCGCTGAAGCTTACTTAAAATCAACTGGTTTAGGCGACACTGCTTACTTCGGCCCAGAGCCAGAGTTTTTCATTTTTGACAGCATTCAATGGAATGTTGGCATGAGCGGTTGCTCAGTCAGCATCAACTCTGAAGAAGGCGCATGGTCATCAGGTGAGAAATTTGAAGGTGGCAACACTGGTCACCGTCCTGGCATTAAAGGCGGCTATTTCCCGGTGCCACCAGTCGATTCATTGCACGACATCCGTTCAGCAATGTGTACAACACTGGAAGCAATGGGCGTACCTGTTGAAGTACACCACCACGAAGTGGCAACTGCCGGCCAATGTGAAATCGGTACCAGATTCAGCACCTTGACACAACGCGCTGACTGGACACAAATCCAGAAATACGTCATTTTGAATACAGCACACGCTTACGGCAAAACAGCGACATTCATGCCAAAACCATTCGCGGGCGATAACGGCAGCGGTATGCACGTGCACCAATCCGTATGGAAAGATGGCAAAAACCTGTTCGCAGGTAACGGCTACGCTGGCTTGAGCGATTTTGCACTTTACTACATCGGCGGCATCATTAAACACGCCCGTGCCTTGAACGCGATTACCAACCCAGGTACTAACTCATACAAACGCTTGGTTCCACATTTTGAAGCACCAGTAAAATTAGCTTACTCAGCTAAAAACCGTTCAGCTTCAATCCGTATTCCATTCGTGCATTCTGACAAAGGTCGCCGTGTTGAAGCACGTTTCCCAGACCCAATCGCTAACCCATACTTGGCATTCTCTGCATTGCTGATGGCTGGTTTAGACGGTGTACAAAACAAGATTCACCCAGGTGAAGCTGCAACTAAAGACTTGTACCATCTTCCACCAGAAGAAGACGCAAAAATCCCAACCGTTTGCGCTTCACTAGAGCAAGCGCTTGAAGCTTTAGATGCTGACCGCGAGTTCTTAACTAAAGGTGGCGTATTCACTAACGACTGGATTGATGCCTACATTGCATTAAAAATGGAAGAAGTGAACAAAGTACGAATGACACCACATCCGGTTGAGTTTGGTCTTTACTACTCATGCTAATGCGCTGTTAATAGCAAGCAATAAAAGAGCACGCGCAAGCGTGCTTTTTTATTGTTCTGACACAAACCAATAGCTCCATAGGCTTTTATGAAAATATTTTTACTGTATATTTTTACAATGTTGCCTAATTTGCTTGGCTCTACTAAACTAAGCCCATGAAAAAACGCTTATTTTTATTACTGATTGCGTTCACGCTCTCTGATCAGGCGTTTGCTGAAATTTATAAGCGTGTAGATGCAGATGGCAGTGTCACCTACTCTAATATCAAATCAAAAGGCTCTACACGCTTGGAACTGGACCCGGATGCCAACACAATTTCCAGCGACCGCGCCAAGGCATTAGTCAGAATATCAAATAGCACAGCAAACAAACGCGCACCAACCCCGGAAGATTTTCCCCGCATAGATAAAAATACGCAAAACCAGCGTGATGACAAACGCAAAGACATTTTGCAGCATGAATTAGCCTCAGAAAAAACCGCCTTGGATCAAGCTAGAAAAGCCTATGCTGAAGGCGAATCCAAACCAGAAGTTTATAAAGGCGCTAATGGCAACACCTTTCGCAACGCGCCAAAGTTTGAAGAGAAAATGAAAAATTTACAGGCGAATGTTAATAGCCACCAGAAGAATATTGAGCTACTACAAAAAGAGCTTGATTCTCCGAAATAACCGCCCCAAAACAACCTTTTGTGTGAAGCTGGTCTGGCTTTTGCTTTATTCATTGTAATATGACTGAAACTCTGAATTCAGCATTACTTTGGAATTTAATACAATTATGGTTCAACCAACGCCAGATCATTTTGCAGGCTTAGAGCATTTAGCTACTGCAATCATCTTGCTCGATAACAATCAGCGCGTGGTTTATTTAAACCCTGGCGCTGAGATTATTTTTGCCTTCAGCGCCACGCAAATTACCGGCCTGTCCATTAGTGAGGTATTCCCGGACTGCGACATTTTAATGATGGCGGTTAACAGCGCCATCAAACAGCAAAGTCCGTTCCGTGAGCATGAGTTCATCATCAGCACGCATCGGCACCACTCATTTGCCGCGACTTGTACCGTCACCCCCATCGAATCAGCAGCAGCAAGCTTGATTTTAGAGTTTCAACCCATGGATGCGCAGCTACGCATAGCACGCGAAGAGCGCATGCTCATCCAACAGCAAGCTAATGCCGAACTGCTACGCAATCTTGCACATGAAATTCGCAACCCACTTGGTGGCTTGCGTGGCGCAGCGCAACTGCTTGAACACGAGCTGCCGTCGCCCGGCCTGCGTGAGTACACGCAAGTGATTATCAAAGAAGCTGACCGGCTGCAAGCGCTGATGGATAGGTTGCTTATTCCACACCGTGTACCCAAGTATCAACCCACCAATATACACGAGGTTTTAGAGCGTGTTAGAAGCCTATTACTTGCAGAATCCCCACAATCTGTACTCATCAAGCGCGATTATGATTTGAGCCTGCCTGAGCTGATTGGTGACCGCGAAAAACTTATTCAAGCCGTACTCAATATTGCACGCAATGCGGTACAAGCCATGCAGGCGCATAAAACGCCTGCCAGTCAAATCACATTTAGAACACGCGCCGAACGGCAAGTCACACTGGCAAGAAAGCGTTACCGCGTCGCCATCAAGCTGGAAATTATTGATAATGGCCCAGGCATACCCGCCGACATTCGCGACCGTATTTTTTACCCATTGGTATCGGGTAGCGAAGGCGGCTCCGGTTTAGGCTTAACATTGGCGCAAACCTTTATTACGCAACATCATGGCATGATTGAATGCGAAAGCGAGCCTGGCAATACTTGTTTTACGATTTTACTGCCGATTGAAACAACGGCGATTAAACCTGCCACGAATATGCAATAAACTTGCACCCATGGCACAAATAAATTTTTAATTTAATACGAGAAACACAATGAAACCAATCTGGATTATTGACGATGACAAATCTATTCGCTGGGTGTTTGAAAAAGCCCTCGCGCGCACAGATCTGGCGTTTAAAACCTTTTCATCTGTCGGAGAGGCGCTTGACGCTTTAGAGCGCGAGCAGCCGCAGGTTGTTGTCAGTGATATTCGCATGCCAAATGGTTCCGGTCTGGATTTTTTAAGCGACATCAAACGCAAACACCCGGATATTCCGGTCATTATCATGACTGCGTACTCTGATCTTGAAAGCGCAGTGGCTGCATTTCAAGGTGGCGCCTTTGAATACCTGGCCAAACCTTTTGATGTTGACCAGGCCATTGATATTATTAAACGTGCGGTGGATGAAAGCACAAGGCAGGCCTCTGAAAATACTGGCAATATCAGCACAGAAGAAACCCCTGAGATCATCGGTCATGCACCCTCAATGCAAGAGGTTTTTAGAGCCATAGGGCGATTAAGCCGCTCGCATGCTACTGTGCTTATCAACGGCGAATCTGGTAGCGGCAAAGAGCTGGTAGCACGCGCCTTGCATCGCCACAGCCCGCGTGCCGATAAACCTTTTATCGCCATCAACACCGCAGCCATTCCCAAAGATTTATTAGAGTCAGAACTATTCGGTCATGAACGCGGTGCATTTACGGGTGCCGCCGCATCACGCCGCGGCCGTTTTGAACAAGCAGATACAGGCACTTTATTTCTGGATGAAATTGGCGACATGCCGGCAGATCTTCAAACCCGCCTACTGCGCGTGTTGAGTGATGGGCAGTTCTACCGCGTCGGCGGTCACCAACCCATTAAAGTGAATGTGCGCATTATTGCCGCCACCCATCAGGATTTGGAAGAACGTGTAAAAAATGGTTTATTTCGTGAAGACTTATTTCATCGCCTCAACGTCATCAGGCTGCGCTTACCTGCCTTACGCGAACGCCGTGAAGATATTCCACTATTGATTAAGCACTTTTTACAACACAGCGCGACAGAACTCGGCGTAGAGACCAAGCAGCCCTCAGTTGCTGCGCTTAAATATCTAAGCGCAGTCAACTGGAGTGGCAATGTGCGCCAGCTAGAAAACGTGTGCCACTGGCTCACCGTGATGGCCCCGGGTCAAAACATAGACATTGCTGACCTGCCGCCGGAGCTGAAAGACGACAATAGCAAATCCACAGCTATACTTTCATGGCAAGAGGCGCTTGCGAGTGAAGTGATGGATGCTCTTAACCGAGGAGAACAAAACGTGCTGGAAACCCGCACCCAGATATTTGAACGCATCCTGATTGAAAAAGCCTTGGCACACACTCACGGTCGCCGCATTGAAGCCGCTAACCAGCTAGGCATGGGGCGCAACACGCTAACAAGAAAGATACAGGAACTCGGTATAGCAGAGTAAATCAGCATCAAAATGATAAGGCTGGAATTGTGGCGATAGGTGGTGCCTTGCTCAAAATAAGTGGCTTGCCAATACGCTGAGGCGTTATTCAAATACACTTTAAGTTTTGTGGGATAGCCTGGCACTGGTGTGACTGTACCAACGATAACGGCTGTTTTATGACGTGGTTTTTGACACATAACTTGAGTGTATGGTCACTGCCTAATTTGGACAACCTGAAAGTAGTCGAGCTTTAGTCGAATACCAACTCGACTACTTATTGACTTAATTGATGGTTATTGTGAAAGTCGTTTAAAACGACTTTAGTAGTGAGGATGCCTAAACTACTTCCAGTTAAGATTAAGTTTACGGTGTGACGCTGCACAATCTCTTAAATAAAGATTGATTAGACTTTGATAAGGGATGCCCACCTCATCCGAAACAGACTTAAAGTATGTGACAGAGTCTTCGTCCAATCGAATGGTGATGGGTTTCTTAAGCTGTGAAGCATAAGGGTTCTTTTTTGATTTTGAAAAATCGTATTCTTCGCGCATGATATTCACCTTTTTTCGTATGCCTTTGTTTCAGAATTAGTTGCCTTACGTGCCGAAATAATTCTAATTACATTGCCCTCACTACGGTAACAATGACAAACAATTAGTACGTGAAGCAAACTACTAATGCCCAACAAAATAAATCGGTCTTCATCTTCTGAATGGTCGGGGTCGTTGATAAGTCGCGCATTTTCGTCATAAAATACTGTACGCGCCTCTTCAAACGAGATGCAGTGCTTCTTTAAATTGCCTGTAGCTTTACCGACTCCCCATTCAAATTTTATTGAGTTCATACGTACATTGTAAATACAATATACTTTTTTATCAAATCATTTTACTAACTGCGGATAACTGACATGAAAATGGGGTCAGACACGATTATTGAAAATGGGGTCAGACACGATAAAATGGTGAATGGGGTCATGGTGAATGGGGTCAGACACGATTATTATTTTTAAAACGACAAATAAATTGCTGTTTAGTAAAAAATATATTACATTGTATACAACGTAATATTTATGGAGATGGCAATGGGAAGTGCAGTGCTTACATTAAGAATAAATACCGATACAAAAGATAAATTAGATAAGTTAGCTTATGCTACACATCGAAGTAAATCATTTTTAGCTGCTGAAGCAATCAACCGATATTTGGAAATTGAGGCTTGGCAGATTAGTGAGATTGAACTGGCATTGGTAGAAGCAGATGCAGGAGATTTTGCGAGTGATGCTCAAGTAGCGTTGCTGGCAACAAAGTATGCAAGTTAGGTGGCTTAAACGTGCACTACAAAACTTAGATGCTGAAGCCGCTTACATCGCACAAGAAAATCCAAAAGCAGCAAATGAGTGTGTGTCACATATCATTAAGTTGGTACAACAGTTAGCTAATCGCCCAAGTATTGGTCGTGCAGGACGAGTGTTTGGCACAAGAGAGTTAGTTATTATGCATTATCCCTACATCGTGCCTTATCGCATTAAAGATGATGCGGTAGAAGTGTTGCGTGTATTTCATACATCACGTAAATGGCCAACTCAGTTCTAAATGCTACAACTGATAAAGTCGTTTTAAAACGACTTTCGTTGCGTGATTTATTGCTTGGTTATTACACGATAAAACTAGGCGGATTCAAGTTTGAAGTGCAACACAGTTGCGAACCAAACGTAACTTGCGTACACTAAACACATGAAAGCATTATTTGTTGAGTTACCTGCCTTTTCACGTTATCGCTCTGACTACTGACGGCTTCCGTGCATTACAAAATACACTTATGGCGCATCCTTGCGCAGGTGACGTCATTGAAGGAACAGGTGGACTTCGAAAACTAAGGCACGCTGATGCTAGAAGAGGCAAAGGTAAACGCAGTGGGCTACGTATCATTTATTTTTGGTGGGAAGCTGGCAAGCAATTTTGGCTTTTTACTGTATACGACAAAAATGAAATGAGTGATTTAAGCGCAAAAGATAAAAAGGCACTGAAAGAAATGATTAGGCTGGAATTGGAGGCAAGACAATGAAAAATCGAAATTTATTTACTGAATTAGCTGAAGGCTTTGAAGCACTTACTGATGCACGATTATCAAAGCACACTTTACGCACGCATGAAGTCACAATAAAGCCCGCACCACAAGTTACTTCTGTGGATTTGCTGGCGTTACGTGAGCGGCTACATTTATCACGCCCTGTATTTGCGGGTTACCTTCGTACCAATCCACGCACTTTAGAAAACTGGGAACAAGGTCGAGCAAAACCAAATGCCCAAGCAGCGCTACTCATTAAACTAGTTGAGCAATATCCCGACACTGTTGACCGTTTAGCTACTGTATAGTCCTACTTACTATGTAAAAGTCGTTTAATGGTGAAAATGGGGTCAGACACGATTATTACTCTTTTTTTGGTCTGCCCACACCCTTAGATACCACCTGTCTATTACTTAACAAAGCAATTGTTGCCTTAAATTTATCGCCGCCCAATGCCCATCCTTTATGCACACTCTCGCGTATATTGATCAAATCATCTTTTGCGATCTCAGCATTAAACAGCGCCTGATAACCTGTCTGCCGCTCCACTGCATTAACACCAAGTCGAAGATACTCCTCATGCTGCTGTAACCATTGCGTATTTAACCCTACGATTCCCAATGCATTAAAAGCGTAACTAGACCACGGGTATTCTGCAGGGTGCTGGCACATACCAGCACGCACTGGATTGAGTTCGATATAACGCATTACCGTCAACAAATAGCGTTCACTATCCACCACCGTTGCGCGATAACGCCCCTCCCATAGGGTGCCGCTTCGTTTATACGTAAAGTTAAAATATTGCACATATTTTCTACCAACAGATTGAAACACTTTGCTAATACTATGTTCAAACAGCGGTGTCGCTAAAAGATGAATGTGGTTTGTCATCCAAACGTAGGCGTGAATTATTAGCCCATGTTGCTTTGCAGCTTCAATCAATGCATCCCTAAAGAACTGGTAATCAGCTTCAGCAGCAAAAATTACTTGCCTATTATTTCCACGCTGAATAATGTGCTGCGGTTGACCAGGTACAACGTATCTTGGAAGACGAGCCATGACTTGTATGCTTAAATTTGATAACTAAGAGTATGAAAGTTTAGCATAAATCGTGTCTGACCCCATTTACCTTA